>NZ_CAKVJB010000003.1 GCF_934754935.1 uncultured Holdemanella sp. | reverse complement strand
GCGGTATCGAGATGCAATGAGCTCTAAGCACAGTAAATAAGCGAATAATTACCATTCATTTGCAAAAGAGGAGCTTTCTGAAAATACCAATAAAGGCAGACGATAATCATACTCAATTCTGAGATAATCTTCCTTGATCATCCAATCAATGCATTTTGCGATATCATCTAATTTCATATCCTGATAGTATCCATAAGCAGGACATTCATTTAGTTGATGTTCAAATATCTTTTTATCCTTTGAACCTTTTAATATTTTAGCCAACATACTTCTTCCACCAGTTGAAATCAATTCATCTGCACCTCTTAGAATCATCCGTATGTCTTCTTGTGGCAAATCTTTAATTTTCCCTGCATCAAGAATGACTGGCACTCTACGTACTTTTTTACTCATACATGCTTTTCCTCTACATCATTACACGAATCAATCCACACAAAATTAAATGTCCTACATAGAACCAATAAAAGAACCATTTCATAAATGTACTCTTTCCTCTTGTTCCATCATATAAAGACATAATTGGATATACTAAAATAATCCCAAACTGTAATAAACCATATACTACATCTATGCATAAACAATAAACAAGGACATACATAGAAATATATAAAGCCATACCGAGTACTTGTTTTTTTAGATTGCCTTGATTTTTATAAATATGATTTGTGCAAAGAATCGGAAAACATGACCAATCACTTGGAAATGCCAATAAACAAAGAACAAGAATACAACCTATTTTCTTTGCGTCTTTCCAATCTTGATCTTCGACCCATAAACCAATCACCGATAAGAATAGTGGCCATATAATACTTGTTTGATTTAAGAATGATTCTTTAAATGGAATAAAAGATATGCCAAAACAGAAGTTATACGCAAAGTGAGCAATGATTGAAAAAATCAATAATCTTTCTAAATATTTCTTTAAACTATGCGTATGCGTATAGCCTTCCACCACCATAAACCACATAATAGGTGCTGCCACTCGTCCAATTAAATGTATCAATAAAAGCCACCAGAATTTTTCATAATTTGGATACAACGTTGTTGCGAAATGATCCATAAACATCGCAATGATCGCAATCATCTTGATTTGATTTCCATTTAACTTTTTTATCATCGAGTCACACCCTCTCCTACATTGGGTTCAAAGTGCGAATAAATCACATCCCCACCAAATAAAAGAAGTAAAACTAAACACGCTGCTGATAATTTTTTATTCAAGTGTTCCTTTACCCAGTTATCAATTAATGGTGCAACGACATAGACGAATGCCATACCACCAACGCCAAACACTAATAAACCTTCCGCACAAATTCTTCCATGAAGATTTAAGAAGTAGCCTGTATAATCCCACCATTTCTGACCATTGTGCGTGAGTTCTAAAAAGAATCCTGTAAAATATTCAATGCAGCCACAAAGAAGTACGGCCATACTAAATTCAACTTTAGGTCGCATTCTAAATCGTTTTAATAAAAGTAGAATCAATATACATCCAAAACCATAAATAGGAATCCATGGACCATGTAAAACACCACGATTCACAAATACTCCATAGCTAATCATAGATAAACTGACTTCCCAGATCCATCCGACAAAACACATAAAGAAGAAACATACTAAAATGGATGTGATTGTATAATTTCGATTTGGATGTAAAACCCGAAGATTTGACTTCTTATACTCCTCTTCAATTGGAGATAGACGAACTGGATAACATAATAAGTACACTTCGGTAATCATAGTTTCTGCTTCCATCTTAGCATAGGTATATCTCTCGTATTGTTTTTCTTTTGAACTCAAATGAAAGATGATTCCAAAATTATCACACAAGAATTTTTTAACACCCGTATACGCATTCTCTATTGGATTTTTCGCATTTAATGCCGCAATCACATCGGAATACGTATTTCGCATCAAAGCACTACTTGGTTTTTCAAATAAATACGTATCGTTTAAAATAGCACTCTGAAATTCTTTTCTTCTTAATGTATAAAATTCACACATTACTGACATACGATACATATTTGAATAGAATATAGCACTCATTCCAAATGTACATACATCTAGAATATACCATCCTGCCATTGATAGTTGCCATTTAAAACATTCAAACTTATGCCCCTTCATCATATTACGAGATAGAGAAAATGCATCTTTTAAAGATATAGTTGGATTTTCTGCCAAAATATAATCCACTAAAAAATATACATAGTAAAAATATATTCCTCCAACAACCGTAAAATTCATAACTGTCAAAATAATGGATTTCACTAACTTCACAAACGCAACATGTATCTGTTTGCGAATACGCATTAAATAAACCAATCGATCAAGTGGAAGTTTGGCATAGACTCTTCCTTCCAAAAAGAGTCTGCGATTAATAACTGGCAAAACATTCACAATATAGACTCTATAAAATACAGATATGCATAAACCTATTACGACAAAACAAATACTCGCAATATCTTTAGAATGAACAATGGTAGATAAACCTAAAAACAGTGTCTTCACAAAAGAACCTGAAGTAATTCCATTCACGACATGCGCAAATACACCATTACTCGTACCAAAGACACCTTCAGGAAGTAAAGATGTCATGGACTTCACAAAAGAGGAGTGCATCAATAAGCCTGAAACACTTTTGGCATTATCTTGCTTTAAAAGTGATAAAGTCGAACTGAATTCACTTCCCATAAGTACTGCCGCAAGACATAACACTAAATAGGTCGCGTAGTGTGTTTTTACATTTTTGTGTGCGTTTTTCTTAATTTCTTTGAGTTTCATACATAAATAATATCATATCTAGTGTAAAATATTTTCAAAAGAAAGAAGGAATGTTTATGAACCCAATCATTCAAAGTTTATTTGACCGTAAGTCATGTCGTATTTTTGAAGATAAAGAAATATCACAAGAAGACAAAACACGGATACTTCAAGCTGCTATGCAAGCCCCTAGCGCTGGAAACCAACAGATGTATACCATCATTGATGTACAAGATGAAAAGCTACAAGAAACACTATCTAAAACGTGTGACAACCAACCATTTATTAACCAAGCTAAAATGGTTTTGATTTTCTGTGCCGACTTTCAAAAATGGTATGATTTATTCAACCACGAAAACTGTAATCCTAGAAAACCAGGCGTAGGCGATTTATTACTTGCGACAACGGATGCGACGATTGCCGCGCAAAATGCGGTTGTAGCAGCCGAAAGTCTAGGTATTGGATCTTGTTACATTGGTGATATTTTAGAGCAGCATGATCTACATAGAGAATTGTTACATCTTCCAGAATATGTGGTCCCTGTATGCATGTTAGTACTTGGATATCCTGCAGATGATCATTTTAAAAGACAAAAACCACAGCGTTGCAAATTAGAAGACATTGTTTGTGTTGATCATTATTACAGAAAGAATGAACAAGAACTAGAAAATATGTTTGAACACAAAGCTGGAAATAAGAAACTAAGTGAATGGACAGAAGCGTTCTGTGACAGAAAATACAATTCTGATTTTTCAAAAGAAATGACAAATTCTGTACAAAAATATATTGACCAATTTAAAAGTGAAGCCGATTAAGACTTCACTTTTTATGTTACTTATTAATTTCTAATACGGCATGATAAGCATCTTTAAATGCATCTAAGGCAATACCTGCTTTCTTGCAGTCACCAATGATATATGTAGGAATACCTAAATCTGCATACATACTTGTATCATTTGCCTTTGATCCAACAGCCATAATCACACTGTCATATGGATATTCTTTGCCACTGGCAACAACGACATGATCATCAATTTTTTCTACAGTTGCACTTGTTTCTATTGTGATTGGCATTTGTGCCATCGCAAATTGAGCTGTAATTTGACGCAATGGTCCTAGATCTTGTAAAGCTTTTTCTTTCATTTCTAGAACCGTTACTTTCTTTTGTTTGGCAGCTAAAAATTCTGCTGTTTCAAAACCAACAAGTCCACCGCCAATAATGACCACATTATCGCCTGATACCTCTACTTTTTCACTTAATACATCATGTGCAACAATTGCTCTTTCACTACCCTCAATTGGAAGTATAAATGGACTTGATCCAATCGCAACAATGAGTGCATCCGGCTTAATTTCTTCAAGCATTTCTTTAGTACAAACCGTATTTAAGTGCACTTCAATACCAGATTCTTGAACATCCAAAATCATTTTGTCTACGGCATTCTTAAAATCTTTTTTAGCTGAAATAGCACCAGCCAATAAGAATTGCCCACCAAGACTTTCACTCTTTTCAAATAAGATTGGTATATTGCCTGTTTCTTTTAAATCTAAAGCTGCTTCCATACCCGCAATTCCACCACCTAAGATGACAACTTTTTTAGAAACAGAGCCAGATTTTAAACCTAATGTTTCTTCTTCTAATAAACCAGGATTTCGCATACAAGTAATATGTTTAATAGCTGGATTGTATAAAGAAGCACAGAATGAGTCATAACAACCTTGGTTACATCCGATACAATAGCGAATCTGATTGACTTTACCTTCCTTTGCCTTATTACAGAAATTGGCATCGGCAAGCTGAGCACGAGCCATGACAACTAAATCAGCCTTATCCTCTTCTAATATTTTTTCGGCAAATTCAGGCGTATTGATACGTCCACATGGCATTGTCAACATACCCGTTTCTTTACGAATGCGTGCAGCATCTTCTACGTTAAATCCATTTTCAATATCAACTGGAGCCACTTCATATAATGTAGCTGCCGTTAAGATATTTCCACGACTAATATTTAAAACGTCAACACCTAATTCTTTGGCATCTTTACAAAATTCAATCACTTCTTCAACCGTTAATCCACCTTCTAACATGTCATCATGACAATCGACACGCATGAATAGTGGCATGTCCTCTGGCATATTGGCACGAATAGATTTAATACATTCCAACGGGAATTTCTTACGATTTTTAAACGATCCACCCCACTCATCACTTCTATGGTTGATTCCACCCGACAACATTGAGTGTGGTAAATAGTTATGCGCGCAATGGAATTCTAAACAATCAAAGCCAGCTTCTACTGCACGTTTTGCAGCTTGTCCAAACTTATCTATTATATCGAGTAATCTTTCGTTTGTGATAGCTGGCACTGTATATTGTGGACTTAATGGTAAGTCATTTGGCACTAAGATCTGAGCCGTTTGATCCGAAGCTACAGCCAATCCACCTTGCCATAATTGAACGCAAGTTTTTCCTCCAGCTTCATGCACGGCATCATTTAATTTTCTAAATCCAGGAATGTACTTATCTTCGGCAATCGATAAAAATCCATGTGGAGCACTCGCTGCATCTACACTTGTAACTTCTATTGTATTTAATCCGTTTCCACCTTTTGCACGTGCTACATGATACGCAATCAGCTTATCTGTAACACTCTTTCCATCTTCACTTTCTGCACTTTCGTGTGTTCCCATCGCGGACATGACAACACGATTTCTTAATTCCATACCACGTATTTGTATGGGATCAAATAATTTGTCAAACATATGATTCTCCTCCTTTGTGTATGATTACTTCTTATTTCATTATACTTTAATTGTTAGCGGTTTCACATATACAAAAGAAAAAGAGCTGTCATTCTTTGACAACTCGTACAGTTTCAATACCATAATATTTCATGACTTCAATCGAACATTCACTGATTATTTCGCCTGGAATTACAGGAAGAATAGCTGGAGGACAAGATACAGTAACGCTTGAACATATTTTTCCTAAAGATTTAGAAACATCTACTGTCATGCTTGGCGCAAATACAGCTTGGCGTATATTCATTGCTTTATTAGATTGTTCTATTTTTGGTGGTTTATTTACTAAAATAGCTTTTCTTTCAATTCCACACAAACATTTCTCTAATCTTTCAAAATCATCTTTCGTATTATATGGAGATGGCATCAATACAATATAATCAGTATCATAGAATTCAGGATAGATATCACAATTCATTAAAAAATCTGCAATTTCATTTCCAGTATAGCCAAACTCTTTCGTTGCAATCGTAATCTTCATGGGTTCACCAGATAGAATCGTATACCCATATTGAACTAAAGTATTCTTTAATAAATCAACTCTTTGAATACATTCAGACAAAGAGTTTCTAAATGTATGGTCCAACACATCATTTGCCGCATCTAAAGATGCCATAATCAAATAGGATGGACTTGTAGAAGAAAAATACTCCATAAAATGTTTAACGTCATTTTTCCATACTTGATTCAAAGAATCACTTAAGTGAAGATAAGCTCCGCCTGTAAGTACGGGTAATGTTTTATGAGCAGAGTCACAACATAGATCAGCTCCTAAATCAATGGGGTGTAAAGAATCTTCAAGAAAGCGAAGATACGCACCATGTGCATTGTCTATGGCTAGTAATACATTGTGTTTTTTACATATAGAAGCTAATGCTTTAATATCCAAAAGATTTCCTAAATAATCAGGATTTGTCAAATATACAGCCGTCGGATTGTTTTCAATAATTTTCTTTTCTAAATCTTTCGCATTGATCTTACAAGATAAGTAGTCACTATTTCCATAAAGCCATTCTATGTCAAAATCTAAAAGTGCAGCCGCATGAATAAAGCTTCGATGAGCATTTCTTCCTGCAAGAATCTTAGGTTTCTTGCCTTTACTTTTGGCATCTTGGCATAATATCGTACACATCGTTTGAATGCATAAAGTCGAACCTTGGGTTGAATAATAGGTTGGACATCCAAATAAGGTTGAAGCGTTTTGTTCACTTTCCTTAATGATTCCCTCTGCCGCAAACAATTCATCGGCTCCAGAAATTTCTGTAAGGTCCATTCCTTCAAAACCAAGAATGCCAGCACCTTTATGGCCTGGCATATGCATTCTTACAGGTGACTTTTCTTGATATGATTTTAGAAAACTAACAATCGGCGTCTTCATTATTATTTTCTTTCATATCACGAATAATGGCTACGGCAAGTGCACATTCTAATCGTTTACAGAATAGTTCACAACCCTCTTTATATACACCTTTGACAGATCCTGTCGCATGATATGCATTGGCAGCACATCCTCCTGAACAATAAAGTCTTGCCCAGCAGTCTGCACATTCTTTACGTGCATATACGTTACATGATGCGAACTCATCTTGAATCTTTTTATTTGTGACACCTGTATAAATGTCTCCTAATTTAAAGGCTTCTTCTCCTACAAATTGGTGACAAGGATATAAATCTCCCCATGGTGTTACAGCCATATATTCGGTTCCTGAACCACATCCTGAAATACGTTTATAAATACATGGTCCGCCTTTTAAATCGATCATATAGTGATAGAAAGTAAATGGATCTTTCTTATCATCATAATCAAGCATTAACTTAGCCAAATCTTCATATTGTTTCATAACAATTTCACGATCAGCTTGAGTTAGTGCTGCAGGATCATCTGAACTAGCAACAACAGGTTCCATACTTAATTCTCTAAATCCTAAATCTAACATTTGCTGAACATCTTTTAAGAAGTCTGGATTGGCATGTGTAAAAGTACCACGCATATAGTAATTTTTACCTTCACGAGCCTTTACTAACTTTTGGAACTTAGGAACGATCGTATCAAAGCTTCCTTTTCCAGAATAATCCACACGATAACGGTCATGAACTTCTTTACGACCATCTAAACTTAAAACAACATTGCTCATTTCTTTGTTCGCAAATTCAATCACATCATCATCGATCAACATACCATTTGTCGTTAATGTAAAGCGGAAATTCTTTCCGGCTTCTTTTTCAATGCTACGGGCATAGGCTACTAATTGTTTAACCACATCAAAATTCATTAGTGGTTCTCCACCAAAGAAATCTACTTCTAAGTTTCTTCGTGTTCCTGAGTTTTCCACCAAGAAATCAAGAGCACGTTTACCTGTTTCAAAACTCATTAGTGCACGATCTCCATGATATTTTCCTTGACTGGCAAAACAATAAGAGCAATTCAAGTTACAAGTATGGGCAATATGTAGACATAAAGCTTTAATAACACCACTTGTCTTAGCTTTTAATTGTCCTGCCATTGGCTCATATGTATCTTCACTAAATAAACGACCTTGTTCTTTTAATTCTAAAATTTGATCATAACATTCTTCTAATTCAGATGTTTCAACACTTGGATATTTTTCTTTCATTTCTAGAACCAAAGCATTTTTATCTTTATCTAAAAATTCAGCAATCATATCATAGGCAATCTCATCTACCACATGAATACTTCCTGAACAAATATCCAATACAATATTCTGATCAAACATTTTATATTGATGAATCATGTATTTTTTCCTCCCTCAAATTTAAAAAAATGCTACCTTAAAGGCGGCATTAAAAATGCCGAATCACTTCGGCATTTCTTAATTACTTACTTTCTTTATTATTTTCGCAAGCTTGGTTCGCAATTCCACAGCTAGTTTTACAAGCTGATTGGCAAGAAGTTTGGCATTCTCCACATCCGCCATTTTTTGCACTTTCACACAAGTTACGAGTATCTACTGTATTAATATGTTTCATGATTATATACCCCCATATAAATTCTACTTTATTCTAACACGCCAACAAAAGAATATCAAATTAAAAAGGCATTCCGAAGAATACCTTTATAAACTATTTAGAACTTTCTTCCTTAGTACGGAATACGTAACGACTTGTTACTGTAGCACCTTCTGGAGCACCAGAGTAAGAAGCATATTCTTTATTCATAGCTTTGATTTCATCCATTACACTCTGTAATGTTCCAAGTTCTCCAACACCTAGATCAACCTTTTCTTTTAATTGATCCAATCCTTCAGACTTGAATTGTTCATTACCTTCGTATAATTGTTGAGCACCATCATTCAATTGATCAACGGCATCACTTAGTTTAGTTAATCCACTTGTTAATTCGCTCATCTTTGACTTAGATGCACTTAATTGTGCAGTTCCATCATTTAATGCCTTTGCACCATTTCTTAAAGAATCACTGTTTTCAGACAATTGACTTGTTGCTTGAGTTATTCCTGTATAAGCCTGAGACATACCTGAATCTAAACCATTTAAGCCTTCACCTAAACTATTTAATTTGTTTGCTAGAGTGGCTACACCATTAGCTATAGCAGGTGAATTCGTTGCTAATTTTTCAACTCCAGCTTTTAAAGTATTCACTTTTGTTTCAAACTCTTCACCTGTCATACCATTTTCATTTAAACTATTCATTACACCATTTAAAACTTCAACTGATTTTTTAGCTTCACCTAATTTTGCACTAAGTTTGTTAATGTCAGTTTCAGAACTATTATAAATTTCATTTAATTCTTTTAAAGTTCCCTTTGAATCCACAACAATTTTATCAATACCCGCCTGACATTGACTTAAATCTTTCAATGTAACACTTAATGAAGATGCATCTCCTAATGTTGCTTTCTGGCTTTCTAATGCATTAATTTGTTCTTCAATCTTGGCTTTAGCTCCAGTTGTATCATCTTCTGGAACTGCATTAGCTGCGTTTTTTAAAGCTTCAATTGAAGCATTTAGTGCGTTGATTTCTTTTGTACGAATAGCAGCTAATTGATCATCAACACTCTTAATTTGTGCATTATCTGCAGTAATAATTGCTGATGCTCCATCTGTAACTTGCTTAAAGCCTGTTTGTAGAGCTCCTAATTTATCAACATATTTTCTAGCTTCACTAATTTGCTTACTTAAATCAATAAATGCACCATCTTCATCTTGTAAATCATTAAGTACTTTTCCTAAATTTTCAACCTCTTCATTCGTAGTCTCTAAAGCTTCAGTAAGTTTTTTTACCATATCTGGTTTTAACATACTGTCATCACCATTTACTTGTTCATTTAAATACTGAATACCTTCGTTCAAATCATTAGATCCTTGAACCAATTGTGTTAATTGACTCTTTGATTCTTCATTATTTAAAGATGTATTTAATGTTGTAGCACCCATTGATAATTTATATAAATTTTGTTTACTAACAACATTTAATTGATCCACACCAGCCGTATATTGATTTAAACCAGTACTTAAAGTTGTTGTTCCATCATGTAATTGATCAAATGCATTTGTTAATGTTTCAATTTGAGGATAAGCACTTGATAATGGAGAAATACCTTCTTTTAATTGTGTTGTTCCATCATACAATTGTTTAGATCCATCAATCAATTGATCATCAGCTTCAATTAATTGGTCAATTCCATCTGTTAATTCAGATACAGAACCAATACCATTTAATTCATCTGCTAAATCAATTTCGTTTGTCATACCAATCATGATTGAACCTAGATCAAAATCATTGACATCGGCTTCAACTGTTACATCATCACTGATTCCTAATTGATCATTTACTTTATCTAAACCAGCAGATTTTAATGTTTCACTTAATCCTGGAATATTCGCAAATGCCAACATTTCATTTGTACCATCATTAACAATCTTACCAGATTCACATTTTACATTTGAGAACTTGCCAGTACTCATATTCAACATACCACCAGCTAAATAACTAGGGTGAATCACAATGGATTTACCATTGATATTTTTAACTTCTGAATAGTTATTTGCGAAAGAAATAGTTAATTTTAAATGTCCTGATTTTCCTTGAATATCATCTGCAGAAATTTCTTGACCATCTAATTCATAATGAATCTTAACAGACACAGGAAGTTGTTTTGTGGCTGTTCCTTCATAATACACATCATTACCCTTCGCATTCCATGTATATGTATTTCCATCTTTTGAAGGTTTTTCATTTGATTTAATGTTCTTAACATCTGTTAAGTTTAAAGTTTCTTTAATATTATTAATTCCATCCTCATCATGTAACCAACTAGATACGATTGTATCACTGATTGAACCATCTGAGTTTAATACAGAATAAACAGTTTCTGTTTTTTCTGTAGGATTTTCATCATTACCTTGTGCAAATACAGTCACAGGCATCATACTTCCTGCCATAACTGCACTTAACACTACACTACCAACTACTTTTACTGTATGACTTAAATTCATATTTATTCTCCTTTCGCTTCCATGTTTGATTCTGGCCAATTCTTTGTCGTCTTTTCAATGAACTTATGACAGAAAATCAACAATGAAGGTAATACCAATAAAATACTTACGACTGAAATTAAAGCACCACGTGCTAATAAAATAACTAATGATTTAATTAAATCCATCTTAGCTACAAAACTTACACCGATACATGCGGCAAAGAATGAGAATCCACTTGTCATAATTGACACACTCGATTTTTCCATCGCAATCAAAGCAGCTTCCTTAACCTTCTTACCATGCGATAACTCTTCTTTAAAACGCGTTGTCATTAGGATAGCGTAGTCAACTGTAGCCCCCAATTGAATAGTTCCAATAACCATACTTGCGATAAATGGAAGTGTAGTTCCTGTAAAGAATGGAATACCCATATTGATTGTGATCGCAAATTCAATTGTTAATACTAAGATGACTGGAAGTGCAAATGATTTAAATGTTAAGGCAACAATGATAAAGATCATGATGACTGATAACACGTTAACCATCGCAAAATCTGTATTTGTTGTCGTGATCAAATCACGTGTCATACTTCCTTCTCCACCAATCATACCCTTCTTATCATATTTATGAATGATGGTATCCATTTTATCTAATTGTGTATTTAATTCATCGGTTGCAGCTTTATAATCACTGTTTACTACTATCAATTTCTTTCCACCATTTTGGAAAATATCCTTTACTACACTTGGAGTAAAGTTAGATGCAAGTCCTGGACCCACAAATTCTTCATAAGCTAATACGTTATGAATACCTTTTAAATCTTTGATTTCAGAACACATATTCTGAATTTCATTTGTTGTTAATTTGTCATCTACCAAAACAAAATGAGTCGTTGTCATATCAAATTTATCTTTTAACTGATTTGTACCAATGATACTCGCAAAATCACCTGGCATACCAGAAATCAAATCATAATAGATATTTGTATGTGACTGTCCATATCCGAATGGAATGAAAATCAACACAAAGGCAACAAGAATCTTTTTATAGTGATGAATCACAAAACGAGGCACCTTGTGCAATTCATTCAAAATCGTTTTATGTTTATATTTTTCGATTGTCTTATCAAAGAACATCAACAAGCTAGGCAAAATGAAGATTGTTGATAATACACCAAGAACAACCCCTTTAGCCATGACAATACCAATATCTCTACCTAATGTTAACTGCATTACACACAAGGCAACGAAACCAGCAATAGTTGTGATTGAACTTGAAGTAATTGAAGTAAAAGTAGCTTTGATAGCCTTAGCCATAGCTTCTTCATTTGGAAGATTTTGTTTTTCTTCTTGATATCTATGTAATAAGAAGATGGAATAATCCAAAGTAACAGCTAACTGTAATACAACGGCCAAAGCCTTTGTGATATAACTAATTTCACCTAAGAATACATTAGTACCAAAGTTATAAACGATTGGGAAAATCATTCCTAACATAAATACAATTGGTGCAACCGTACTCTCTAATCCCAAGAACAATACAATCATACATAATACAACGGCAATACCTGCATAAATTGGTGTATCATGTTCTGTTTGATCTTTTGTATCTTCACTGATGGCTGACATACCACCTAAGTAACAATCATCTTTTGTATATTTTTTTATTTTACTAATCGCATTCATTGTACGCATTGACGACGTTGGCTCTTTAAACGTAACAATCATCATTGTACTGTCGCCAGAATAAAGCATATCTTGAATGCTTTCTGGAATTGCTTGTTTTGGAACAGAGATATCTAATACATCATCTCTCCAAATACATTTTTCAACTCCATCAATTTTATTAATCTCTTCCTTAATTTTTGCGGCCTCTTGATCAGACTTATTGTTGACAACCAAGAAGTCTACACTCGATAAGTTAAAATCATCTCCAAGAATCTTTTGTGTTTTCATAGATTCTGAAGTTGAAGGTAAATAAGATAATAAATCGTAATTAATATTTGTATTGAAATAACCAATTGCGCTTGGAATCAAAAGAACAATGGCTACAGCCAAAATCATATTACGATATTTAACTATCCATTTTGACATCTTATCCATATCGAATCACCTTTTTTTCTATCCTTTCCTTTACTACGTGAAGAGTATAGTACCAAACTGACCACTAGTCAATATTTTTGTTTTAATTTTTTTAAATCACCAATATACAATTGTTTTAATATGTTCAATTGGTCATTTTTAATTGTAATTTGTAAAATATTGTTTATAATAAGGATGGTGATATGCATGAAAAGTAAGATACTTGAAAATAAGAAAATAAAAGAAAACAACCTCTTACAGGCTGCCTTTAATCTATTCACAAAAGAAGACATCACAAACGTCTCTGTTAATGATATTGTAAAAAACGCGGGAGTCGCAAAAGGAACTTTTTATCTATATTTCAAAGATAAATACCAAATACGCGATATTCTAATTCAAAAAGAAGCACATCGCCTTTTTGAAGAAGCCCACAAACAATTAGAAAAAAATGATATTCGTAATTTTGAAGATTCTGTCATCTTCTTAATCAACCAAGTATTGATTCGATTAGAAAACAATCCATTGATTTTAAAATTTGTTGAAAGAAACCTATCTTGGGGAGTATTCCATGCCCAGTTAAACACGGCTATTGATAATGATAGTTTCAATCTTATAAAAGAATTTAACGAAATCGCAACCGCAAATGGATATGAATTTGAAAATTCAGAAGTCATACTCTACTTAATAGTTGAACTTACAGGAAGTACTTGCTATAACAGTATTCTTCATAGTCAACCCCTTCCTATCGAAGAATATAAACCCATTCTTTTCGATTCCATTCGAGCTATTCTTTCTCAAGGAAAGAAAAAAAGCTAGGACTCGCCTAGCGTACAATAATATAAATCATATAAATGACATATACGAGGATCATAAAGATCCCCTTTTTTCTTGTCATTGTATCTCCCTTTTTGGCAATGCCATAAATCAAAAGAGATACACCGATCAAGACAAAAGTATCAATAATATTTTGTGAAGTAGCCGCAATCGGATGAATTGTACTAGAAGCACCTAAAATAAATAAGATATTCATAATGTTACTTCCAATCGCATTTCCTAAAGATAATCCACTCTCACCTTTTCTTGCCGCAACAACACTTGTTACTAGCTCAGGTAATGAAGTACCAATTGAAACAACGGTTAAACCAATCAAAGTATCACTCATTCCAAGCATAGCCGCAATCTGTTTTGCACTATCTACTGTGATATCTCCACCCCAAATAATACACGCAACACCGATTACGATATAAATCAAACATTTGATTCCCGATAAAGTTTCAACTTCCTCATCCTCAACACGATTCTTTTTAGCACTACGAATCAAATTTAAAATAAACAATACTAAACCTACTAAGAAGATCATACCTTCAAAGCGATTCAACATTCCATTTAATACAAAAACAGAAAGTAAAATACTCACCAAAATATTGATTTTTAAATCACGATTCAAAATATCCTTATCCATTAAAAATGGAGTAATCACTGCACTTGTTCCAACCACAACCAAAGTATTGAAAATATTGGAACCAACAATATTTGAAATCGCAATTTCATTGCTGCCCATTAAACCAGCCGTAATACTTACACTTGCTTCTGGTAAACTTGTTCCAAGCGCAACAATTGTCAAACCAATAATAACTGAAGGCACTTTTAATTTACGAGCCACACTTGCACTGCCATCCACAAACAAGTCTGCACCCTTCATTAAAAGGACCATACCTAATACTAATAAAAGAAATACCATTTTCTCAATCCTTTCAAAGTCACCTTATTATATCACAGGCTTAAAAGAAAAGAAGAGATTTTTTTCTTCCCATCAATCGTTACAAATATTGAACAAAAGAACTTATCTCTTTTCATTTTGGCTTAAACTTTCATCAACGTCTTCTTAATCGACTCTTCACTCACTGAGAAAATCGATGCGATTGCTTTGATGCTGAAACCTTTGTCTAACATAGTTTGGTATACTTCAAATCTGCTTAGTGCAATGCCTTGTTCGATTCCTTGTTTGATTCCTAACTCAATTCCTTCAGCTTTCCATTCCTTTGACTTTACCTCAAGCCATCTCTTTTCTGCTTCACACATCTCAATACACCTAAGCTTTCATCAACATCTTCTTAATCGACTCTTCACTCACTGAGAAGATGGATGCGATTGCTTTGACACTGAAACCTTTGTCTAACATAGTTTGGTATACTTCAAATCTGTTTAGTGCAATGCCTTGTTCGATGCCTTGTTCAATTCCTTGTTCGATGCCTTGTTTGATTCCTAACTCAATTCCTTCAGCTTTCCATTCCTTTGATTTTACCTCAAGCCATCTCTTTTCTGCTTCACACATTGCAATCTCCTCCTTTTCCTCTAATTCCTTTAAATCCAACCATTCTACATCCGTCAATGTCTTGACCACTTTTAACACACTACTCTTTACAAGCCCAAAGCTATTACTTTTTCCTTCATAAATTGACTGATCATAAATACTTCGACATATATAGAATAAATTATACACGTCTTCTTCATTAAAATTATATGAAGTATTTCCTGTGATTTCAATCAGATTCATTTGGTAGTCATGGAAATAGGATTTAAATCTTTCATCCACATCTACAAGTTCTGAAAGCTTACTAGCTGCATTCCAAGGTCTTTCTCCTGTATAGAATACTAGAATGTGCACCATGGGTAGTTTTTCTTTCGATTTATTCTTTTTAAGCTTCTTTAACATTCGATCATAAGCTACATACTCATATGTTGCAGCTCTTACAACCATTGAAGCATCTACACGACTTTGATTTTCAATAATGAATGCACTATAAAGATTTCCATCATTATACTTACGAATCACATCCACATGCTTTTCTAGATCCATATTCGCATCATTCATCTCTGAATCAAGTTCTACACAATTCTCTGGTTTTAGAACTCTTTGACCATCAAAGAAGTAGGCATTAAAGAAATCAACAAAATAGGCATTGTTTTCTAGAAATTCCTTCATTGTTTTATCCTTAATTTTATTCATATTATTTAACCTCCTATATCATATACGAAATAAAATGAGGTTTTTCTAGAAAAGTTGTATTTGTTAAGAAATTTTTACATAATTACATAGAATTTTTGGACCAAAATATGTATAATAATCCCATAAAGGGAGTAGCATGCACATATATGTGTTTACAGCTTCGTCAATACGATGTTAAATCCGGACTGTGATGAAATGGCAAGACTTTGGTAAATAAGACCAGAGTCTTTTTATTTTATCTGGTCCAGGAGGAACTATATGAACATAATTTTATTGGTACTAGGCTTCATTTTACTACTAAAAGGAGCCGATTGGTTTGTGGATGGAGCTAGCAGTATCGCCTCTCGTTTTGGCATACCCCAACTTATCATTGGACTTACAATCGTTGCGATGGGAACTAGTCTACCAGAAGCCTTTGTTTCTATAACAGCCGCTTTAAAATCCAATGCTGCCATCACGATTGGAAACGTTGTTGGAAGTAACATATTAAATGTAGGAATCATTCTTGGCATTACCGCTCTCATTCGTCCATTACATATTCAAAATAGTACAATCAAATATGAAATGCCATTTATGATGCTTGTAACACTTGTACTTATTCTACAAGGCATAAATCATACTATTTCACGATTCGATGGTATTGTGATGTGGTTATTCTTTCTTGGTTACTTATACTACATCTTTAAAATGTCTAAGAATCAAATGGAAGAAACTGAAATCAAAAAGACAAACCCATTATTTATTCCACTCGGCCTTGTATGTTTAATGGTTGGAAGTAACTTTGCGGTAGATGCAGCCACAAACATTGCCATTTCACTAGGTGTCAGTCAAAGATTTATCGGCCTAACAATCGTTGCCTTAGGAACATCTTTACCTGAACTTGTCACTTCTGTAACAGCCGCAAGAAAAGGCAATGCCGACATTGCGATTGGAAACATCATTGGATCTAACATCTTCAACATCTTATTTGTCGTAGGATCTAGTGCACTTATTACACCTGTACCTTTTGAATCCCACTTTATTATTGATTCCTTTGTCGCAATATTGATTGGTCTTGTCCTTTATCTTTGCACTAAAAAAACAAGAGTACTCGACAAAAAAACCGGTATACTCTTGTTGGTTACATATTCAATTTATTTTATTTATCTTCTTTATTAGCCTTCAACAAATCACGAATCTCTTCTAATAAGACAACGGTATCATCTTTTTTAGGTTCTTCCTGATCAAGTTGATCATTCGTTGTCTTTTTAAAATGTGCTAAAAACTTTAACATTGAAAAGATACATGCCGCTACAATCAAGAAATCCACAACATTTTGAATAAAATTACCATACGTAATTGTAGCTGTACCTACTTGTATTTTTAAACCTGTAAAATCAAGTCCACCAAATAAAATTCCCACAATCGGCATCAATATATCATTTACTAAAGAAGTAACAATTTTTCCAAAGGCACCACCAATGATAACACCCACTGCCATATCCATCACATTGCCTTTGGCGATAAACTCTTTAAATTCACTGATTGTTTTATTTGGTTTCATTTATTTTTTCACCTTTTCAAAATGCAAAGTCTGTTTTAATACGGTTGAACAAGCTAAATCCCCAAGAACATTCACACAAGTAGCTCCCATGTCACATAAAGTATTTACCGAAATATATACACCTAAAATTTGATTGGTTGGGATACCTGCAATTGGACATAAAGCCGCAAAAGCCGCAATCGCACCACCAGGAACACCTGGAGTACCAATACTTAACAATACGTTACAAGCAAGTACTGTAACCATTGTACCCATACTTAAATCAATACCAAGTGCACTCGCAAAGAATGTGATCATAAATGACATCAAAATTGAAACAGCATCCATATTGATTGTTGCACCCAAAGGTAAAGTTAAAGATGTAATTTCTTCTGGAATACCAATTTTTTCAGTTGCACACTTTAATGAAAGTGGAATCGTAGCACTACTTGAACAAGTTCCAAACGCATTCAATGCAGCCGGTGCAACATCTTTAAAGAATTGAATTGGACTGTATTTTCCAAACAATTTGACCATACCACCATAAATAATAAATGCATATAAATAGAACGTAATATATAAAGCCAATAATACTTGTCCCAATTGAAGCATTGTATCAATTCCATTTGAGTACATAACTGTCGCAATACATGCGAATACTCCAAATGGAGTCACATACATGATTTTACTAATGATAAAAATAGAAATTTGATAAATAGAATCACACAAATTCACAAATGGATCTGCCTTTTCTTTGATTGCCAAACATGCAAGACCAATAATTACCGCAAAAGCTAGTACTTGAAGCATATTTCCTGTTGCGAATGCTTCTACTGGATTTGAAGGAATAATGTTCTGTAAAGTATCCAACAATCCATTAAACGTAGCCGCTTCTACTTGAGTCTTAGTTGCCACAATATGTGCATTTCTTCCCAAATGTAACATACGAGGTAAAACCAATCCTAAGCCAGAAGCTAAAGCCGTTGTACCTGTATACCATAATAAAGCATGTAAACCTACTTTTCCTGTTTTGGCAATATCACCAATACCAATAATTCCCATGACTAAACTTGTGAATACAAGTGGGAAAATCATCATTTTTAATGCCGACATATAAATGGAAGCCACAACACTCAATGCAGTATTTGCCCATTCCGGCATAATAATTCCTACAATAACACCGGCAATTAATCCAATAAAAATGCCAAGCGTTATATTATATCCTTTCTTTTTCATATTTCTCCTCCAATAATGTAAATATTTTACCACACTATTACATATATGTTAAAATTTACATTAAGCAATTGACATTTTCCATTAATAATGGATAGAAGTTTTTAATTGTCAAACGTAAATAATATTATGACTGTTTTAGAAACGATTTTCAAAATCAGGCAAAAAGAAAAGTATCTATTCATATAGACACTTCTTTTCTTCCTATTCTTTTAACTTTTAAATTCTTACATAGCACTAATTTCCCAAAAATTTTCTTTACGCTTACGCTCTATATAAACAATTTTTCTAGCCTCAATTAAATTTTCTAAACTAGTAATTAGATCCATTCTATCTATTTCACTAAGAGATTGAAGAATCTCATAGTATGAAATGTATTTATTCTTTTTAATTAGATGCAATATCTTTTCTTGGATTTCTTCTATTTTCTTCATTCCTCCATAGCGATAACTAGAAATAGAGATGTTTTTATATCGAATTCCAAACATCACTTTGAAATCAATAACATGTATAATTAGCATCAAAAAATTCAAATCCTGACTGTACATATAAGATTCATCCGGATAACTTTCTACAAATGTAGTTTTAATTCCACCTAACACATACTCTTTTTCATATAGCTTGACTATTTCAAAATAATATTCACGAAGATCAATCAAATCTGAAACCGGAAAACTATAAAGCTTATCATTTCCTTTTATAATTTGATCTTCATCATCTTTTATAATCCCCCTAACTGAAAGGACCTCAAGTAAATTTCTATCTGCATCCATAATAATTAGCTCCTTTCAAGTAATCTCACTTCTATATGCATAACATTTTTAATATCCATAATAAGATAACAATTTTTCCAAAGTGATATCTATCCCTTTACCTTTAAGTAAATCTTTTCTTTCTTCGTATAACTGAGTAATAATATTTATAGCATTATAGCCATAATGAATTTCATTATGACAATTACTGCATAATGAAACAATGTTTTCTTCAATATCCAACGAATATTCAAAATCATCCTGGAAAGACAGAGGCACTAAATGGTGTGCTTCTGTGTATGGCGTTTCTCCGTCTTTTCTTAAAAAGCACTTATGATCTTTATCTACTTCACATTTATAATTTGCATGATTCAAAGCATTAAGAGCTACCTGTTTTTCTCTCTTATAGATGGAAATACCATGTATAATTTTAGGTGTTGATTTTAATTTTAAATCACTTGAATATTGAAATTGTTCCTCACTTCTTTTTACATTGGAAATTGCAACTTTAATTTTTGTATCTTCTTCTTCGTTTCTTTGAACTATAAATCTATTTCTCTTTTTTAGCATCAAAACAATATTTTCTTTCAACTGCAGTGCTTCTTGAATAATCCAAGTTATATATGAATCCTCATTGTAATTTTCTGAATCATATGACAAAACCAATTTTTTGTGTTTAGTTTCGTTTTCTAATGTTTTGGTTGGAATAGTCCAAATTCCATTTGTACCCTTTTTTAATTCTTCAAAATTTTCATTGAAAAAATGGTACAATTCAACACTCTCTTGAATGTATACCTCTAAGCATTTAGTTGAACTATTTCGAATTGCTAGATGCATTTCATTATCTCCCCATCTCAAATCATAATACGACTTATTAATCATATTAGACTTTTTGAAATTATCTGAAAAGATTTCATTTGAATATGCAGTTGATATAAATTTATTCCAAAAATTGCTATACTTATTATTTTTAATCAAATCGTGTAAATATAAATATTTTGCTCCTTGAGGATTAGGTGATAACACAAAGGAAGAATCTAGTTTACTTAATAGTTTGATTAAATAAAATCGATATACTGTATTCTTCTTAGATAATTTAAATGTATTCTTTCTTTCTTGAATATATTTATACACATTATCATTTCCGATATATTTATCCGGTATGACTTCTATGACGTCTTCTACTTGATAAACAGCATTAATTACACCGCCAGTTTCTCTAAAAGCAATATATTTAGGTACTTTTTGAGGATAACCTTGTGTTAAAGGATGAGCATGAACATTGTATTTTTCTATTAATTCCAGGGTCCCATTAATAGGAACTGTTAAAACTTCATAATTTTCTTCTCTTGTATTTTGATAATAATTAAATGTATTTGTAGTTTCTAGAATATACTCTGCCCATGAAGTTAGAAAATTATCAGTACCTAGCATTTTCCGTGGCCCTTGAATATTGCCTGCCATTCCTCTTCTTTGTATATCAAAAACTGATAAGTTATCAAAATTAAATTGTTTAATCAATTTAAATCGAACATAATCTTTTCTTGTTATCTCATCATAATTATCAGGATTTCTCCAGTATTTTTTATCATTAATTAAACTGTTCTTATCAACATCGGTTTGTATCACTTCACAAAGATACTCAATTGTCTGTATAGGTCTGCTTACGTAAATATAAACATAATCCCCCACAGAATAATTTGCATTTTTTCGCCAATCAATAAATTCTAAATCATTAAATGCAGATTCAATATCATAAATATTAGGATTAGCCGGTATAAGCCATAACATTGTTTCACACCCTTTACATGAAATTCTTATAGCTCCACCATATCACAAATACATAAACATTTCATGAATTTATTAAATCTTTGAATTAATCAATTTAGCCAGAATCACTATTTTCTTATTGTTATCTCTTGTGTCACAAGTAACCAATGTCATTAACTGATCTTCTTTATTTACTGAAACACCAGTTTTATACAATCCTCTATTAATGGAATCTGATATAAATGCATTAAATGAATTTGTTGAACCCCATTCAGTTTGTGTAAATTCTAAAGAATCATTCAAGTTATTTTAATCAACATTCATTACTCTAAAAATTTGATATGTTCTAGTTTCATCTTCAGTAATAAATTTAAATGTATCATGCTTTTTATAATAGTTCTGATCCATATAACTCATTAAAAGTGTAAAGATAATGTTATCCCATTTACTAGAAAAATTTCATATTCTTTATCTTTCAAAACACACATTAATTTACTATTAGCTAAAATAGTAACGCAAGAGTCAATCGTCTTATCATATGCTTCTAAAAATCGTTTCAAAAAAATGACACTGCCTAAAACAGTGTCATTTGATTTTCTTCATCCAAACCCTCTAACGCATTCATTTCTGCTAGCTTTTCAACTAATGTCTTGGAAAGCTGTGTACGCTTTAATACATCTTCCTTAGAAAGGAATGGTTTCTCTTCCCTTGCCTTTACAACAGATAAGCCTACGTTTGAACCCAAACCATCAATACTTGTAAAAGGCGGAATAATTGCTTTTGGATCATCTGGATCCACAATAAATTCGGTAGCTGCACTACGATTAATACTAATATTCGAGAATCTAAAGCCACGCAATACCATTTCTAAAGCAAGTTCTAACGTATCATAAATCGCCAATTCTTTATCACTTGGCTTTTGTGTTTTGTCCTCTTTCATATGTTTGATGTCCGCCATTCTTTGACGAATAGCTGCCTCACCTTGAATCATTGTCTGCACATCATAGGCATCACAACGAATACTAAAATACATACAATAGTAATGTACTGGCATATGTACTTTAAACCACGCAATACGCACGGCCATCATAACATAGGCAACCGCATGGGCCTTAGGGAACATGTACTTGATTTTTGTACAAGAATCAATAAACCATTCTGGTACATTGTTCGCCTTCATTTCAGTAACCCATTCATCTTTTAAACCTTTACCCTTACGAACACTTTCCATGATCGTAAACGATAATTTTGGTTTAACACCATATCCCATTAAATCAACCATGATATCGTCACGACAACCAATAACTTCATTCAACTTACAAGTTCCATTATCAATCAAATCTTTGGCATTTCCCAACCAAACATCTGTACCATGAGACAATCCAGATATAGTGACTAATTCCGCAAACGTTGTTGGTTTTGTAAGTTCAAGAATACCACGAACAAATGGTGTACCAAACTCCGGAATACCAGCTGCTCCTGTAACTTCATTATACTTTGTCGTATCAATTTTAAGTGATTCTGTTGTTGAGAAAATAGCCATAGTCGCCTGATCATTCATTGGAATCTGACGAACATTTACCCCTGTAATTCTTTCCAACATTTTCATAGCCGTAGGATCGACATGCCCTAAAATATCAAATTTTAAGATATTATCATGAATCTGGTGGAAATCAAAGTGCGTTGTCTTCCAAGTCGCATTTGGATTGTTTGCCGGATATTGAACCGGTGTAAAATCATGCACATCCATATCCAAAGGCACTACGACAATACCACCCGGATGCTGACCCGTTGTTCTTTTGACACCTTCACAACCCTTAGCCAAATCTACACGCTTAGCCTCATTAAAAGGCTCACATTCCATTTCTTCCTCATACCCTTTGACATATCCATATGCCGTCTTTTCCTGAACCGTACCTACGGTACCCGCTCTAAAGACGTGATCATCTCCAAATACTTCTTTTGTGTATGCATGGGCATTTGGTTGATATTCACCTGAGAAGTTCAAATCAATATCGGGAACTTTATCTCCCTCAAAACCTAAGAATGTTTCAAACGGAATATCCTGACCATCCCCACGCATGATTTCTCCACATACTGGACAAACCTTATCCGGTAAATCAAAGCCAGACTTAGCTTCATCTCCATCTAAGAACTCATAATGCTGACAATTCTTACATACATAATGAGGAGTTAATGGATTTACTTCTGTGATATTTGACATTGTCGCAACAAAACTAGAACCTACAGATCCACGCGAACCTACTAGATATCCATCGTCATTACTCTTTTTCACAAGTAAGTGTGAAATATAATAAACTACATAGTATCCATGACCAATGATACTGTCTAATTCACGTGTTAAACGCTTTTCAACAATATCTGGCAAATCTTTTCCATACCATTGGTGAGCTGTTTCAAAACAAATATCTCGCAATTTTTGGTCTGAACCCTCGATATCCGGTGGATACAATTTATCTTTGATTGGAAAGATTGGTTCAGTTAATAACTTTAATTTATTTGTATTTTCCACAACGATCTCATAAGCTACATCTTCACCCATCCACTCAAATGCCTTCAACATTTCATCTGTTGTCAACAAATGCTGATTTGGATTGCTCGTAGCCTTACGTGCCTGCTTATTATAAATATATAGAGGATGTCTAGCATTTCCAATTGCCTTGGCATTGATATACACATCACGAAGACGTTTCTCATTAGGATTGACATAATGCGCATCGCTTGATGCGATAACCATTTTACCAGCTTCTTTTGCCGTATCATAAATAAACTGTAGATACCATTTTAAATCATCCACATCCGTAATGCTTCCGCGATCCAATAAATTCTTATAACAATCTAATGGTTGTAACTCAATATAGTCATAATAGCTCATGGCTTCAAACAATTCTTTTTTACTTCTTGTATGAGCCAATTCAAAAATCTCACCATTTTGACATGAAGAACCAATCAACAAGTTGCCATTATCCCACTTCTTTGAGATTTCCTCCTTAATAATACGAGGCTGTCCATTTTCTTTCCCCATACTTACTAAGTATTGCGTATGTGATAAAGTAATCAATTCAAACAACTCTTTTAAACCATCTTTATTCTTGGCAAAAACTGTCATGTGATATGGACGATTTCTTTCGTAAGGCTTCTTACTTGAATACTTTTCACATCCACCTTCCATATCTATCAATGTATCTAATGTTGCTTCATGCCCCAATTGATTCATCATATTATACATAACTTGTGAAAGTACATCCGCATCATAATCTGCACGGTGCGCACCTTCACCATCATAACTCACACGATAATGACGACATACACTTCCTAAATTAAATCGTTTTTGATCATCCGGAAGCATCGCATACGATAGTGGTAACGTATCGATCACTGGATTCGTTAGTTCATCACGACCAGTTTTTCGACATGCCGCATTCATAAAGCCAACGTCAAAGGTTGCGTTGTGTGCAACTAATATGGAATCTCCTATAAATTCTAACAATTCATCTAAGGCATCTTCGATTGGTTTTGCGCGATCCACATCATTTTGTGTAATATGCGTTAAATTTGAAATATGCGCAGGAATCGTTCGCTTTGGGTTAATAAACATCTGTAGTCGACCCACTTCTTCACGATTCTTGATCTTCACACCACCAAATTCAATAATCTCATCACGCGTATTCGATAAACCTGTTGTTTCCAAGTCAAATACGACAAATGTTGCATCTTCTAATCTTCGATGATCATTATTGTAGACAATATGATATTTAGAGTCTGCCACCAACATTTCACATCCATACAACATTTTAAATTCGCGATTCGGATCTTTTTTTGACAATGCCTCAATCTTATGTTGAGCCATTGGAAAAGCCTGAACAACTTGGTGGTCACACACACCAATGGAATCCATACCCCAATCATAGGCTTGTTGGATAAATTCTTCGATGGCACAAACACCATCCATTTCCGAAAAGTTAGAGTGCACATGCCACTCCGTTCTTTTCACTTGAGCATGATCCTCTCTTTTCTTTTCTTGCGTAATTTCAAGCTTTCTTACCATAAAAGAATCACACTTAGAAAAAGAATCATATACGACTTCTCCGGTTAAAACTACGTGCATTCCTTTTTTAACAGCTTGAATTTCTTCAATTGGACATCTAGCCCCCTCAAAACGTTTTGCGACAATCGCATCATCATAATCACTGATATATAACATTTGTAGTGTTTTACCACTTTTCATCACACGATTATCAATATCAAAAATATGACCCTCAATTTGAACATTCGAGTAGCCCACACGCAAATCCGCAATCTTATATTGTGTAGCCGATTCTTTTTTATAACTATTTGAAGAAGAATATTGTTTCTTGACTGGTTCTTGTTTCACAACAGGTGCAGCAACTTGAACCTTTGCCGTTTCAATCGCAACATTTTCCTCTACTTTTTTACATACAATTTCTTGATTGATGCCCACTTCTTTTAACTTTTCTTGTAAACTCGGCAAAGCTAAATTTAATGCTGCAAGTCGAGACTCATCTCGTGTTGAAAAACAAATCGTATCATTTTCTAGATAAGGATGTAAGAAACGGAAATCCTTCACATCACTATATTTTTCCACAAAATGATTCACATAACGATCCAATTCATCCATTTCTACCGCATTATTTTTGGAATGAATATGCAGCTTCACATGTACATGCAGTGCCAGCTGCAACTTTGTGATGATCTGTTCATATATTTCTAAAGGAATTACATTCTCAAATTCTATATAAAACTCAACTATTTTATGAGCTGTATGAAATACAGGTTTCTCATAAAAGGAGGCATTTTTAAAATAAGCATATAATTCCGTATCCAATAATTTTTCAAATACTTCCATTTTATTTAGCCATCTTTTCAAAAGCATCCTTAGCGGCTTTTTGTTCTGCTTTTTTCTTTGTACTACTTGTTCCTTGACCTAATAAAATATCATCTAAATATACACCCATAGTAAATGTTGGGGCGTTGCTTGGACCTTTTTCTTCTAATAATTTATATTGAATTGTTTTTCTAGAATCTGCCTGAATGACTTCTTGTAGATGTGTTTTATAATCTGTAACAGCTTCACTCTTTTCTTGTTTGAATACAGGCTTCATATACTTAGTCAAGATTTCATCACAAACATGATATCCTTGATCAATATAAATAGCTCCAATACAAGCTTCAAACTGATCGGCCAAAATACTTTCTCGATGTCTTCCACCCGTTTTTTCTTCACCGACACCTAAACGCAAAAATTCATACCATCCTAGCTGTCTATTTAATACGGCTAATGTCGATTCACATACAGTTTGTGCACGAAGTGTTGTCATTTGTCCCTCACGCATTTTTGGTTCCATTAAAAATAGCTGAGTTGCACTCCAAATCTGCAAAACAGAATCGCCCATAAATTCTAAACGTTCATTATCATCCATTTCACGATGATGTTCATTGGCATAAGAAGAGTGTGTACATGCCTCTAAATAAATATCTTCATTTTTATATTTATATCCATTTACCTTTAACCAATCAATAAACTTTTCCATTTTATTCTTCTCCTTTTTTAAGATCTTCTAATACGCAAGCTGGCACAAAACCAGAAATGTCTTGTCCATATTTAAAGAGTTCTCTTACATTTGAACTTGAATATAAACTATATTCAGGTCGTGTGAATAGACAAACCGTTTCAATATTCTCATCCAATCTTGCATTCATAAACGCCATGTTTTGCTCGTATGTACAATCCACACCATTACGAATTCCACGTACCAGCACAGTAGCATTTACACTTTTACAAGCCTCTACTACTAATCCAGATTGAATTTTACATGTTACATTCGATAAATGTTTTGTCGATTCATTTAACCATTCAAGTCTTCTTGCCTCGGTAAACTCATTGTTTTTGTCTGAATTTGGTGAAATAAAAACAACCAACTCATCAAACAATTTACTAGCTCTTTCAATAATATCCAAGTGTCCATAAGTCACTGGATCAAATGTTCCACAAAATGCTGCTATTTTCATTTTTCATTCTCCTCTTTTTGATAATAAGAAATCCGCGTAATACCATATGTCTTTTCTTTATATTTTGTAAAGGAAGCTATTTTTTCTGGCCACACCTCTTCTTCACGGCTTTCCACAACAATAATTCCATCGGATTTTACCATATCCAAATCATCTAACTTCTGAATCAATTTTTCATTTTCCTGCTTTGCGTAAGGAGGATCAATATAGACTACATCATATTTTAATGTGAGTCGCTCTAACACACTAAAGATATTTCCACAAATGATTTTTGTCTCTTTATCAGCCTTTAAACTTTTTACATTCTCCTTGATTACCGAGATAGCACCCTTATTATTATCGACTAAAGTCGCATGATCCATCCCCCGACTTACAGCTTCTAAACCCATATTTCCTGTTCCGCTGTAACAATCTAAAAAGTTACCACCATCAAAAATATTTCCTAAACTTGAAAAGATTGCACCCTTAATTTTATCTTGTGTCGGTCTAGTTGCATCATTTTTAGGACTTTTTAATGATCTAGACCCATATTTTCCCGCTACAATTCTCATGATAAACGATCCATCTCCCTTCTTCGGATTGCACAAATACAATTTTGTGCCAACCCCATTGTCAGCATAATCGACATTAAACTTGTTCCCCCACTACTTATAAACAAGAGTGGAACGCCTGTAAAAGGAATTAAACAAGCAACGCCTCCGGCATTTAAGAAAAAGTGCATAAATAGATAAACGCCTGTTCCACCTAATATCACTTTATACATGTCTTCACTTGTTTTAAATGCATAATAAAATAAACGAATTTCAATCATTCCATATAATATAACTAAACCAAATAATCCAAAAATACCCGTTTCCTCAAGCAATACAGCTAAAATATAATCATTATCTGCCTGTGTTAAATAACCATATTTTCGCGTTGAATTGCCTATACCTTTTCCATGAATATCTGAACTTGCGATACCATATAGGGAGTTGGCAGGTTGATATCCATCTCCATATACATCTGTATATGGATCTTTAAAATTCTCAACACGTACCGCAATATGCGCAAGTGGTGTATATTTTATAATTTCAGTACCAATATTTGTGATTCCAAATAAGACAATGGCTGCTGCAATGGCTCCATACACCAATACTTTCAATACTTTTTGCGTACGTTGTAAAACCACATATTTTGGAATCATGATACAAGATAGGAAAATAAAACAAATAATCACCAATGTTCCCATGTCTTTTTGAACAAATACAATTCCAAACATTAAAACAAATGAAATCCATGCTCTCATAAAAAGTTGCCCTCTTACTTTTAACATATCTGTTTCTTTTTTAGCCCGATATAAACATGTAGCACAAATAAGAATAATCAATGGTTTTGCGAATTCACTTGGCTGTAAGGAGATACCTCCAATCAAGATCCAGGCACGGCTTCCTCCAATTTCAGGGAACGCAAATGTAGTTCCCATAATAAACAAACAAATTGGAATAATCATTTTTTCAATTCTTGCATACCATTTAAAGCGAAACCATCTATTCATAAACCACATTGCAATATATCCACATACCGCAAACATACATTGTTTTATAAGTACTTTAGGAACAATATTGGGCGCAGATGTTGTTTTCCCTACATTTGTTGAAATAATAGTGAATGTTCCAACCAATAACAGAAGCGCAACCGCCCAGTTGATATATTTATCACAATTTGGATCCAATGCGAAAAATGATAATTTTGACCGCCGTTTTTGTTTGGACATGAAAATCCCCCCATCATAAATTCTATTTTAGCATATTTTCAAAAATCATTTGTCAATAATTCGAAAATGCTATAGAATACTTGCGAGGATGATTACTATGAAAATAACAAGCAAAGATATTATATTAGATACTGATGAGCGAATTCGTATGCAAAGTGAGCCTGTTTCATTGCCTTTATCCAATGAAGATAAAGAACTTTTGCAGGCTATGTTAGATTATGTACGTAATTCACAAGATGATGAAATTGCCGAAGCCGAAGGTTTACAGCCAGCTGTTGGTATTGCGGCTGTTCAAGTAGGCGTTTTAAAACAAATGATTGCGGTTAGAATCCCATATGAAGATGGTGTGGATGAAGTTGCACTAGTCAACCCTAAAATCATTTCTGAATCTGTACAAAATGCATACTTAGATAATGGAGAAGGCTGTTTATCTGTGAAAGGTGAACATCCAGGTCATGTTTTCCGCCATGCAAGAATTAAAGTTCGTGGTTATGATTTGATTCAAGATAAAAATGTAACCATTTCAGCCGAAGGATATTTCGCAATTTGCCTTCAACATGAAATCGATCACTTGTCAGGTACACTTTTCTATGATCACATTGATGCCAACAATCCTTGGAAAAGTGATGATGAGGCAGAAGTCATTTAAGCTTCTGCTTTTTTAAATTGCCTAGCTTTGCTATAATAACAATAGAGTCATTAAATTATAGAAAGAGGTCGAATATGCCAAAAACACAAGAACAAACGTTTGGGCATGCATCGAACAAAAAACCATATCATGCAAAAAATCACGTTGAAAAAGGTGATACTTTGATCTATGCCTTAGGAGGTCTAGGCGAAGTTGGTAAAAATATGTATTGCTACGAACACGAAAATGAAATCTGTATCGTAGATTGTGGCGTTTTGTTTCCAGGTGATGAATTATTAGGTGTTGACTACGTTATTCCTGATTATCACCATTTGATTCGCATGAACAAAAAAAGAAAGTTTTTAGTAATTACCCACGGTCACGAAGACCATATTGGAGGAATTCCTTTCTTACTTAAGCAAGTCCAGATTGATGCCATTTATGCACCTCGTTTTGCGAAGGCTTTGATTCTTAAAAAGCTAAGCGAACATAAAGGACTAGAAAAAACAAAAATTATAGAAATCGATGAAAATTCAAGTATTACTACAAAATACTTCAAAGTAGGTTTTTTCAATACTATCCACTCAATCCCAGATTCTTTAGGTGTACATATCACATGTCCTAATGGATCTATCGTTCATACAGGTGACTTTAAATTTGATTTAACACCTGTTGGAACCAATGCTGACTATCAAAAGATGGCATTTATCGGTGTTACACAACCCGACTTATTAATGTCTGATTCCACAAACTCTGGAGTTGAGGACTTCTCTATTTCAGAAAGAAAGGTTGCCAACGAAATCCAAGACATTATGCGAAAGACAAAGCAGCGTCTAATCGTTGCCACATTCGCATCCAATGTACATCGTGTTGCCCAAATCATTGAGGCAGCTACTAAATTTGGAAGGAAAGTCATAGTCTTTGGACGAAGCATGGAAAATGTTGTGGATATTGGAAGAAAGATGGGTACGATCAAAGTCAAAAATTCAGACTTTTTGAGTCCTGAAGAACTTGCTCATACTCCAGATGACAAAGTATGTATTATCTGTACAGGAAGCCAGGGAGAACCACTTGCAGCTCTATCAAGAATTGCCAATGGTACACACCGCTTTATCCACTTAAAGCCAGGCGATACAATTGTCTTTTCAAGCAATCCAATTCCGGGAAACCAATCGAGTGTCAATCGTGTTATTGATAACTTATTTAGATCAGGTGCTACCGTACTTACAAAATCCATCTTGAATAACTTGCATACAACAGGACACGCTTCAAAAGAAGAACAAAAACTAATGTTACAATTAGTTCGTCCTACTTATTTTATGCCAATTCATGGTGAATATAAAATGTTGATGCAACACAGACAAACAGCTATGGAAACTGGTATTCCAAAAGAAAACATCTTTGTATGCGCAAATGGTGACATTCTTATTTTAAGAGATCACAAAGTACTACAAAGTGATTGGCGATACCAAGGTGATGACATCTATGTAGATGGAAATGATATTTCTGGATTATCTACAGCCGTATTAAAAGATCGTCGTATTTTGGCCGATAATGGTTTAGTTGCCGTTATTTTAGCTATTGATTCAAAAGAAAACAAGATCTTAATGCGACCTGTTATTGTATCACGTGGATTCGTCTTTATTAAAGACTCACAAGGTTTGATCAAAGAAGCTGAATATATTGTAAATAATTCGCTTCAAGAAAAGATGAAAGAAAAGACAACTTTCTCTGAAATCAAAAACTGTGTACGTTCTACATTAGAACCATTCTTATATAAAAAGACACATCGAAATCCAATTGTAATTCCAGTTATCTTAAATTCAAAACAAACAATGGAAGAACTTCAGAAGAACCGTAAAAACTTCCATGCAAGAAAGCCAAGAACAACAAAGACATCCTAGTGATGTCTTTTCTGTTTTATGATAAAATATTTGCATGACAAAGTTACAGAAACAAATGTTCATCATTATCGGTATTTTATTTGTGGTTGTTTTAAGTATGGCTGCATCTATAACAATCGCAAAAAATGTAGAACCCGATAAATTGATCGTACAATATAAAACACTACAAGATACTAAGATACCTGAATCTATGAATGATGTGTCGATTGTTTATTTTACGGATTTGCAGTATGGAAAATTTGAAAATAAAGAAAGAACAAATAAACTCTTTAATAAGATTGAACACTTAGATCCAGACATTCTTATTTTTGGTGGAGATCTATTTGATGAAAGTAGTCAGATGAGCCAAGAAGATATCGATTATATAACGAATAAATTATCAAAAATCAATGCACCCTTAGGTAAGTTTTGTGTGCTAGGCGAAAAGGATGAGGCAAATAATGATATTGTTCGTTCAATATTAAATCAATCGCAATTTGAAATTTTAGAAAACGAAACCATTCTTCTGACCAATCAAAAGAGTGATGGCATTACATTAAGTGCATTATCCAACACGCCAGATCCAAGTAAAATCACTGTTGCAGATACACAATATAACTTATTAGTTACCCACATGCCAGATACATTGACAAATGAAGAATTATCTACAAAATCCATCTCTTTAGCACTATGTGGACATTCCCATGGAACGCAAATCACATTCCCTGTTCTAGGAGGATACAAATCAATAGATGGCGCAAAATCATTAAATCGTTCCCGTGCTAAAAAGCTAACCTTCCCATACATCATTTCATCTGGTGTTGGCTGTACACACGTAAATCTTCGCTTTATGTCAACTCCCGAAATTTATTATTTCATGCTACAAAGTAAATAAGACAACGCCATAAACGTTGTCTATTTTTTTATCTTCTTTTCTCAATTAATAATACATATGGACAATGATCCACCAATAAATTTTGTACCTTCTGTACCTGAATCGTTGTTTGCGTTTTTAAAAATTGTTCCATACACTTAGCTTCTTCTTGTCCTGATTCATGTGGATACATCACAAGTGCCATTCTTCCTTTTACTTTTAAAAGATGCAAAGCTTGTTTTACTGCACTAACACTTGAAGAAGACTGAGTTGTGATTTCATGATTTCCTTGAGGAAAATAGCCAAAATTAAAGATGATCGCATCTACTTCTTCATGAATATATTCATTCATATGTTCATGTCCGACATTATAGAAACAAATTTTTTGATCAACAAATCGTTTTTTTGTACTTTCAAAAACATCCTTTTGAATTTCAAAACCATATACTTTATGTACATTTTGCGATAAAAAGAAATCTGTATCTTTTCCCTGACCCAATGTGGCATCGATACAAATTGCTTGTTTATGAAGAACTGGCTTTAAAAATTCATGAGATAAATCAACCATGGATTTCATCGCAGTCTAAGTGCCTCTTTATATAGCATATAATCTTCTGTCTTATCACATACAAAACATACATGAATCGCCTTTGTCTCAGGAAACTTATTCATTAATCGCTTTACAGTTTGAATCGCAATTACACAAGCCTCATGATTTGGATATGCATTGATACCTGTAGAAATACATGGAAAAGCAATATTAATCGATTCCATATCATTTTTTCGCATATAATCATAAGCCAATGCCATACTATTCCAATAACAAGCGGCCAAATATTCATCTTCATTATGCGTTCCATCCATATAGCGTGGCCCACACGTATGAATAACTGCCTTACATGGTAAATTAAAAGCTTTGGTCATTTTAGCTTTTCCTACTTCTAAACCATTCAATTCTTGACATGCCTTCATCATTTCACTTCCGGCTTGATGAAATATTTGTGCACTAACTCCTTGCATCGGTAATACTTGTTGATTGGTTGGATCGACAATCAAATCAAAATCCAACAAAGCTATATTTCCCTTTAATGTACTAATCATTCGTCTTCTCCCATCTTAGTCATTCGACTTGATAATTTCTGTGCAGAAATAGAAACCGCATGAAATTGTGTTGCCAAAGTTTCCAATGTCTTTTCTGCCTTTATACTTCTTTCCACAAGACGATTCGCATCTTCTTGAAGCAATAATATATTTCTTTCGATTTCTTCCATATGACTTGTTCTATAAAAATCTTTAGTACTTGATAATAATGTCATCACCTCTGCTACAAGTGTCGTTGGTGATACTAACATCACATGTTTTTGAAGGGCGTATGTGAATAAATCATCGCATTTTGCACAAACAAATTGATAAATAGCTTCACTAGGCACAAACAATAAGGCATAAGGCATCGTATCTATATTGATATATTTATTAGCCACATCATCAATGTGCTTTTTCATATTCATCTTAAAAGGCCTTAAATACGTATCCATATCTTCTTGTAAATTTAAATAGTTTTCCATTGGAAACTTTGAATCAATGCACAATACTTTATTAGTATCTGGCAAATGAAAAGCACAATCCGCAATCTTTCCATTCGGCAAAGTATACTGCATAGAATAAATTGATGGATTTTGACCACAATATACACTTAGAAGCATATCCAATTGATATTCTCCCCAGTTTCCTCTTAATTTTGTGTTTGTCATAACTTGATTCATACGATACAAATAGTCTTCCATTTGATTCAAACTCATTTTAGATGTAGCCTGATTCTTTTGAACATCCTGTACTTGTTTTAAAAGATATTCAAAATTCTTTTGAAGAATCAAAGAATCCGAATTTGAGGAAACACTTTCCTTTGATTTATTTTGCATCAACAAAACAATTAAACATACAATCACAATACATAATAATATTAAAATAATGATTTCCATTAAAGCCTCCATACGAAAAGAAAAGAGACAAAAGATATTTGTCCCCTATTTGTATATTTATTATAGTTCAACTTCAAATGAATTACTACATCTTTTGAAATTCTTTCATGTATAGTTAGTATGACATGTTTGTTGATTTACATTTTTTATTGCGTATGATATATTATGATTGTAGATAGGAAAACTATCTTACATTATTATTTTGCCATCCTTTATTTAGGGTTATGACCGATTGTCCTAAGTCAGCAACAAGTCGCTTATTGATAGTGAAAGCTATTGATGAGTAGAGGTAGACAAAAACTAACGGCAACTTATTTTAGGGTTCTGACCGATTGTCCTAAGTCAGCAACAAGTCGCTTATTTATAGTGAAAGCTATTGATGAGTAGAGGTAGACAAAAACTAACGGCAACTAAGGATGGCTTATTTGCATCTTATATAGATGCTTTTTTTTTGGAGATACTATGGCTACTAGATTTTTAAAGATAAATGATGAATTTAGAGATTCTTTAGAAGAAACATTAGATAAAAACAATCATTCTGGAAAAGTAAGACCATATTATTATGGAATTTCTTACGAAAATAAAATCATACTTGTGCCATTGCGCAGTAGATGTCCTAAAAGTTATTCAATTCCAATTTATAATACAGGAAACAAAGCTAGACCTGGGCTTGATTTCTGCAAAATGATCATCATGAATAGAAACGAATTAAATCTTTATACTTCTAGTGTGTCAGTCAATAAAAATGTTTTTGCGGATTTAAATAGAAAACGAAACCAAATAATCAACATGGTTCATAAAACAATTAGTGACTATAAAACTATGAAACAAAAAGTCGAAAACAACACTGATTTATCTTCTGATGAAATATTTTTAAAAACACGTTCAACTTTGAAGAATTGGGAAGATATTATCTAGTGTTTATGCGAATATATTAAAAGGTGTCTGCATTTTCTGAGACACCTTTTTTGTATATTTTTTGAAAACTATTCTAGCAATGTATCAATCCAGTTGAATACTACTTCTGAAACAAGTCCAACATTACTGGAAAATACATAAAATCGATATAACTACCATTCATTTTATCTGATGATTTACATGTTTTTTTAATATTTATATTAAATGTGAACTTGAATTACTACATCTTTTGAAATTCTTTCATGTATTCCACAAGAAAACCAGCCGTAGCCTCAACCATCTCTTTACCCCATTCATATGTTGCATATTTAGGATGGTCCTTACCAAACCAACCATTGTCACTACTTAAACGATTGCTTCTAGGAACAGGAATATCCACACCTTTAAAGTTAACCGTTTGCGCATTTGAAGCTGTTAATCGGGATGTAAATTGATTTAAATTTGAATCCATGATCTTATCCTTTTGTACTAGACTTTCATCCACATACAACATAGCTGCTGTTTCCTGACCTGCACCATGGCCTCCAGCCCATTCAGGATTGATTTTACCGGCAATGGTCCACCAATCAAAAATCGTTCCAACAGCACCCTTTTTATATAAATGACGACACACTTTACTTAATGCATGTGTATTTCCTCCATGACCATTTAAAAACACAAAGTGTCTAGCTCCACAATCATAAAGTCGATCACTAATTCTTTCCATGACCATTTCCAATAAGTCACTACCAATCGATATTGTACCTGTGTATTCCGTATGAAAATCAGCATCCCCATAAGGCAATGTTGGTGCAATTAATATATCACTCTGTTTTTCTACGAGCTCTAAAATTTTATTAGGAATCATTGTATCGGTTCCTAATGGATTGTGAATTCCATGATTTTCTGTACTTCCCGTTGTCAGAATCACCATATCATGATCCTTAAAATATTCTTCACAATCTTTCCAACTCATTCTTTCTAGTCGCATAACTTCACTTCCTATCTGTATATATGTATAATACTCCTAACGAAAGGAAAATTTCTATGGATATTCAAATTTTATTGTTTATACAAGAAAATATACGAAACTACATATTAACGCCATTCTTTACTTTAATTACCAATGAATACTTCTTATATATACTTCTAGGAATCGTATTGATATATATGTTCAAGAAAAATGAACAAACAAGAAAACTCGCAAAAGAAACAATCATTGCCTTTCTGATTTGTACTGTATTATTTATTGTCTTAAAACTCATATTTCAAAGACCTAGACCCTTTGATGCATTTAATGAACTTGTTCCATTAATAGATAAACCAACCGACTATTCCTTTCCATCTGGACATACGGCATCTGCCTTTATTTGTGCCTTTATGGTATATGATGGTCTTCCCAAAAAATACAGTATTCCAGTCATCCTGCTCGCAATTCTTGTTGCCTTTTCTAGACTCTATGTAGGCGTACATTATCCAACGGATATTCTTGCAGGTATTGTACTTGCGTATATTGTGTATAAATTTATGAAAAAGACTATGTCAGCTAAATGACATAGTTTTTTTGTGGGAGTATGGAGTATAATAAAAACAGATATAAAACGAGTTAACATTACACAAAGAAAAGGAGGATTATTGTATGTTACACGAAGTATCTTTTACATCTTACAATGAACGCGATCAAGTGCAAGGTTGGATTTATGTTCCTGCCTGCAAACCGAATGGAATTGTTCAATTGATTCATGGATTTGGCGAACACTCAAGACGCTATATCCACATGATTTCAGCTTTTCTAGATGCTGGTTATATTGTAGCAGCTGATGATCATGTAGGTCATGGAAAAACCGCAATGGTAAATAATGCATGGGGTGATTGGGGAGACAAAGGATGTCACACCATGATGGAAGATGAGCACACATTGAAAGAAATTGTATGTGAGAAATATCCAGATTTACCTTATTTCTTATTTGGTCACAGTATGGGTTCGTTTATCACAAGAGATTTTATTGCGAAATATGGAAATGAGTTAAATGGTGCAACCATTTGTGGTACAACAGGCATTTTCCGTGGTGCTAAAGAAGCTCAAGAGAAATTGAAAGAAATCATTGATGCAGGACACGGTGAAGAGTCGGATCCAAATGTTGTTGGCTCACTTATGGGTTGGATGTGCGAACGTTGTGGTGAAATTCAAATTGGAAATGAATGGATCTGCCACGATCCATACGTACAAATTGATCATGCACAAGATCCTTTTGATGCCTTCACAAGACCTACAAGCAATCGTTCTATTTATGATTTTATCCAAATGATGCTTACAATTGAAGGTACGCAATGGGCCAAAAAAGTACCTACCGAACTTCCTATTTATAATATTGCGGGTGATCAAGATCCAGTTGGTGAATATGGTCTTGGCGTTTGTCAAGTCAGCAACTGGCTTGTAGAAACTGGACATCATGTCACTACTAAACTATATTCTGGCTATCGTCATGAAATTCATAATTATGCAGAAATCAAAAATGAAGTGGAAGCTGGAATCATTGAATTCATGAATTCAAATTTATAGAGGTGTAATTCAATTTACACCTTTTTCATTAAAGGAGAAACCTATGTTTAAGACAATGCGAAGATTCAAACAACAATTAAGCCAAGAAAAATGTATTGAAATACTTACAAATGAACCACATGGAGTATTATCTTTGATTAGCGATTCAGGATATCCTTATGGTTTTCCTATTACACATTGGTATGATGAAAAAACTGAAAACATTTATTTTCATGGTGCTAAAGAAGGCCACAAGATGGATTGTTTAAAACAAAGTAATAAAGCCAGCTTTTGTGTCATGGATAAAGGTTTTAAGAAAGATGGTGAATGGGCTATTCATTATCAGAGTGTTATAGTATTTGGAAAAATCAAGTTGGTTGATGATCCAAATAAAGTCAAAGAAATATGTACGCAACTCTGTTTAAAATTCACCGATGATCAAGATTATATTGATCATGAATTAAAATATTCAGGTCCTAGTGTACAATGTTTTGAACTTATTCCTGAGTATATAAGTGGAAAAATCGTCAAGGAATCTTGATTGAGTTTCATGTCCTTCAATGTTACTATTAATATAATAAAGTTGAGGAATTATTATGGCAACACAAGCAACATTAGAACAATGGAAAGAACTATATGATTTAGCTATTGAAATCACCAAATTAAAGCCATGGAACTCTTATTGGGACATGGATTTAATTGCGGTAGAAACAAAGAAAAATGAAGAACCCAACTTCGTATCAATTATGGGAAAAGGCGGAACTTGCACAGGCATCAGTGTCTATCGTGGTATGGAAGGTTATAGTGATTTTTGTCAAATCAGCAATGACGACTATAATGTACCCGCAACATTTGTGATGTCCGATCAAAACTGCATTACTTGTTATTGGGGCAATCGTGATGAAATAGATGACGATATGTATTCTATTATCAAACAACTTGGTCTTCGCTTTCGTGGAAACGGAAACTGGATCTATTTCAAAACGTTTGAAAAGAAGAGCTTTCCTAGTCTACCAAATTTTGGTGAAGCCAAGATGTTAATTGAAACCTACAAAGGATTGATTGAAACACTTAAACATGAAGAATACCAAGAATCTATTTTTGAAAAAGGCGATATTATCTATACGCAAAAAGATGAAGATAATCATTGGTTTTCATATACTGTACCTAGACCTACGGAACCAGAACGATATAACACAATTCTTATCAATGATACAAATTTAATCGATCATTTCAAAAATATGGATGACTCAGATTTAGAACTTGCGATCGACATGGATTATATGATGGTCCCTACAAATGATAAAGGTTTTGAAAGACCTATCAATCCATTAGCCTATATTGTATTTGATTTAAGAAACGATCAAATTCTACATTTTGATTTGATTCATCCTGATCAAGAAGATTTTGAAGTTATTATGGATAATTTCTTAGGTGTAGTCGACCATTTTGGTAAACCTAAACATGTATATGCTAGAAACCCATATATTCTAAGTTGGCTTGAATACATTTGCGATGAACTCGACATTCCTCTAGTTGAAGATGATTTAGAGGAAATCGATGATATTTTTAATATGTTAAAACATATGGATATGGAGTAAAAATGAAAAAGAAACTACAAAAACAAATGGATTCCATGATGGAAATGACAATAGACGCAATCACAAACAATAAAAAATTAGTACCTGCATTAAATGAATTATTCAAATATGCACCAGAAGATGACAAATACCAATTTATCTTACTTCATGAAATTGCCAATCAATATTTACATGAATTATTAGATATTGATTCTGAATTCCATGATTATTCTTTTGAAGAAGGTATAAAGATTTGTATTGAAGAAAAAACGGACTATTTAAAAGAAAGATTTCAAATTTGTACCATTCAATTTCAATTGGAGGATATCACAAGAACCATCACGTTCCCTAAAAGACTTCCATTAGCGGACATGGCTTACTTTGTGATGTCAAGTTTAGACATTGTATGCAGCTATGATTTTATAATTCACTGTGAAGGTATTGATTATACTGCCGAAGAAATGCAGATTTGTACCATTGCCGATTTATGTTTAGAAAAAAATGACATGTTCTTACTGTCATTCTTTGATTCTGAAACAGATGAATTCTATCCTGTGACAGGAGAACTCATCAAGGAAGAAATCAATAAAAAAGAAATTGATTTGGAACGCATTCAAATAATTGAATCCCAAAATGATGGGCCTTGGGTAGATGAAGATGAACATCGCACTTTAGAAGAACAAAATGATCAATTAGTTTCTGGATTTTTCTTTAATAAGTTGTTCTATGAAAGACCTGATTTATTTGAAGAATTAGAAAATGGTAAAGACATCGAAGAACTGCTTTTCCAAATGGTGGATGAAGAATTAGATGATAATGTATTTGATACAGATTTGTTAAATTAAAAAGGATCGAAACCGATCCTTTTTCTTATGGCTTGTAATGAATAAGAGAAAAGAGCAAGATTACAAGCCAAGATATATATTAGTATTCATATTTTAATGCATCTTTACCACGAGCACCTGTTGAGATACGAACAACATCCGCAACATCGTAGACAAAGATTTTTCCATCCCCAATATTACCAGTATACAATGCCTTTTTAGCCGCCTTAACAACATCAGCTACAGGCACTTCACTCACAACGACTTCCACCTTCAATTTAGGAAGCAATTCCATATTTACCTTAGCACCACGATAGTAGCTAGTCTGACCCTTTTGCACACCACAACCAGATACTTTCGTTACGGTCATACCACCAATACCAATTTCATTTAATGCAGCCTTGATCTTATCAAATTTCTCAGTCTTCGTAATAATGACAACCTTTGAAATTGAACCATCACTATGAATAATTTTTGTAGGTACGGCATCATCTACTTCAACACTTGGAGTATAACTAGAATCTTGTACCGTTTCTAAATAATCACCAGGAACATCGGCTTCTAAGGCAAAACCAGCATATGCACTTTCCAATCCATGTTCCATTTTATCAAGACCAACAATTTCTTCATGTGCACTTACACGTAAGCCAACCGTCTTTTTGATAATAAAGAAAGTAATAAACATCGTTACAGCAGTCCAAGCACCAATTGCCAACAATCCTAATAATTGAACACCTAATAAATGGAATCCACCACCATAGAATAAGCCTTGTACTTCAGTCATTGTATCTGTGCCACAAGCGAATAATCCTACACAAATTGTTCCTAATACACCATTGCCAAAGTGTACAGCTACAGCACCTACTGGATCATCTACTTTTAATTTATAATCTAGTAACCATACAATGAAACAAACCACAAATCCAGATAAGATACCAATCACAAATGATCCAAATACGTTTACAGCATCACATCCAGCCGTAATCGCAACTAAACCAGCTAATGAACCATTTAAACACATCGCAACATCTGGTTTTCCATATTTGATCCAAGTAATCAACATAACCGTACATGTCGCAACAGCTGGAGCTACAGTTGTTGTCGCAAAAATTGTAGCTAACTGTAAACCATTTGTAGCAGCCGCACCGTTAAATCCATACCAGCCAAACCATAAGATGAAACATCCAAGTGCACCAATTGTTAAGCTGTGTCCTGGAATTCCTCGAGGAGTTCCATCCTTGTCAAACTTACCAATTCTTGGACCTAACATCCATGCTCCAATTAAAGCAGTTAAACCACCAACATAATGAATGGCAGCACTTCCGGCAAAATCATGGAAACCAAGGCTACTTAGCCATCCACCACCCCATACCCAATGGGCTTCAATTGGATACACGATCAAGCTAATCACAAAACTATAAATACAATATGAAATAAATTTAGTTCTTTCAGCCATAGCCCCAGAAACAATAGTTGCAGCTGTTGCACAGAATACTAAGTTAAATGTGAAACTTGACCAGTTTGTTCCGGCAAAGTTTGTCAATGGACTTTCACCCCAACCAATTAATCCTGCTAAATCATGTCCCATCAATAGACTATAACCAATGATTAAAAATGCGACAGTTCCCAAACAGAAATCCATCAAGTTTTTCATGATGATGTTGCCGGCATTTTTGGCTCTTGTAAATCCGGCCTCTACCATCGCAAATCCAGCCTGCATAAAGAATACAAATGCAGCTCCAATCAGGTACCATATTCCAAATACCTCTGTTAATACTTTCTCCATAATTTTCCCTCCTTATACAAAAAGAAAAAGGCACTTACAGCTCATGTATGTATGAACTATAAGCGCCTTTGCTTATGTATGTACGTATTTTATGCTCTATGAAACATTTTGTCAACTGTTTTCTGAAACATTTTGAAAATTCTTTTCCATATGATAATAACTTGGAATCAAAATGACAACAGCACCAATCCACGCCAATACTTCTACCGGATATAGTCCTGCCTTTTTAAAAAAGATAGGTAAAACTAAAGCACCAGAAATACGCATCAACAATTCAAATAATCCCGACACCATAGGAATAAAGGCGTTGGATAAACCTTGAATCGTAGAGCGATATGCATGCAACATATATAAAATTGGAAGGAAAACAGTTAAACATCTTAAGAAAGTTAATCCGTATGTCATAGCTTGTTTTGCCCCTTGGCTTGTATTTGAAATAAAACAAGAAAGGAAAAATGGTCCAAAGAACCATAATATTATGGAAATCAAAATGGAAGTGGCTAAAGATAGTAAAACAACTTTTTTTACACCACTCTTAATACGATCATACCTTCCTGCTCCATAATTTTGTCCTGTATACGTAACCATGGCATATCCATAGGAAACAGCCGAAATTTCAAGTACACCATACAATTTATTCATAGCCGTAAAGCCTGCAAGGAAATATGTTCCATATCGATTTACTGCACTTGTTAAGACCATGCCACCAATCGCAATCAATACATTTTGTAAAGCCATTGGAATACCCAATCTAAATTGATTCATATAGTATGATAAATCTCTACAAATTGAATTTGGCATAAAATCCTTTAACTTTAATACATGATACAAGCAGAAACATCCAGCTAGAATCTGTGCAATCACTGTCGCAACACCAGCACCAATAATGCCCCACTCAAGTCCCATGACAAACAACACATCTAAACCAACATTACAAATACTTGCAATAATCATGGCTTGTAATGGTGTTTTCGAATTTCCAAAAGCACGCAATATACTTGCCAACGCATTATAAAACATTGTCGCAAATAACCCTATATAAATAACATGAGTATATGCGAGTGCACGATCCATAATATCAGCTGGCGTCTTCAATAGCACAAGAATTCTTGGCAATAATGGATAAATAATAGCTAATAAAACTACAGTCGAGATAATCGCATTCACTACTAAAGCAGAAATACACTTTTGAACATTGCTCTTATCATGTGTACCAAAGGCATGGGAAACAGGAATTGAAAAGCCTTGGGCAAGACCTGTCACCACGGCTATTCCCATCCATGTAAGCCAATCACAACATCCAATGGCCGCCAATGCCTTAACGCCTAAGTGTCTTGAAACAATAATCGTATCGCACACTGTATATAATTGTTGAAATATATTTCCTAACATTAAAGGTAGAGAAAACAAAAAAATTAACTTTAATTCGTTTCCCTTCGTCATATCTTTTACTTGCATAAAACTCTCCTGTCAAACAGAAATAGTATATCATAAGATAAATTTTTTCCAACAAAGTTATTTACAACTAACTTTCTTTGGTATATACTATAGTCAGTTAGATGTGACTAACTATTAAGGAGGTAACCCATATGAAATATGCATACGCAAGCCGCACAGGTAATGTCGAAGAAATTGTAAATTCATTAGGTATCGATGCACTTCGCATCAATGATGGAACGGAAAGTATGGATGAACCATATATCTTATTTACATATACAGATGGATATGGCGATGTTCCTGCAGAAGTAGAAAGCTTCTTAATGGCCAATGGTACCTTGATTCAAGGCGTCGTTTGTTCTGGAGATACAGGTTATGGTGATGCTTATTGTCAAGCCGCAGATAAAATCAGTGATGACTATGGTTGTGAAATTCTATATAAAGTAGAAAATTCAGGTACACCAGAAGATCTTGAAAACATCAAAAAAGTGATTGGAGCTTAATTATGCCAAAAAAACGTTTTGAATCTTTATTGGCCAATTATTGTGCTCCCACTTTGAAGCAATATAAATATGCCAATATGTTTCACCTTCCAAAAGACGACGATAGTATTCAGTTTTTTATCAAACAATACAATCAACAATTCAATTCTAAAGGAATCTATTTTATCCTTATAGAACAAGAATCTCAATACACCATTTATGTATACAATTCCAAACTTAAAGACTATATTTCCTCAAATGCAGTTCAAAACTTTTTAAAATCCTATCAATATCCAAATACATTTGAACTGTGTATACAAGAACTCAAAAAAAGACTTAACACAAAAAACTTTCCTCATGAAATAGGTGTATTTCTTGGATATCCATTAGATGACGTAATTGGATTTATTGAACACAAACCATACTACTTAGTTGGCGATTGGAAGGTGTATCAAAACGTTAATGAAGCAAAGAAACAATTTGATTTATTTAAACAAACAAAAGAAACAATGTTGAATAAAATCTATAATGGATATGAATTATCTCAAATTCTTTAATATTTTGTTTCTATCGACCAATTCCATGATATTGGTCTAATAATATACTTGTAGATGGTATATTATATGTATGGTTATAAATATCATTTCACATTAAAAAATTAACCAAAAAAAGATATCTTTACGATATCTTTTTTTATTTACTTAAAACATAAGCCTTGGTTAGTTTTACACAATCCTCAATAGCTTGAACACTCGTTCGTTCATAGCCATGTGAATTCATACATCCAACGCCAAATACAGCAGGTGTAATATTATTTCCAGCACGGATGGCAGCTGTGGCATCTGAACCAAAACGATAATATGTATCTACACAATAATGAATATCACTAGCTTTTGCCAAGTTGATCAGTTTTGTGGTCAATTCCCAATCATATGGAGAATAATTATCACTTGCTCCAATCGATACTTTCTTTTCTGAACCATGATTATCCGGTCCAATCAAGCCAATATCCAACGCAACATATTCACTCACTTCACTAGGAACATAGGCTCCTCCATGACCAATCTCTTCAAAGATAGGAAACGCAAATAATGTATTATAAGCTGGTGTCAGGTTTTCTTCTTTTAATTGACGCAACACTTCGATTACTGCAGCCACCATAGCCTTATCATCAATATGACGTGATTTAATGAAACCAGATTCTGTACGTTTAAAACGTGGTTCGACACTGATCAAGTCCCCATGCTCAATACCTAAATCATACACATCCTTAGCACAACTTACATCTTCATCTAACAAGATGGCTTCATTAAACTTATCTCGTTCACGACTTCTCGCATCATCAAATACATGGGTAGAATGTGACTTACAAATCACCATACCCTCATATGTTTTACCACTACGCGTATGAATATATACATTTTCACCTTCAATATTATGAAAATTGATTCCACCCAAATTCTTCACTTCGATCCATCCATTTTCCATCACATGACGAACCTGCAAACCAATCGTATCCAAATGCGCCCCTACACATACTGTCTTACTTGAATCTTTTCCTGGTATACGAACATAAGCTGTTCGCTTATTATCAAACTCTAGCTTATACCCTAACTTACCAATCATTTCACTTAATTTCTTATGAATTTCAGGATAGAAACCAACCACGCTTGGTGTATTGATCAACTCCTCTAGATTCTTTAACATTTCTTCTGTTTTTACCATAATCTTCACTTCCTTTTCTTAAAAGTTATTATACAATAGTTGTATGAAAATAATTATATCTCCAGCTAAGAAAATGAAAACGATTGATGATATTAACATAGAGTGTACAACACCTATATTCTTATCCAAAACGTCTGAACTTTTAAATCACATTCAAAGTCTAGATTATCCAGAATTAAAATCATATTTAAAATGTTCAGATACCATTGCCAAAAATACATATGAACAATTTCATAATATGACCTTAGACAAAAATACAACACCTGCCATACTCGCTTATTCCGGCATTCAATATCAATATATGGTTCCTCACGTATTTACCGATGATCAAATGAAATATATTCAAGAACATCTGTATATTCTTTCTGGTTTCTATGGATTATTAAAACCATTAGATGCGATCACACCCTATCGTTTAGAAATGCAGACAAAATGTCCTTTCTCACTTTACGACTATTGGAAAGATGATCTTGCCGACAAAATAGATGAACCCATTTTAAATCTGGCGAGTGAAGAATATGCCAAAATCATTCGAAAATATAAACCATTAGTGGACGTTCGTTTTATCGAAGAAAATGGTAAAGAAAAAGGTGTGTATGCCAAGATGGCAAGAGGTGCCATGGTCCGTTATCTAGCCGAAAATAATATTCAAAACATCCAGGATATCACCAAATTTTCAGATTTAGGATATGCATATGATGAAAGTCAAAGCACAGAAAAAATGATTATATTCAAAAAAAAGCTATCTTCATGATAGCTTTTCTAATAATTCGACAACCATTTGTGTTTGTTCCTTATACATTGTATAAGTTTCTTCATCCTTATTTAGAATGATATTCATAAAATCCTGACACTCATACAACATGTGATTTGGCTGTTCAATACTAATTTTTTCTTTTGTATCCGTTGCCTTTTTACCAATCTGATCCTTCTTTGGAGCATCAAAGAAAACATCTTTACATACGCCACTACTTGCACCAGAAACAATCAATGTTCCCTTATCCCCTTGAAGATAGACTGTATTCGGACTGGAACAATCTTTTGCCCCTGTACAAGTTGCGATAAAACCAGGATATTCCATAATAATAATTCCACTTGTATCAATGCCATTATATCCAACATTCTTAAAATAATGTACATCTTTCGGTTTACCAAATAATCCCGTCACAAAATGAAGATTATAGACATTGATATCCATTAATGCACCACCATTAAAGGCTGGATCAAAGGCATTAGTTTGAATATGATCTTTATATTTTTGATATTTTGATGAATATTGCGAGAAGTTGCATTGTACCATCTTAATATCTCCACAATTTGATAGATGTTCCTTAACTATTTTATAGTTTGGAAGATGCACATTTGTGATGGCTTCAAAAATATAAACACCATTCTTTTGGGCAATCTCAAAAAGATCATTACACTCTTTTAAAGTCGGTGTAAAAGGCTTTTCATTGATAACATGCTTCTTATGTTCCAAAGCCATTTTGGATTGTTTATAGTGCAATGAATTTGGACTTGCCACATAGACAATATCCACATTTTCATCACTCAACATTTCTTCCATATCCGTATAATACTTTTGAATACCATGTTTATCGGCAAATTCTTTAGCTCTTTCTTGTGTTCTAGAATAAACACAATACAAATTGTATCGCCCATCTAAACGCATAGCCTCGATCATACGATCTACAATAACACCAGATCCAATTGTCGCAACGTTCATCATACTTTTTCTCCTTTATTTTTTACCCATGTATTTTCTTTTTTCTTTCTTTGTTTTTTCACCTTTCGATAAATAATAAAACGAACACCATCATCACTATTTTCACCCTTCACAATATAGTGGTTGGCCTTACAAACCTTAGAAACTATGGATAATCCAAGTCCAAAACGACCACCTTCTCCTTTTTCATAAGGTCTAAACAAAGATTGAATTCGATCCTCCGGCATTTTTGGACCATCATTACTAATACATAGCCAGTCTTCTCTTACTTCGATCTTTATATATGATTTTGCGTAACGGAAGGCATTTTCCATAATATTCTCAATTGCGACTCGCCATGCTTCAATCAAACCATCAAAGAAAACTTCCTCTACATCTGTAATCACTTGAATTTCCGGACGAATTACAGCCGCATTCAATACAACCTGCTCCACAACATCCTTCATATTTGTGACTACACCCTCGGCATCACTTGCCACTAAATATTCAACACGATTCATATATAATAAAGAATGTACTTTATTTTCTAATCTCTGTGCATTATCTAAGATGACATCGACACTACTTTCAAGCGTTCCATAAGGATAGATTCCATCTTTAATCGATTCTGCATACGATTTAATTGTCGCAATCGGCGTTTTTAAATCATGCGAAATATTATGGATCATATCTTCTTTAGCTTTATCCTGCTTCTTTAATTCATCATTCATCTTCACAATGGCAGTTGCCATTTCACCAATTTCATCATTTCGATTTAAGTGAAGCTCAACTTCTTTACCATCCTTGATTTGTTCAATATAGTTTCGAATTAGATTCAAAGGATGAATAATAGAGAATACCCACATTAGAATAATCAAGAATACGATCATAAACGCAATCACAATAACATACACGGTTGAATCAATTAATGAATCTCTAAATTGAGTCGCATATGTATCATCCATAAAGCTTGCCAAAATAATATCATCATGACAATAGATCAAACGATAATAATATTTTGAATTTCCCACAGTAATCGTACCTTGTAACACATTATTTGTCTTGGCATCCATATCTTTTGATTGTTCCAATAAATACTCATATACCTTACGATTGACTGGCTTTCTATTCGAATTTTGATTAGTGATTACATTCATTTCATCATTTTGAATAAGACAATTGGTTTGAACACTATCACTCGCTAAGAAAGCATAAATATCATCTAAACTATTCGTTTGTTTGGAATCCACTAAACCAACAATCGGCGTCTGTCGATTAAGAATCAATTCATACATTTGTTTCGTAATAGTTCGATCAATATTATCACTGACAAATACAAAAAAGAACATGATAAAAAACATCAAAACCGTCAAAATAATCGAAAGAATTTGTCGTGTTAATGACATTTTTTGAAAATAAAAGGAAGGTCCCTTCATAAAATATCACCTCATCATACAATTATTTTACCATAAGAAAAGAAAAGGGGATACATTTGTATCACCCTAAACGATATCCATATCCATAGATTGTATGAATGTTTAAATTTGGAAGTTTTTTACGCAAACGACGCAAAGTATCATCTACAACTCGATCACTACCAAAATAATTTTCATCCCAAACATTTTCTAGAATCTTATCACGAGAGAATGCGATTCCCTTATTTTTAATAAACATCATCAACAAATCAAATTCTTTTGTCGTCAATTCAATTTCCACATTATCCGCATAGATTTTTCTTTGTTCTTCATCCAATTCATATCCATCAATACTAATACGATTATTGTCATCACGATATGCACGCTTGATAATATTGTTGACCCTTAATACAAGTTCCTTTGGTGAGAATGGTTTTGTGATATAGTCATCACAACCTTTTTCTAAACCAATAATACGATCAAATTCTTTATCACGCGCAGACATGAAGATAACAGGCGTTTCTGGCCCTTGTAGACGAATTTCTTCAATCAAATCAAATCCAGATTTGTCATCCAACATAATATCCAAGATCCACAAATGCACATCATCATCTACGACATGAGCACTCGCTTCTTCATATGTATAATATGAATGAACTTCATATCCTTCTTTACGTAAATATTGGGCAACTAAATTATTGATGTCTTTTTCATCTTCAACAATATTTATGACTCTTTTCATAGGGCCACCCTTCTTTCTAAAAATTATTTGCTTCTAAGAAATCTGTAACACGCTTTACATATTCAGCGCACAATTCATCTGTCTTAGCTTCTACCATGACACGAATCAATGGTTCAGTTCCACTTGGACGAACTAAAATACGACCTTCATCACCTAGATCTTGTGCTACTGAATCCACTACTTCTTGTAGCTCTTTACTTTCTAGACAAGCATTTTTATCTTTAACTGTTACATTTTTCAACAATTGAGGATAAATAAATAATCCTTCACTTAATTCTTGTAATGATTTACCAGTAGCTTTCATGATTTCTAAAATCTTTAAAGCTGTCATTAAACCATCCCCAGTTACTTCATGTTCTAAGAAAATAATGTGTCCACTTTGTTCTCCACCAACAAAGTAATCATTTTTTTGCATTTCTTCAAAAACATATTTATCACCAACTGCTGTTTGAATATAGTCAATCTTATTCGCATCTAAAGCCTTATATAAACCTAAGTTAGCCATTACCGTAGTAACAACCATATTCTTATTTAAACGATTCACAGATTTCATATATCGAGAACAAATGTATAGGATGTAATCTCCATCACACAATTCTCCATCTGAATTAACCATGATCAAACGATCGGCATCTCCATCAAATGCCAAACCAATATCATAATCACCTTCACGCATCATTCTTTGTAAAGCTTCAGGATGTGTTGAACCACACTTATTGTTGATATTGATACCATTAGGTGAATTGCTGATGGCATCTACTGTAGCTCCTAATGAATCTAATGTTTCAACTGCTGTACTTGTGGCAGAACCATTTGCCAAGTCACATAGAATTTTCATTCCTGATAAATCCACAGGAACACATTCTTTTAACCAACTCATATAGATTTCTAGTCCATCTTCCCACTCGAAATATTCTCCAATATGATCTCCCGTAACTAAATCTAAGTCTGTTAAACCATCCATATATTTTTCAACTTCAAGAAGTAATTCTTCTTCCATCTTTTCACCATTGTGGTTAAAACATTTAATTCCATTATCATAATATGGATTGTGACTTGCACTCACCATAATTCCGCAATCGAAACGTTCTTTACGAACTAAATAAGAAATAGCTGGAGTCGGACAAACACCAAGTAAATAGACTTGTGCACCCATACTTGTAGCACCTGCTGCTAAACCTAATTCAAACATATCTCCACTAAGTCTTGTATCTTTACCGATCAAGATTTTTGCATGTTTTTCTTTTCCATAATACCAACCTAAATATTGTCCAATCTTAATAGACATATCTAAAGTTAAACCTTCATTTGCTCTTCCACGAACTCCATCTGTTCCAAAATACTTACCCATTACTCTGAATCCTCCTTATCTGATGTGTTTTTCGCTAATTTTACACTCGCATGCACCGTTTCCGGTGACAACGAAACATTTACTCGATTTCCCTTGGCATCGTAAGCTGCTAAAGTCGCATTTGCCTCAAAATCCTGAATCTGACCCGTACAGTCAATCAACGCTTTGACAATACGAATTGAATTCAATTGATTTTGACTTGCCGTAATCTTAACTGTCATTGTATCTAGAGTAGGTGTTTCAAAATCACTTACTTTTTGATTTGTACCTACCAACAATTCCGGTTGAATTGTAAATGTCTTCGTAATTTTTTTCGAAAGTGTAACATCAATCGTTGCAGGATCAACCACCGCTTCAATTTTTTCAGGTAAATTTTTAACTTTTAAATTAATAATATTTTCACCCTCAGAATACTTTTTCAAATCCGCAACAACTTGTACACTACCCTTTGAACGGAATACCTGAATACTTGTCGCATCTCCTGTTAAAGAAACATCCACAGTACTTGGTACACCAGCTACATCATATTGATCTGTATCTGCCAATACTTCAACAGCTACATTTCTTAGATCCACAGTGGTTCTTGTATCATTAAACAATTTTAAACTTATATCTTCATAATTGATCACAACACAAATCATAATGGATAAAATCAAAGAAATAATCACAGATCCCTTTTTATCAAACAACACACGATCTACTAACTTACTCATCTTTTGAAAGATCAAAGTCGATAAACCACGCAATTCATTAAACCATACGGAAGGGCCTTTTTTATTTGGAGATTCCATGTTGACTGCCCTCCTTTTTCTGTTCGATTAAATTCACAATTTCAATAGCCTTAACACGCTCATCCTTATTTATATCTTCTTCTTGTTTTTTTGCTCGCTTTGACATAGATTTAGCTTGATTCAACATAGGAACAAGAATTGAAGAAGGATTTTGATTTGAACTTTGCACCAACATATTTGTTAGGTATCGCTGTAATCCTTCTGGTGGATATTGTGTTAATTGTCCATTAACCGCTACTGAAATATTACCTGTTTCTTCACTAACTATAATTGTTATTGAATCTGTAATTTCGCTGATTCCTACAGCCGCTCTATGCCTAGCTCCATACTTACTTGGTAAATCCTTTGTGGTTGGAGGAAAATATGCAGCTGCACACGCTATTTTATTCCCCTGAATAATTACAGCACCATCATGCATTGGCGTTCCATACTGAAATATAGTTCCTAATAATTCAGTTGAAACTTCAGAATCCATCACAATCCCTGTACGAATAAAATCGGACAAGCTCTGTGTTCTTTCAATAGAAATCAAGGCTCCTGTTTTTGATTTTGACATTTGTGAACATGCTTCCACCAATTCATTGATCATTTGTTGAATTTGCGAAACCGAAATATCGGTTGTTAAGATAGCTGTTGTTTTACCTACTTTTTCTAACATACCACGAATTTCTGGCTGGAAAACAACTAAAATAACAACAACACCCCAGTTCAAAAACATTTCAATCAAATAGTTCAATGCGTTTAAGCCTAGCCATACAGCTAAAGCCTTGACTAAAACTATAATCAATACACCCTTCACAAGTTGAATCGTACGTGAATTATTACGCACAATTCTAAGTCCAGAATATATCAATCCCCATACTACTAAAATATCCAATAATAATCGAATTAGGAATGTAATATCAGATAAGGTAAAACTCATCTAAAATACCCCCTTATTTTTTTACATATTTTTTGAAATTAAATCACTTACTGAATCATACTCTATTTGAGCATGTGCTTTTACATCTTCATCTGCATAAGACATTACAGATCCATGAGCTCCAAACTCGATCAATGGAATGTCATTATGTCCATCACCAATTGTATATACATCTTCTTCTTTAATATTGGCATACGCAATCAAGAAATCTAAACCTGTTGCCTTTGAAATACCTTTTGGCACAATATCAACAACGAAATTATTTGGATATGCGACAACTTGTTCATAATACAAATCATTGATCTTGCTCGCAACTTCTAAAGCCGAAGCTGTATCTTCCATAGATAAAACAATTTGCGCAAAATGCGTCATATCTAACAATTCTGCCTCTGTAACATCTGGTTTTAAATTTGGATAACGATGATCCACTGCTTCAGGCTGTAAAACAATACGATGACGATGAATCCCATCATTTACAACATAGCTAATTACACTATCTAATTTTTTTACGCTGTGTAAAATATCTACGCAAACATCAAAATTTAAATAATTTGATAATAAAACATTTCCATTCTCATCAAAAACCATGCCACCATTATTTGTGATCAAGTAATCACATGGTAAATTAAACAATTTGATTTGCGTATCAATCGATTCTTTCGAACGACCCGTAACGATCACGAATTTATTCCCCTTATTTTTCCATTCTCCAATCGATTTTAAATCTTCTGGCATTACATCCTGTGCATAACGTAATGTACCATCATAATCTGTAGCTAAAAGCTTCATATATAAGTCCTCAACTTTTCTATTTATTATAATTTTATCACATATTTTTAATAACAAGCAATATTACTATCCGTCCTTGACTCACAACCTGCAACATAGACTCCATTTTCAAGTCGAACTATGATTTGTCCACGGCCAAACATAGCTAATTCCTGCTCAATTTCAATCTCATGACCACGTTTTTTTAATTCAGAGATTATATTCTCATCAAATCCAGGCTCTACAATAAACTTCTTATTTTCTATCCACTGAAATCGTTTGGCATCCAAAGCCATCTGTGGATTTAAATGAAAATCAATCATATTTGTGACAACTTGCATATGCCCTTGAGGCTGCATATAACCGCCCATAACACCAAATGGTCCTACTGGCTTATCATCTTTTGTCAAAAAACCAGGAATAATTGTATGATACGTCTTTTTATGTGGCATCAAATAATTCACATGAGATGGATCTAGACTAAAGTCGTACCCACGATTTTGTAAGGAAACGCCATCTACGACAATACCGCTGCCAAATCCCATATAATTTGATTGTATATAAGAAACCATATTGCCATCTTTATCGGCTGTACACAAATAGACAGTTCCTGAACCATGTGGTTTATCTACACGAGGCGGTAGAGCCGTATGCTTAATTTGATTGGCTCTTTTTTTACCATATTCAACACTGATCAAATCATTTACTGGCATATTCATACATTTTGGATCCGTTACATATTCTTTGGCATCCGCAAAAGCCATTTTCAATGCTTCCATCTGGGTATGAATACAATCTACATTACGGCTATCAAACTGAAAATTATTTAAAATATTCAAAGCCATCAAAGCCACAATACCCTGTCCATTAGGTGGTAATTCCCACACTTTATATCCATGATAATCCACATGAATAGGTTCAACCCATTCGACGACATGATCCATCAAATCTTGTTTTCTCAAGAATCCACCAAATTTTCTAGATTCCTCATCTATACGATCTGCCAATTCTCCATAATACAAAGCATCTGTATTTGTATCAGCAATTTTTTCAAGTGCATCTGCCAATTTTGGCATACAAATCATTTGCCCCGGCTCTGGCGTTTTTCCATCAAAAGTAAAAGTTTCATACCAGCCTTTAAACTCTTCACTATTTGGAATCGCATTTAAAGCCTTTTTCCACATACGCGCAATCTCTGCACTGACTGGATATCCATTTCTTGCATAATCAATAGCTGGTTCTAATAATTGTTTAAAAGGTAAAGAGCCAAATCTTTCACTCAATGCTTTCCAGCCCTTTACAGCTCCAGGCACCGTTACCGGTATCCATCCTCGTTTTGGAATTTCATCAATTTGATCAGATGAAATCGCATAAGGAGAATGACCCGAACTATTCATACCATACATCTTATCTTTCATCCATACAATCGCAAAACCATCTGATCCTAAACCATTTGAACAAGGTTCTACAACGGTTAAACAAGCCGCTGTTGCGATAGCTGCATCTACGGCATTTCCACCTTGCAAAAGCATTCTTAAACCAGCTAGTGTAGCTAAATTATTTCCTGTACAAACAACACCATTTCGTGCAATCACATTCATTCGTTTGGATGCGAATGGATTTTTATAATAATCAATTTCCATATTTTCTCACCGAAACCATTATACAAAAATTAGAGCAGACATTCCATCTGCTCTGATTTATTTATTCACTTTTTTTAAACCGGATAACTTTTCTACCTTATCCAATTTTTTTATCATCCACATTATGATTTTTTCTATTCATTTTCCTTAAGCATTTTCTCAAGTATGACCATATATGAGTATCTTTAAGTTCCATGACTTAGATTGGATGATATTCTTAACATTTCAAGTACTCTATCCTTTTTGTGATTATTCACTCGATAAAAACCCTTTATCTAAATCCTATTTCCTTTTCCTGTTAAGTTCCATTGAATGTTTTTTCTAGAATTCTTCTAGCTTAACTTTTGGAGCCTTCTCTCCATAGCTTCAACTTTTTATAGTTAAAACATTCCGTTTCAACTCTATGTTATTGTCATCTTCTCACCGCTCTCTGATTTTCTTAAGAGAAGTTTTCTCTGCTCTTACTTCTCTTTACACTTTCATTATATACAACAAAATCAAAAAGAAAAGGCAAGTGGTAAAACTCGCCTTTTTACTGGTAAAACCGGTTATTTCATCGAAATCTTTCGCTTTTTTCCCCTCGAAACTGGAATTAAAACTTTATTTATTAATTCAACTTCATCTTTGTACCAAGCCACAATATATTTCGAATTCACAATATACGATACATGTACGCGTAAAAAGCCAAATTCTTTGAAAATATCTTCAAGTGCATTCATACTGTCACGCTTATGGAAAACGCCTTTTTTCGTATAGAAATACACCATCTTTTCATTCTTTTCCAAATAATAAATATCTTCATACGCAAGATTCATACGAACCCCATCATAATTAAATTCATAGACGTGACTTTGAATACATTGCGAACGAATCATTTGATCATAAGCTGAAATATCCGCTGCGATATGATCCTTTGAAATATAAAACACACGACTTCTTTCATCATCGCCACGCGTCTTAATTGGATTTTCGCACACATAAATCACAATCGCATTGGGATTATCATGTACAAATACACTTTCAATACGACTCGTCTTAAACATTTCATCAAACACAAACAGTTGATACTCTTCTTCCTTCATCCGTTTTGCGAGATCACTCGCCTTTAAGTAATGACGAAAACACCAATCCTCATGCATAAACAATTTAGATAATTGAAAAACGATGTCCTTAGTTTCTTTTTCATATTCTAATATGGCTACTTTTATCATACTTATAATTATAAAGAGTGATCTCACTTTTATCAAATGTAAACCATTTCAAAATGTTATTCTTTAAAATCACGAATTAGAATCAAATCCTTAACAATTTCACGAGCACTAATTGTTAAAATAATTTCGCCCTTTTCTTTAGTGGCACCTCTAGGATCTCCACCAATCCCAATGGGCTTTCCTTGTTCAGTTACCCAATCTGTAGCTAGCCAAGATAAATGTGCTTTCATGGCCGTATTTTTAGGAATACCCTTTTCACTCGTTTCTAATTTAACTAAACTTTCATCAATCGCCATAACCATGGAAGTTTCCATTTCTCCACCGTGAAAATCAAATGTGTTCCCTTTAGAAATCGTTGCCTTCACATCCGAATGATCAAAGGCACCTGAATTGAGTACAAATGGATACACCCCAAAATCACTACGGACTTCTCTAGAAATCAAATTGGCCACCGGAGCATTTCCACCATGACATACAAGAAAAGCCAGTTTTTTAAAGCCATGACTTGCTAGACTTTCACATATGTCATACAACATATGATAATAAGTCATAGGCTTAAATGTAATGGATCCACAAAACTCTTTATGTTCGGTGCTCAATCCAACAGGAATTACCGGAAACAATAATAGGTTTATGTCTTCATCCATTAACTCTTTTTCAATATAATCACACATCGCATTGGCAATCAATGTATCCGTACCTAGTGGTGCTTGATTTCCATGTTGTTCTAAAGCACCTAATGGAATCAAAACAATTGTATTTTCTCGATCGACTTGTTCCATTTCTAAACGTGTTAATTCTTGATACTTACAAATCATTTTTATTTTGCCTCATAAATGAACTTAAAACTTGGGCGAACTGCAGCCAATCTTTCCATCAAGAAATATCCAATGATGTAGTTAGCTGAGATTTTGATCAAGTTAAATGGAATTGTCGCAAGTGCAATAAATGAAGTTAAATCTTTAATGCTTGGATTTATAGAACCCACCATTTGTACAACCGCATCAAGTGGCATACCCATAGCCTTGGCATATAATGGTAAAGTAATACATGCATTGCAGAAACATGCGAATATAGTTCGTACAACAATTCCAACAAGTAAAGAAACAATAACAGCTTTTCTTGTTTTGTTCATTTTCTTATACACAAACCATGTTGGTAAAATAAATAGAAAAATACCTAAAAGATTTGCGAGTTCACCAACATAAGCTGTATTTGTTCCTACAGTCACCACTTTTACAACCAATTTAATCACTTCAACTAAAGTGGCAGATACAGGTCCTAAACTAAATAGGGCAATAATACTTGGTACATCACTAAAATCAATCTTGTAGAATGGTGGCATCATTGGTAATGAAAATTCCAGTGACATTAAAGCTCCAGCCAACCCAGCAAGCATCGCCGTTAATACAAGTGTTTGAACATTCCATTTTTTCATCTTCTTTTCCTCCTTTTGATTCGTATAAGCTCTTCCAAAAGGAAAACCCCAAGAAAAATCTTCTCGGGGTCTAAAAAAATACAAAAAATACTTTTGCGTCTTCTACCATCCAGACTATACTGTCGGTCTTGGAATTGCACCAAGTCAGCCACTTGCGTGGGTCGCGGACTTTTACCGCCGGTAGGGAATTGCACCCTGCCCCGAAGAACTCATTGAATCTATGTTCGTGAATAAAATAGCACATAACCTTTCATTATGCAACTAATTTGTTTATTTTTTCACAATATTAAATTTATCAGACGAAAAACAAGGACATACATTTTCACGCGAAGCTATGACAGAACTAGCTAAATGACTACCTATCTTCATAGCCTCAAGCATACTCTTACCATAGGTTAGCCCAGCACTTGCACCAGCACAAAATGCATCTCCTGCTCCTGTTGTATCTTTTACCTCTATTTGACGAGCCGAACAAAAGCCACATTCCCTAGTGTTTTTCACATATAAAGAACCAGTTTCACCAAGCGTTACAATCAATGATTTAAATTCGGATCGTTGCAGTTCCTCAAGCAATGCATGACTCAATTCTTCTGCTGATATCTCTTTAAAATCTCTTGAAAAAAGAATACTCGATTCTAATTGATTACAGATTAAACAATCAAATTGCTTCAAAAGATCTTTTCTTTCAATCGCAATATTCATATTGCTGACAACACCAAATAATTTTTTATTATGTTTTCGACATAAATAAACAACTTTTTCAACAATTTCCTCATCCATATCTATTTCAGCCACCACAGAATCGCAATTTTCAATAATTGTATCTCCGTTTTCTTCTAAAATTGAATAGATTGGCATTAAATTCGGGCGATGAGATATTGAACCTGCTAATTCTCCATTATGATCAAAGACAGCTAGCCATGTGCCCATACCATTTTCTATAGATTTCATATACTCTGTATTCACATTTCGATTTTGTAATCTTTGTTTAACATCTATTCCCAATGCCGTATTATCCACAATACCCACAAAGGTAGAGTTTAATCCTAAATTTGCAATATCTTCTACAACATTTCTTGCTACACCACCATGAATATACTCAATATGTCCCGCATTTCTTCCATCAGGAACATATGTATCCTGTGGAAAACCTTTAATATCCACAAAAATCGCACCTACTACGACAATTCCATTCTTTTTTTGAATCACGTTATTTTTCACCCTTCATTTCAAATAAGATATCTCTTAATTGCGCTGCTCTTTCGAAATCTAAAGTACGAGCTGCCTCTTTCATTTCCTGCTCTAATTCTTTGATCATCTTTTCTTTTTGTTTTGCCGGCAACTTTTTCTTCTTCAAGTACTTAGCTGCCATTTCCTTGGTTTCTTTAGAACGAACCACATCATGAATTGGTTTGATGATCGTCTTAGGAACAATACCATGTTTTTCATTATATTCCATCTGAATCGATCTACGTCTGGCCGTTTCATCCATGGCTTCCTGCATACTTTCTGTAATTTTATCGGCATACATTATTACTTTGCCTTGGGCGTTACGTGCTGCACGACCAATAATCTGAATCAAAGACCTTCGTGATCTTAAGAAACCTTCTTTATCCGCATCTAATATCGCAATCAAGCTGACTTCTGGAATATCCAAACCTTCTCTTAATAAGTTGATACCTACAAGTACATCATATTTACCTTGACGTAAATCATGAATGATTTCTGTACGTTCAATCGTTGTAACTTCATGGTGTAGCCATGCTACCTTTAGATCCATATTCTTTAAATAAGAAGTCAAATCTTCTGCCATACGTACGGTTAATGTCGTAATCAGAGTTCTTTCATGTTTTTCAATACGCTCCTTGATTTCATCCACCAAATCATCAATTTGACCTTCAATCGGACGCACTTCGACTTCTGGATCTAATAATCCTGTTGGACGAATGATTTGTTCCACAATTTCTCCATGCGTTTGATCCAATTCATAATCGCCTGGTGTCGCGGATACAAAGATGGCATTTTTGATCAATCCCTCAAACTCATTAAAACGTAAAGGACGATTATCTAAAGCACTTGGAAGTCTAAAGCCATAATCTACCAATACTTGTTTTCTTGCACGGTCGCCATTATACATACCGCGAATTTGTGGTAAAGAAACATGACTTTCATCGACTACAAGTAAAAAATCATCTGGGAAATAATCAAATAGCGTATAAGGTCTTTCGCCTGGTTTTCTGCCGTCAATATGCCTTGAATAGTTTTCAATGCCTGGACAAACACCAAATTCTCTTAATGCCTCAATATCATAGCGACATCGTTGTTCCAAGCGCTCTTTTTCTAATGGTTTACCCTGCTCATCAAAATAAGCCAATCTTTCATCCAATTCTTCTTGAATTGTATCAGCTGCATGATTGATGATATCCATACTTGTCGCATAGCCGTTAGCTGGATAAATAATATACAACTGGTAAGATTGATTAACATGTCCTGTTACTGGATCCACTTCACAGATTCTTTCCACTTCATCATCAAACATTTCGATACGAATTAAATAACGATCCGTATGACCTGGTGTAATTTCAATGACGTCTCCACGCACTCTAAAAGTTCCTCTTAATGGATCTGTATCATTACGCTTATATTGTTGATGTACTAATGCCAACATCAATTCATTTCTTTCGATGATCTGTCCACTCCGTAAAGTAAAAATCATGTGACGATATTGTTCTGGATTGCTTGCACCATAAATAGAGGCAACACTCGCTACAATGATCGTATCTCTTCTCTCTAAAACACTATTTACAGCTGCCATTCTAAGCATATCCAATTCTTCATTGGTCTTTGTGTTTTTATCGATATACGTATCGGTTTTTGGCAAATACGCTTCTGGCTGATAATAATCAAAATAGGATACAAAATATTCCACGCGATTATGTGGAAAGAATTCTTTAAATTCAGAATATAATTGGCCTGCCAATGTTTTATTGTGCGCAAACACCAATGTTGGTCGATTGACTTGGGCAATCACATTTGAGATGGTAAATGTTTTTCCGGTTCCTGTAGCTCCTAGTAAAACTTGAAACTTTTTATCTTCTTTTAAACCAGAAACCAATTCTTTGATTGCTTCTGGCTGATCTCCACTCGGTTTATATTCAGATACTAGTTCAAACTGATCTTTCATGAATTCACATCCTTCTTCTCTATTATATACAAAAAGTAGGTTTATACCTACTTTTGTGTCTCTTCAATTGCTTTTTGTCTTTGCGTATCATCACTTGGTGTTTCATTCATCTTCAACAATACTTTTTCCACCAAAAGATCCCATGTTGTCTTATCACAATCGCCTGTTGCTTCTAAGCCATGATCTTGTTGGAAATTGGCCAAGCCTTGAGAACTCGTATTTGAAAAATATGTGTCTGTTCGATCTACACTATATCCTAAATATTGTAGATATATCTGAAGGGCTTTGGCATTATCATCTACACTATCTTTTTTAATAACATCCTTTTTCTTAAATTTGTAATAGGATGTTGTCTTAGCTTCGCCAAGCTCAACTTCAATATCTGGTTTAAACCCCTTTTTATTAATACTTGTTCCATTTGGCGTATACCATTTTGCCACAGTATACTTAAAACTTGTTCCATCTGAGAATGGTACAGTTACTTGTTCTGTGCCTTTACCATAAGATGTAGTACCTACCGTAGTGACTATATCGCCTAAATTATCTTTTAAAGCACCAATCAATACTTCGGATGCACTTGCCGTATTTTCATTTTGTAGAACGATAATTTTATCCATTTTGACCTGATTGAATTCATCTTTTGTCTTTTGTTTAGTCACTTTTCCATTCTTATCTTTTTCTGTAAATACAACGGATTTTTTTGGAATCAAAGAACTTGAAATTTCTAATGCGGCATTTAAATAGCCGCCACCATTATTTCGTAGATCCAATACTAATTTTTTGATACCTGCATCTTGTAGACGTGTCATAGCTTTTGAGAAATCTTTTCCACTATTTTCGGAGAAACTCGATAAAATAATTTCTCCATAATCCTTATATATATTACATACAACGGTTGAATCAAAAGTACCAGGAATTAAATTTGTCGTATATTCATTTCCATCTCGAAGATATTTTGTCTTCACACTCTTGCCTTCGTGAGATTTAATATATTTAATAATTGTATCCGAATCATTTTCACTACATATTAAATCGTCTAATGAAACAATTTCATCATTAGGTTTTAAGCCCTTTTTATCGGCCGTTGAATTAATATATACATTAGATACCACAAAATTCTTATTCTCGTTTAAATAAAAGGAAATTCCCAAGCCAACATTGCTCCCTTCAAGACTGCTTGAAAAGGCTTTTGCCTGCTCCAAATTAAAATAGTTTGTATGAATATCCTTATCTAATGTAGTCATTCCAGTAATTGCTTGTTCCATCAATTTGGAATCCAAATTTTTAATTTTATTTGAATAATACCAATCCGAATTCAAAATGGAATAAATCGTATCCAATTTTTCTCGTTCTTTACTATCACTCGATGCTGTTTTATTTAAAATAATAGGTACACTAACACCGGCACCAAAACATATAACGCATAATAATACAATTAATAGTTTTTGACTTTTTTTACTCATAAACTCATCCTACTCTAAAACAAAATGGGACGAATCATTCGCCCCAATAATTCTATACAAAAAGTATACGAAACAATCTTTTATTCTGCAATCTTTTTATCGTTTCATTTTTAAATATTTTCTTGCCGCAAACAAAGAGGCAAAACCACCAATCAAAGCTCCTGCAAGAACAATAGAAAGTCCTACTTGAAAGCTGATTGTGTTTGGTTTAAACAAGGCAAACATCGGTGTAAACAATTGTCCGCCTAGACTTGTATATAGCTTTTCATATCCAAAATGAACAATTAAATAAGGAACAACAGCACCTAATAAACCAATAAAGATTCCTTCTACTATAAATGGATTACTAATAAAGCCATTTGTAGCCCCTACAGTTCGCATAATCATAATTTCGTCTTGTCTTGAATCGATTGTTGTGCGAATCGTATTCGAAATTAAATATAATGACAGTACGATCAACAATGCAACAATGCCAAGACCTATTTTTTGAACCATATTCAACATTTCAACTAAAGAGGTAACACTATCTCCACCAAAGGCTGTGCTAGCGACTCCATCAATTTTCTTGATTTGTGCGCTTGTTTTACGAATGTTAGAAGCATTCTTTACATAGACAAAGAAGGCATTTGACAAAGGATTTGAATCACCTCTATAAGCTTTAAAAGCCAATCCTTTTTCTTTGATCATTAATTCAAGTTCATTGTCTTTAGATGAAAATTCAACTTTATCCACATTTTTTAATTTGGAGATTTTATCATTTATGTCCTGAATGGAAGTTTCATCCTTTATGTCCTCATTTAATATGACATGAATACTCAAATCTTTTTGTACATCATTCGAAAAATAATTCACATGAAGTCCAATAATCAGAATGGTTCCAATTAAAAGTAGCGTAATTCCGATTGCACTAATGGCCGAAAAGCATAACATGATATGTCTTTTCATTCCTAAAAAAGCATATTTAAGTTCATATAAAAAAGTTCTTAAACCTTTCATAGACTCTTATACCCACCTCTATTCGAATCGTGGATCACATATCCTTTATCTAGCATGATCGTACGTTTTTTAAATCGGTCTACCAATACTTTATCATGTGTAACCATCATAACCGTAGTATCTAGTTTTTTATTGATTTTTTCAAGCAATGTAATAATTTCTAAACTCTTTTCGGGGTCTAGATTTCCTGTTGGTTCATCCGCAATCAAAACCATTGGTTTATTTGCGATGGCACGACCAATCGTGACACGCTGTTGTTGTCCACCGGATAATTCATCTGGATAGCTTCTAGCTTTTTCTTTCAAATCAACAAGATCTAAAACTTCCATCACGCGTTTTCGAATTTGTTTGCGTGGCATACCCACAACTTCTAAGGCAAACGCAATATTTTCATAAACAGTTAGTTTAGGCAACAATCGATAGTCTTGAAAAACACATCCAATATTACGTCTGTAGTATGGGACTTTTCTATGTTTCAATGCACCTACATTGACTCCACCTACAATAACGGTTCCTTCATCTGGAACAATTTCACCATTTAATACTTTGATCAAGGTTGACTTTCCAGAGCCAGTTGCTCCAATCACATACACAAATTCACCTTTATCAATATGTAAATTAACATGATTTAAAGCATGCACCCCATTGGAATATGCTTTTGAAACATCTTTTAAATCAATCATAATGTTCCTCCTAACCAAAGAACTTTTCTGGTCTTTCACGACATGGTGCTGCACTTCCAGCTTCACAAGTACTTCCACCAGACCATCCTGTTCCCCACGCAAAATCGGCACCTGCACTAAAACGTGCTACCGCATCACTAACAGACATCGATCCTAGATTATAAACTTCAATATGTGTATGTGCACCACTTGAGTTTCCTGAATTTCCAGATAGCGCAATCGTCTGTCCTTGTGAGACACTTTGTCCTGCACTTACATAAAGGCTTTGCGATAAATGGAAGAAACTTACGGCATATAATGTGCCATTCACATTACATAACATTTGAATTGTATTTCCTCCACCGGCAGGATAACCTGTCCAATTACCTAAATAACCACTATTACTTCCTACTGGAGCTGCAGCATATAAAATGACACCACTTGCAGGAGCCACAACACTTGTTCCAACTGGAGCTGCCCAATCTAGACCTAAATGAAGTCCACCACTTGCGTATGCCCAAGTACCAGCACTTTTACTTCCGCCTTGTACGGGTTGTATAAAGCCTGAAACTGATTCAATGGTACCCGAGAAATTTGTAGAAATCACAAAATCACGAATTGTACTCATATCTACTTGTGCAGATCTTTTTTCTGCTTCTAGTTGAGCAATTTGTTTCTGATATTCTTCCACTAGCTTGTTATAGGATTCCTCTAATTCACTCGCTTGTTTCTTTTGGTTTTCCAATTCTGCCTTCTGACTTTTTGCGTCTGCATCCAAACGCTTTTGTTCATCTTGCTGCAAAACAAGTTCTTTCTTTAGTTTGTTTAATTTTTTAATTTGCGACTGATCATCTTCTGTAATTCTTTCAACACCTGAAATACGACGAAGCATGTCACTCAAACTATCCGATCCCATGATCAAATCAATGATCATATTCGTTCCAATCGTAGTTTGTTCATTTTTCATTCGCATTTCAATTTGTTCGTTCCAAGCTTCGATTTCCTCTTCCTTAGCCTTAATTTTTGTTTCAAGCTCTTCGATATTCTTTTCGATCATCTCAATAGATTTTTCTTTTTCACTAATTTGCGCCTGTAAATTTGTGACTAATTCTTTTTGTTCCTTGGCAAGTTTCTCCATTTTTGAAGTATCACTCTGCAAAGAAGCTATACTTGAATTATAAGAATTAATACTATCTTGAAGATTTTGTTTACGATTCTTCTGATATTCCTGAAATCCTTGACAAGCTTTTACTCCCGATTGAGAAGTTTGCGCTTGACTACACTTGGCATACCAAGCTTCTGTATCCGAATAGTCTTCGGCTGAAACAGGCATAATCAATGAGCAGGCCATTACGAAACTTAAAAAACCTGCACCAATTTTATATTTTCTCATCGTGTCCACCTCAAATATTTTCTAACTGCCAAATAACTTCCTAGCATTCCTACAACCATTCCAATTAAAAGAATGCCACCAGAAGTGCATAATACAAATGGATATGGCTTTAACATTGTCATCATGTCACTAAAAAACATACCATTCATTACATGGTAAAGTACTGTATATCCAAATATACAAATCAAAACAGGGCCTAAAGCACCCCAAAAACCAATAAAAATTCCTTCTAAAACAAATGGAAAAGAGATATACCAGTTGTAGGCACCAACTGTTCGCATGATTGCGATTTCATCTTTTCGTACCATTATCGTCATTTTGATGGTATTTCGAATCAAGAATATGGCAATCAATACCATAAGTCCCACAAAAACACTTCCCCATACACGAATATTCTTAAACAAATGAATCATAGTATTGATGGCACCACCTCCATAGGTTGCCTTAACAACACCATCCATTTTAGAAATTTTGTTTGTCACTTTTGAAATTTTTGTGTTGTCTTTTAATTCCACATTCAAAACATCGTATAAAGGGTTCTTGTCCTCTCCCTTATATTGTTTAAACATAGCTCCATTTTCTTTGATCAACGCATCCAATTCTTCTTCTTTACTTGAATACGTTACTTTTTTTACTGAAGCAAGAGATGAAATCGAATCAGATAATTCACTAATTCCTTCATCTTCTAGTGTTGGATTTAAAGAAACTTGAATCATGAATTCACTTTCAATTTGATTCGTAAATCCTCCAACATTCATGTAAATCACAAATATAAACAAGGCCATTAGTAAAGCGATACCAATTGATACAATTGAAGAAAAAGTCATCGAGAAATGACGGTGCATATCCTTATTGGCGCTTCGTACTAGTCTTGGTAAACTCTTAAAAAATAGTAACATTTTATCACCTACATCACTAATTATAACACACCTATCAAATTGGCCTACAAATCACAAAATTTCACATACACCTTAAATCTAAACCTTCCATGTGAAAATACCATTAAAATAGAAAAAAAGATCGAATTTCTCGATCTTTTATAAACTTTGACCTACTGCATCTGCCTTTTTAATAGCGGCAATAAACTCTTCTTTTGTGAATGGGAAAGGTGCATTTTTCCACTCATTTGTTTTTGTAGCTGCTTGGGTCAAAGCTTCTAAATGGCTTTCATTCAAATCCACATCTGCTAAAGTCACTGGTAAGCCGATTGATTTATTGAATTTTGCCATTTTCATCAAGTTTTCTTCATCTTTGGCATATGCATACAATACTAATACACCAAAGGATACAACTTCACCATGTAGATGGTGTCCGTCACGTGCAATTGAGCAGCTTCCATTATAGAAGGCGTGCGCAATGCTTGAATTATAATAATATTCTGGTTGGTTTGTTAAGTTTGAAACATATCCAGTGGATACAACAATATCCAATGCAATGGCTTCGATTGCAGCTGAATTTGTATCGTTTTTACAATCTTCCATACCTTGTTTACCATATTTCAACAATGGTTCTGTACAAGTTTTAGCTAATGCCAAACCCATTGTAGCTGTATGATCCAATGTCTTTCCTTGTGTTGCGAATTCAACTTCACATTGTTTAGACAACGCATCTCCAATTCCAGCCCAGAAATATTCGCTTGGTGCTTTTGCGATAACATCTGGATTGATAAAGATATGTGCTGGACAATGAGGATATGAATAGTGGTCCAATGCTCCATTATCATCGTATACTACGGCAATGGCTGTAGCGGCTGAACAGTTTGAACAAATTGTTGGAAATGAGAATACCATCTTGTCATCCATTTCAATGGATGCGGTTTTACAAGTATCAATAGCTTTTCCTCCACCAATCGCAAAGATGACATCAGCTTCTTGTACGTTTGGATTTGAAGTTAATTTATGTACATTTGTCATTGTACATTCAACACCATATACAATTGAATCTGTAATAATAATATCAGTCTCTTTAATGGCTTCGCGAATTCTTGGTTCAGCAGCTGCCAAAGCTCTTTTACCACCAATCAACACAACCTTTTTAATGTTGTATTTTTCACATACACTTGGGATTTCGTTGTAACAACTTTCTCCGACTGAATAATTAGACATTTCAATTGTTTTCATAAACTTCGACTCCTTCTTTTACTTCAACACTTTCTGTATGATAATTCTTGTATACACCGACTGTTAAGAATGGAACAATGATGATTGCGATAGCTAAATATCCACAATAACCATATCCATATTTAATAATGTTCGTTAATCCGGCCATTGAAATGGTCATAGATACTACAATAATAAATGCAGATACAATGATTCTTTTCTTTACTGGATTTTCTACATTCTTTAAAACACGAATATTTTCAAAACGAGCCACAAATCCGAATGTTGTTGTTACTGCTGTAGAAATTAAGCAAAGTAATAAACAAATACCATATACAACAACCATCCAGTTGGCATTCATCGCATTTAAACTTGTCAATGTAGGTAGAGTTGTTTCTCCATAAACACCCTTCCAAGAAATTAACATCAATACACTTAATACTAATGCGACAGCATTCATCACAAATGAGATCCACATTGCTTTTGAACAAGATTTACGATCTGGTAAGATAGCTCCACAAGCAACGATTGTTGGTAATGTCACACATTGAAAGCCTGCATATGTAAATGCATTTAAGATAGCTTTAGGCATATTCATAAAACCATTTACAGTAAAGTCATTTGCTAAAATAGCTCCAATATTTTGACCTTTCATGATTCCCATACCATAAATAACAATAGCTGTTACTAAGATAGCCATACCCATATATGTACTTGCCATACGAACTACACTAGCTCCAAAAATTGTTAAGCAAAGAACAACGATTCCAACCGCAACGACACAAGCATAATAATTAAATCCAAAGTATTGTTGTAATGCACTTGCAGCACCACTGATTGCGGCTGCAACCGCCATCAAAACCATGATATTAAAGAAAATCTCGAATAAGATTTCCAACTTATCGAATGGATGATATAAGTTTTCAAACAATTCCTTTGCGCTTGTTAAATTTCTCTGGTTATACATCACCATGGCTTCTCGCATTGTCAATATCAATAGCAACATAGCTATTATGGCACTCACAATACCAGTCCATCCTAAACCTACATAATATGTATTTGCCTGATTTCCTGTGGCAAATCCACCTCCAGCGTGTGCTGAGAATAATACGGCGCCTACTGAAAATATCGCCATTTTTCCAACTTTTTGTGCTTTCATACGTTTCCTCCTATAGTGTGCACAACAAGCTAACAAAAAAACCAATCGTTTCTTGCTGCCTGTTTAGACAGAAGAGACGAAAGGTTAGAATTACAATACTTCCGCGGTACCACTCTTCTTCATTCATTTAAGAATGCACTCATTTCAGATGCTATCACATCCTGCTTTATTAACGTTAAGCATACGTCCAAGTCTTATCAACCTGACCACTCCATGGTAAGTTCAAAGTTTGATCCTTCATGTCTTGCACCAACCGACAATTCTCTAACAAAGACTTTCCTTTTACTACTCCATTTCTCTGTGTTTTGTGCGTTTATAATAACACTGTATTTTCATTCATGCAAGCATTTTCTTACATTTATTTTCAGTAAATATTAATTTTGCTTTTTACATCCATCAAAAAAGGCACACATTACACATGTATACCCTCAATTTCTAATAATATTTCCTTCTTCTCAATTCCACCTGCATATCCAATTAAATACCTAAATTAATCCAAACAATCTAAAGATAATTTATATTTATATTTTATTATAAAGTTTTCAATTTTCTGTTATAATGTTCTTGGCATTGAAAGATAAGTAAGAACCCCTAGAGACTGCAATCACTAGGGGTTCGCTTTTTTTGGATTCGGCATGAAAGATAATACTGCTTCTACTTAATAGCGACTATAATAGCAGTATGACGTTAAGCACTACAAGATACTTCACAAGTAGTATTCTGCACATTCATGCCAAACCACAACATGTTTGTGTCTTTTCATATATAAGCCAAAATTAAATCCCATGCTTTTTTTCTAATTTCAATAATATTTCTTTCCTTTCAATTCCACCTGCATATCCAGTTAAATTATTATTAGATCCAATTACTCTATGACAAGGAATCAAAATCGAGATTTTATTATGTCCTACAGCACTTCCTACTGCTTGTGCTGACATTGTTGGTGAAATCATTCTTGCGATATCCTTATATGTCACAGTTTTTCCATAGGGAATATTAAGAAGTATGTTCCAAACTTTCTTTTGAAACTGTGTTCCAATCAGATGCATCTTAGGTAACAACTTGGGTTCTTTACCACTAAAATAAAGATTTAACCATTCTTTTGTTTCTTTTAAAACAACCATTTCTTTTTCAACAGGGTCTTTTAATCCATTCGCATAATATTTTTGATTTTCAAACCAAACGCCAATCAATCCAATTTCATCAGCAGCCAATAACATTTTACCCAATGGTGAATCATAATATTGTATATACATAATCGTCCTCTTTATATATAGAAAAAAAGTCATCCGAAGATGACTTACTTTTTAAAATTGGTGGAGCGTATCGGGATCGAACCGATGACCCCCTGCGTGCAAGGCAGGTGCTCTCCCAGCTGAGCTAACACCCCATATATTCAGCAAATGGTGGGCCTGAATGGACTTGAACCAACGACCTCACCCTTATCAGGGGTGCGCTCTAACCACCTGAGCTACAGGCCCATTCGCTGAATGCCTATTAAATATACCATGTGTTTTTGTATTATGCAAGTCTTTTTTTGATTTTTTTTAAATATTATAATTAATTTAGTTTTAGACATAAATACTGTCAATTTAATGATTATAATGATATAAAACGGAGGTACCCTATGAGTCAAATAAAATGTCCTAATTGTGGAACTGTATTCCAAGTAGATGAGAGTCAATATCATGAAATCTTACAACAAGTTCGTAATGAAGAATTTGAAAAAGAATTAAATGAAAGACAAAAAAACTCGAATCAAATCATTCAATCTAAGCTTGAAAAAGAATATGAATCTAAATTAAATCAAAAAGCTTTAGAAATCAAAGAGCTTCAGGCAAATAAAGAACAAGAAATCATTTCTTTAAAAGAACAATTAAAGTCTACTGAACAAATTATCAAGAGTAAAACCGAAAAGGCTTATCAAGAACAATTAAACAAGAAAGAACTTGAAATCAAACAGCTACAATCGGATTTTAATCAGAAACAAAATGATAAAGAACAAGAAGTCATTTCATTAAAGGAAAAGTTAGAAGCAAGTACACAGTTAACGAAAACTGAAACACAAATAGAATATCAGGAGCAGTTAAACCAAAAAGATTTAGAAATATCTAAGCTCAATGCCAAATTAGAGCAGATTCTTTCGCAGAATAAGATCAATGAATCTAAGACTGAACAAGAATACAAATTGCAGTTGCAGGCAAAGGAAAATGAGATTCAAGCTTTAAAGAATGATATTTCAAATAACGAAAAAGTATTAAAGGCAAATCTAGAAAATACATATCAATCTAAGTTAAATGAAAAGAATCTTGAAATCCAATCTTTAAAACAAGATATGGATAAGGCTAAGGTTGAAAATGAGTTGAATGTAAAGAGTATTAAACAAGACCTACAAAATCAAATTGAGCAGGATAAAATGAAATATCAGCTTCAAGAAAAGAGTTTACAGGAAAAATATGATACTTTACTACAAACCAAAGATGAGCAGATTGCCTACTATAAAGATTTCAAATTAAAACAATCTACTAAAATGATTGGTGAATCTTTAGAACAACATTGTGAAATTGAATTCAATAAGCTTCGTGCGACTGGTTTTCAAAATGCATACTTTGAAAAAGACAATGATGCTCGTACAGGATCAAAGGGTGACTATATCTATCGTGAGTTAGATGAGAATGGTGTAGAAATCATTTCTATTATGTTTGAAATGAAAAATGAAAATGACAAAACGGCTACAAAACATAAAAATGAAGATTTCTTAAAAGAATTAGATAAGGATCGCAATGAAAAGAATTGCGAATATGCTGTTCTTGTTTCTATGTTAGAGCCAGAAAACGATTTATATAATACGGGTATTGTTGATAAATCGCATCGTTATCCTAAGATGTATGTAATTCGTCCACAGTTTTTTATTCCGATGATCACGATTTTAAGAAATGCTGCATTCAATTCAATGCAGTATAAGAATGAATTACAGTTGATGCGTAATCAAAATATTGATATTACACACTTTGAAGAGAATATGAATGATTTTAAACAAAAATTCTCAAGAAATTATGAATTAGCTTCTAAAAGATTCAACGACGCTATTGGAGAAATTGATAAAACAATTTCACATCTTCAAAAGACAAAAGAAGCCTTACTATCAAGTGAGCGACAATTACAGCTTGCTAACAACAAGGCAGAGGATCTTACAATCAAGCGTTTAACACGTAACAATCCTACAATGAAGCAAAAGTTTGATGAATTAAAGAAGAACAACCAATAAAGGACATTTCCAAATAGGAGATGTCCTCTTTTTTAAAACATATTTATAAATAATGAAATGATGATCCAAAGAATTGTAAATATTAAATATAAAAGATTTGGGATTCGTTTAAAGAATCTCGCATACCAATTCTCACTTGTCTTCTCTTCTTTAATAAATGCATTCACTTCTTTTGATCTTAAGATTACTGTAATCAATCCATAGATTACAAGCGCAAGTACTAAAACTGTAATCAAAATATTATTTGAATAAGCCGACATTAGAGCTAGAAAGTTATTACCCGCATGAGCTAATATTGTCACTAATATACTATCTGTTTGTACATACATGTAACATAGCACTAGACTCATAAAGAAAGCGGGTATAGCTTGTGTAATATTCAAGTGTAACAATCCAAATAATAAAGAAGTCACAATGACCGCAAACATTTTATTATATTTAGTTAAATGATTTAAAATCATACCTCTAAATATCAATTCTTCAAAGATAGGTGCAAGTACGACAACACTAACAAAAGTAAAAGTGTTATACAACAAACTTCCATTTAACGAGAAATCTGGGCTTGTGTCTGGCAATCCAAATTTTGATAATAAAGCACCGATAATGCCAATCGCATAATTCAAAAAATACATCATTGCAAGGGTATCGATTGTCTCTTTAGGTTTAAATGTAAACTTCAAATCTTTGATACTTCTTTTAAAAGAATTACTCATAAACCATAACAGGATGATTCCGGATATAAAAGAAATAAACATTTCAATACAGGCATTGATTGCGGAATAATCATAATACAAAGAATACATGATCAAAGGCATAGCTACAAAACTAAACAAAAAAGAGAGTGTCAGCTGCATAATAATATATAGCCATAATGAGCCTCCAACTTTACTCAATTCTTTATCGGGCATAAATTTAGGTGGTTGTTCCATAATAATCACTACTTTCTAAATTCATTCTATCATAAAAGAGGCCCTTAGGCCTCTTGTAAAATATGAAGTTTTCTTAATGATTCCTCAATTGAATCTAAATCTTCTTGTGATCGTGCACTCACCGTATGACAATGATATCCACTCGTTAGATCCGTTAAAGGTTTTGCCTGATTCTGTGAAATAGAATCAATGAATTCCTTGACTTGTTTTCTAGAACTAATATTCATTGTAGCTTCTAACTTACCATACACATCATGTTTGACAAATACATTTTCAATACAGCCACCACAATCTACGATGGCATTCATCTCCTCTTCCATACGATCATTCAAATGGAAACAAGAAAATACTTTACGAACTCTTTGTGGTGAACATACATATCCTTTGTGTGTCGCATAAATATGCACATTTCTTGCCTTCAACAAGGCAATATCTTGCACAATAACTTGTCTTGAAACATTAAACTTTTTAGAAAGCGCTGTTCCAGAAACCGGTCCTTCACTTTTTGAAATCGTGTCATAAATGGCTTGAAGTCTAGCTTCCTTTTCCATTTACTTCACCTGCAAATTTTTTAAAGACAAATCCAAAATTGGTGCTGAATGCGTTAAGGCACCACTTGAAATATAATCCACACCTAATGCAGTTAGCTTTTCAATGTTCTCTTTCGTAACATTTCCTGAACATTCTGTCTCAGCTCTTCCATCAATGATTTCGATTGCCTTTTTCATGTCCTCAACACTCATGTTATCTAACATGATAATATCAGCGCCTGCTTCAACAGCTTCTTTTACTTGTTCTAAAGTTTCAACTTCTACTTCAATCTTACGAACAAAAGAAGCATAATCCTTTGCCATCTTAACTGCATTTGTGATAGAACCAGCTGCCGCAATGTGATTATCCTTTAACATAACACCATCTGATAAATTGTATCTATGGTTATTTCCACCACCAACACGCACTGCATATTTTTCAAACACACGCATATTTGGCGTTGTTTTTCTTGTGTCCAATAATTTTGTCTTTGAACCCTTTAAGTAAGATGCGACACGATTTGTATATGTGGCAATTCCACTCATTCTTTGAAGATAATTCAAAGCCGTTCTTTCACCTGATAAAAGAACACGAACATCCCCAGATACTTCGGCCAATAATTGACCATTTTTAACTGCATCCCCATCTTTTACATAGAATTTTACTTTCATTTTTTCATCTAACAAATAAAAGACTCTTTCAAATACTTCAAGACCTGCAATAATACCATCTTCTTTACAAATCAATTGTACCTGCCCATATTGATAGGAAGGCATCACTGCATTTGTTGAAACATCTTCACTTGTAATATCTTCTTGCAAAGCTTGGATCAATAAATGATCCACATTTAAACGCATTGTATTCTTATCCACGAGCTTGTCTCTCTCTTTCTATTTCTTCAAGTACCATATCATGATACATTTTTTCTTGATTTGACAACTGATGTGATTTAGTCACATTTGCCAAATGATCAAAATCATTTGTATAAGCCGGCTCCTTTTTCAATAAATCAACAACAGCTCTTTTACCCCATACTAAAGATTCAAGTAATGAGTTGCTAGCCAAACGATTTTTTCCATGGACACCATTGCAGCTTGTTTCTCCTACCGCATATAAATGTGACATAGAAGTACGCGAATCTTTATCTACATGGATTCCACCCATAAAATAGTGTTGGGCTGGTGTAACTGGAATCCATTCTTTTGTACAGTCATAGCCTTCTTCTAAACACTTTTCGTAAATGTGAGGAAAATGATTCTTGATGACTTCTTCACCTAAAACAGTCATGTCCATCCAAACATAAGGCATATCATCCTTCTTCATTTGTTCACGAATCTTTTGTGTCATGACATCACGTGGCAACACTTCATTCGCAAAACGGTTTCCATCTTTTCCATAAAGTCTAGCCCCTTCACCACGAACCGATTCACTAATAAGGAAGGCTCTTCCTTTTTTCTTTGTATATAAAGTTGTTGGGTGAATCTGTACATAATCCACATTTTCTAGTTTGATTCCATGCTGGATTGCAATCGCAATCGCATCTCCTGTTAAGTGTGGATAATTTGTTGAATGATCATACAATCCTCCAATTCCTCCACACGCAAAGATCGTATAACCTGCCTCAATGTACATTTCATTGTTGTTGGCATCTTTTGCCAAAACACCGAAACAAACATTATCTTTTTCAATAATATCTGTCATTGTTACATATTCCATGATTGTAACATTCTCTAACTTGCGAACTGCTTCTAGTAAAGTCGATGTGATTTCTTTTCCTGTAATATCTTCATGGAATAAAATACGTGGTTTAGAGTGTGCTCCTTCACGCGTATAATCTAATTTGCCATCTTTTGTCGCAAAATCTACACCATATCCTATCAACTCATTGATAATGCCACGACTTGAATTGATCATGATTTCAACAGATTCTTTACGATTTTCGTAATGCCCTGCCTTCATGGTATCTTCCATAAAAGAATCAAAATCATTCTTATCTCTTAATACACAAATTCCACCTTGTGCTAAAAATGAATCACTATTTTCGGCATCTGATTTTGTCAACATAATGACCTTTTTATCACTTGGAACATGTAAAGCTGCAAATAATCCACTTGCACCTGTTCCAACAATAACTATATCTGCCTCTAACTTTTCCATACTATTTTGCCAACTCCAACATTCTATCTAATGACTTTTCAGCCATAGCCTTCACTTCTTCATCTACAAACACTTCGTTTGTCTCATTCAACAAACAATCATAAACCTTTTCTAAAGATACCTTCTTCATGTTCATACAGATCAATTTATCTGTTAAAGGATAGAAAGTTTTATCTGGTGATTTCAACTGCATTTCATGAAGCACACCAAGTTCCGTACCAATCACAAATTCTTTACTTGGATTGTCCACTGTATATTGAATCAATTCTGAAGTACTTCCCGCAAAATCAGTTGCCTCAACCACTTCATTAACACACTCTGGATGAACAATAATTGGAACATTTGGATGTTCTTCACGTGCTTTTTCAACATCTTTTAAGGTCACACGCTTATGCGTAATACAATATCCATCATTTAAGATAATATTCTTTTCAGGTACTTGTTTCTTTACATAAGCACCCAAGTTTCCATCTGGAATAAAGAAAATATTTTTATTTGGAAGTGAACGAACGATCTTCACGGCATTTGAACTAGTTACACAAATATCGGCCATTGTTTTTAACTCAGCTGTTGAGTTGATATAACATACAACTGCTAAATCTTCATATTCTTCTTTCATCTTCTTAATGACAGCTTGACTGGCCATATGTGCCATTGGACAATCTGCATTTAAATCTGGCATTAATACCTTCTTTTCTGGATTTAACATTTTGGCACTTTCACCCATAAATTTAACGCCCGCAAATACAATAATATCTGCATCTGTATTTTTAGCTTTCTTTGCCAAAGCATAAGAATCTCCGACAAAATCAGCTACATCTTGTACAGCTCCATCTACATAATAATGCGCTAAGATAATCGCATTTTTTTCCTTTTTTAATTTCAATACATCTTCCTTTAAAGACATGGAATTTTTCCTCCCTTAAAAATTTTACCGTTTTGAATTATACACCCAGACTTTACATCTGACAAGACAGTTGTAAAGTCAATATAATATAAGAGATATGTCAAAATGAAAAAAAGCGTTCTCTACAACGCTTCATTTACAGATTTCATTAAGTTGTCTACATCCTTATCATTTGGATGTTTTAAAGCCTCATCAAAATTCTTCAACATTTCTGGATTTGATTCAAACTTTGCACGAATTGCCAAAGGCATCTTTCCTTGGCACATCCAAGTTCCCTTTACACAATTGGACGCATCCAAATGACTCTTTACATGATTTAAAATCATCTCAAAATATTCCTTAGACTTACCAAAGCCAGCTGTTCCAAACAAGAAAACATTTTGATTTCGTAGTGTAGAAAGATATTGTTTCATTTGATTATCACAATCTCCCTTGTCACACCAGAATCCAATGCATAATAAATCTACGGGTTCTAAATCTTTTGCGTTTTCTACAGATACACAATATTTTGACTCCATAAAATTCAAGCTGTTTGCCAAAGATTGTGTATTTCCTGTTTTTGAACTATAAACGATTCCTATCATAAAATATATCCTTTCTACAAGTAACGATTACGCCATGCATAATACTCTTCATCTTTTTCCATATCTATACCATGATCATTTTCATAAACTTCAAAGGTATTCTGTTGAAATAATGAAATAAAATCATTTTTTGAAAGTTTTGAATGCCATTGACTATGCCATATATATATCTTATCTTTTTCCATTTTGATCAAAGCACGATTTTCTAAACATACAAGTGCATGACTATCTTTTAATTTTTCAATTGCCTCTATTATTTCCATAGAATTATTTTAGCACAACTTTCAAGGATAAGAAAAGACAGCCGAAGCTGTCTTGAGATATTATTATTCGTAATGATCTTTTAATTCTTGGAAATAAGCTTGTGGATGGTTACACACTGGGCATACTTCTGGAGCTGTTTCACCATAATGAATGTGTCCACAGTTTAAACAAATCCATACTGTAGAAGTATCTTTTTTAAACATTGCGTCTTCTTCTACATCTTTCAACATAGCTTTGTAACGAGCTTCATGATGTTTTTCAATAGCGCCTACACCTTCAAACAAGGCAGCAATATCATCAAAGCCTTCTTCACGAGCTTCTTTAGCCATGGTTGCATACATATCTGTCCACTCATAGTTTTCGCCTGCAGCTGCATCCTTTAAGTTTTCTGTCGTTGTAGGTACTTTTCCACCATGCAAAGCCTTGAACCATAATTTAGCATGTTCTTTTTCATTATTTGATGTTTCCGTGAAAATGTTCTGAATCTTTACATAACCATCTTTTTTAGCTTGTGAAGCATAATATTGATACTTAACACATGCCTGAGATTCACCCGCAAAAGCAGCCATTAAATTCTTTTCTGTTTTAGATCCTTTTAATTCCATAATAAAGACCTCCTATCTGTCTTTATTCTAAAACAACTAACTTTGTTTTTCCATTAAAATGCACAGAAAAAAGACAAATCCTAAGACTTGTCTTTCATTCTTTAATCGTTGTTGGACCAAGAAGGTGTCTCATTACCTCTACGTACTAAAATTGCCTTTTGGAATTCTGTTTGATCTAAGAATTCTAGAATACGCATTGTTTCTTCTTCTGTACAACCCACTAATAATTTAACAATACAATCCTTTTTCAGAATATCTGCTGTAATCGCAATCGCATCCACATTATTTGTTGCGACTGAACCCTTGAAAACATCAATTGGTTTTTGATCTGAGCCAAATGTATCTGAAAGAAAACCGTAGTCTACAGGATAAATCAAATTAGTGAATTTATAATGAGCACTTCCTTTTGGACGGTCAATTGTACAACTGCTTGATAATAGAAGTGTATCTAACTTTTGCCAAAAAAATGCATTATTTTCTAATTGCTGCATAATAACCTCCTGTCTTGTAATAGTCTATTAAATATTATAGCATTTACAAAATTATTTACAATACAAGAAAAGTTTTTTCAATATTCTTGGAAGAAAGATTTGATTGTTTCATGGTTTTTAGTACAACTTAGCGCAAGCATCAATAAAATTCTTGCCTTCTGCGCTGAAAATTTGTAAGCAGGAATGGTGACTCTTTTAGAATCAAACACATCTGAATCAAAAACAGCCCCTTCTAATACACGGCTTGCACGAACTATTGTGCAATCTCCTGTATAATTTTCTAAAACCTCTTTTATCTTTGTAGGATAATTTCCGGAACCTGTACCTGCTAAAACTAAACCATCATACTTATTTAACATAAATTCTAATAATTCTGGATCCGAGTCTGTATGTACATAGAAAATTTCTACTTTCGGCAAATCTTCAAATTCCATTTTTGAAAAAATCGTTTGAAATGTATGCTTCTTAAATGGTGAATTTAATAAGTATACATGATCGTCACGCATATAGCCTAAAGATCCAAATTCTCCCATTTTAAACGCATCTGTTTTATAACTATTTGTTTTCTGTAAATCCCTTCCTGAGTAGATCGTATCTGAAATAACAGCTAAAACACCAGCTTGCCAAGCTTCCATATGACATGCTAAAGCTACTGCTTGATATAAATTCATTGGCCCATCTGCACTTGTTGCCGTTGCAGGACGCATTGATCCAGTTAAGACAACAGGCTTGTGACATGCTAAAGTCAAATTTAAAAAGAAGGCTGTTTCTTCTAGAGTGTCCGTTCCATGTGTAATGACAATTCCATCTACATAGCGATCTTTTTCTAATTCATGACAAATTTTTCTTAATTCAACCCATTTATCTAGTCCCATATCATTAGAATCTACATTGTATAATTGAATCGTATTTAGATTTGCCAAATCACGAATTTGCGGAATACTCTGTACAATTTCTTCCACATCAAATGTACCTGCTTGATAATTTGCACTTTTACCTACACTGCCACGTCCGGCAATCGTTCCACCTGTCGCAATAATCGTAATATTCTTCTTATTCATATGTTTCTAAAAACTCCCAAAATTCTTGTGTGTCTGCCAAATCAAAATCAATAGTTGAATCTACATCCCATAAACTAATTGAATTATCGCTTTCGTTATATCCAATTCCGGCATGTTTTGCCTTACCATTTTGAATCACATATAACGTTGGTGTATATAGAAAATATGGAGCCATATCCAAAAGAATCTTTCCATCTTTTGTAGAACTTTGTAGCTGCTTAGAATCCTGACTGATTTTACTAAAGCCATAGTCTGTTGAATCAATCTTATATAAGACTAAATTTGGATGTTCATCTTTCGTTTTATCGATATACTCTTGTAAAGCCTCACAATAAGGACAATTCTCTCTTTCAATAATTAACACAAATGAATCTTTATTGTCTAATTTTTTTTGTAGTTTTGTTGCACTGATTTCTTTAATTTCAAAAGGCGTTTTCGATTCACACCCAACAAGCCCTATACAAAGCACAAATGTACATAGTAATGTTATTATCTTTTTCATCTAAAAACCTACTTTCTAATTCCATCTATAAGTCTAGTTAAGCTAAAAGCTAATGCCTCTAATTTTTCACTTCCTGTTTGTAGAGCCATTTGAAAAGACATGGCACGATCGGCACTCGAAAAAATACCTATCATACCTTCATCATATAGTGATTGATAGCCTAAGCCTAAAGCTCCACTTAAACAAACACATGGAACATTATAAGATCTTGCCAAATGTGCAATACCTAAAGGTAGTTTTCCATATAATGTCTGAGCATCAGTTTGTCCTTCTCCAGTAATGACTAAATCAGCATCTTGAAGACGATCTTTTAATCCTGAATATTCTACAACTAAATCGATACCTGAAAATTTTTTAGCCTTCATGACACCTAATAATACGGAGCCAATACCTCCGGCTGCGCCTGAGCCTTCATATTCATTTACATCTACATGAAAAGTTTGTTTTAATTTCGTACAATAGTGAGCCATCCCTTTTTCAACTTCGGACATTTGATTTAAATAAATACCTTTTTGTTTACCAAAAACATAAGTAGCTCCATTTTTGCCTAACAAGCGATTCTTTACATCACAAGCACAAATAATTTCTACATCTTTTGGAAGTCTTGCATAACGCTTATCAATAAAGGCAATTTGACTAAGGGCATATACACTTGGTATAAGTAATTCTCTTTTTGAATTATAAAAACGAACACCAAATTCATTTAAAATTCCCATACCGCCATCATTCGTTGCACTTCCACCTAAACCAATAATGATTTTTTTACATCCTCTAGAAAGTGCATCCTTCATCATAATACCTACGCCACGACTAGAAGCAATCATTGGATTTCTTTTCTCTTTTGGCGTCATATTCAACCCGATGCAACTAGCAACATCCATTACGGCTAAATTCCCATCTTTAGAAATACAATATTTCGTAAATACATTTTTACCATAGGCATCCACAGTTAATACATCAATTGCATTTCCTTGGATAATATCACAAAACACCATGGCCGTCCCTTCACCACCATCAGCCATAGGAAAAGTTAAAACTTCATGTGTATCATTTGCCTTTAATATTCCTTTTTTTATACTTTCTTCAACTTCTTTTGAGGACATACATCCTTTAAAAGAGTCACACGCAACAATTATTTTCATGCGTTCATTTTACCATATGCTAAGAAAAATAAACACTTTTTTAAAATTTAGGTTTTAGAAGTTAAAATATCCTTAATGAATACTTTATTGTTGCTTGAAAACGATGGATTCATATGGGATAATGTCTTAGTGAAAAATCAATACGTGATTTTATTCACAAAGGAGAATCAATCATGGAAAAAAAACATGTTGTTATAGGAGTGTCTGGCGGAATCGCAGCCTATAAAGCTTGTGATCTTGTCAGTAAATTATCCAAAAAAGATTATGAAATCAAGGTTGTCATGACAAAACATGCACAAGAATTTGTCAAACCAATCAACTTTGAATCTTTAAGTAAACATAAATGTGAAGTTTCTTTATTTGATGAAACAAACGAAGATCCAATTGCCCACATTACTTTAGCTAAATGGGCCGATATCATGGTATTAGTTCCTGCGACTGCCAATATTATTGCCAAAGTCGTCCATGGAATTGCGGATGATATTGTTTCAACAACATTCTTGGCTTGTCATACAAAAAAATTAATTTGTCCGGCAATGAATGTTCATATGTATGAAAATGAGGTCACTCAAAGAAATATCAAACTTGCCAAAGAGCTTGGATATAAGTTTGTAGAACCTGTTGTAGGTCATTTGGCATGTAATGACACTGGAAAAGGTAAGCTTGCGGATGTACAAGATATTGTAGCTGCCATTGATCATGAATTTGAAATGGAACAAACATTAAAAGGAAAGAATGTTTTAGTTTCTGCAGGGCCTACTCAAGAAGCTTTAGATCCTGTTCGCTTTTTAAGCAATCATTCAAGTGGTAAACAAGGATATGCGATTGCCAAAGCTGCCAAAGCACTAGGAGCGAATGTAACATTAGTTGCAGGTCCTACGGCTTTAGAGGATCTTAATGATGTAAATATGATTCATGTAACAAGTGCTCAAGAAATGTTTGATGCGATCACATCAAGACTCGATGATCAAAACTATATTATTATGGCGGCGGCTGTTGCGGATTATAGACCTGAAATAGTTGCAGATCAAAAAATCAAAAAGTCAGATGAGGAAGTTACTTTCCATTTTGTGAAAAACCCTGATATTTTAGCTTATATTGGACAGCACAAAAAAGACAATCAAGTCATTTGTGGTTTTGCGATGGAAACACAAAATTTAGAAGAAAATGCTAGAAAAAAATTGGAAGCTAAAAATTGTGATATGTTGATTGCGAATAATCTATTCACGAGTGGTGCTGGTTTTCAAACAGATACAAATGTTGTAACTTTACTTAGAAAAAATGAATCAAAACATTTACCTAAATGTTCAAAAGAAGAATTGGGATATATAATTCTAGAAACAATGAAAGAAATTGAGATGGAGAAATAATATGCTTGTAACAGTAGACATTGGAAATACAAACATAACTATCGGTATTTTTGATAAGGATGATTTAATTGGTACATACCGATTAACTACAAAAGTACGAAGAACGAGTGATGAATATGGTTTTATGTTGAAAAACTTCTTGGATCGTTCAAATGTACACGAAAAACAAATTGATGCAGTTATTGTTTCAAGTGTTGTTCCAAAGGTAATGCACTCTTTCACAAATGGAATCAAAAAATTCGTAGGCATTGAGCCTCTTATTGTAGGTCCTGGAATCAAAAGTGGAATCAGTGTTCAATTAGAAAACCCAAGAAATGTTGGTGCAGACCGTATCGCAGATTGTGCTGGTGCATTTAATGAATATGGAGGACCTATTCTAGTTGCCGATTTTGGAACAGCTACAACTTATGATTATGTAGATGAAAACGGTTGTTTTAAAGCTGGTGCCATTGGTGTTGGTATTGAAACAGGTGCTAATGCATTATGGGGACAAACAGCACAACTTCCTGAAATTGAAATCAAACGTCCAAAAACCATTTTGGCAAGAAATACACAAACAGAAATGCAAGCGGGTGTCTTCTATCAATTCTTGGGTGGAGTTGAATATACGATTGCTCAATTTAAAAAAGAAGTCGGCAAAGACATGAAAGTTATTGCGACTGGTGGTTTAGGAAGAATCGTTTGTAGCTACACAAAATCCATTGATGTGTATGATCCAAACTTAATCTTCAAAGGATTAAAAGTTATATATGAAAAGAACAAAGATTAATTCATCTTTGTTCTTTTTTTAACCATTTCTTGTATGTATGTTCAATTAGAAATGCTCCTAATGGAGCTGTAATCAAGATGGATAAAACGGCAACTGTCAATACAATTTGACCACATCCAAGACCACAAGCTAAAGGAACAGATCCAATTGCAGCTTGTACGGTTGCCTTTGGGCAATAAGCAATCATACAAAATAAGCGTTCTGATTTTGTTAGTGATGTTTTTAGTAAACAAATAAATACACCAAGCATTCTAAATACAAGTGCTCCAAATATCAACAGAATAGCCATCACACCTGCTTTTAATGCATAAGATATATTTACACAAGCACCCACTAATACAAATAATAAGACTTCTGCACCAACCCAAAGCTTATTAAATTTAACTGACAATCGTTTGGAGGCAACCGAATGGTTTCTTTGTAGAAAAATCCCCATAAACATAATCGCAATTAATCCTGAAAATGGAATTGGCAACGCATCTTCAAGTGTCACTAGAATAAATGCGATACTTAATAAAATTAGAATTTTGACTGTATCTCGCATATGGTTTGTCTTAAAGAAAATTGCTAGTCCTTTACCCAACAAAGAACCAAATAGTATTCCTGTTAAAATAGATAGTGGAATATTCACAAAACTTAAAACATTTATACTTTCTCCTTGGGCTAAGCCAAGAAATGCTGTAAACATCACAATCACAAATACATCATCTACACTAGCTCCTGCCAAAATCAATTGGGGAATACTTTCTTTCGTTCCATATCCTTCATCCATAAGTTGTAACATTTTCGGAACGATGACTGCAGGACTCACAGCTGCAACAACACTTCCCATAATAGCAGCATCTAGTAAAGAGAGACCTAATAATTTTGGCGCCAACAAAATCATTCCAACCATCTCAAAACAGGCTGGCACAAAACACATCAATATGGCAGGTCTTCCTACTCTTTTTAAATCACTTAAATCTAGATTCAATCCAGCACGCATCAATATAATAATCAACGCAATCTTTCTTAATTCACTAGATATGTTTAATAGTGATGAATCAATCAAGCCAAGACAATAAGGCCCTAAAAGTATCCCAGTAAATATCATTCCTAATAATCCGGGTAATCCCACCTTTTTGCATAACCAAGACAAAAACATGCCCACAAGAAAAATATAAGATAAACTGATCAGCATTTTATCTCTCCTTTCAAAACGCAGAAAAGCTGATGGTTTCCGCGTTAAAAAAACACAGAAGTCATCAGCTTATAAAAGCGGTTTTAGTTTTTAAACTAAGGGAGAACTTCATTCCCAATGAAATTATACTACAACATCTAAATTTTCATCAATAGCTTTTTGATTGATTCTTCACTCACTGAAAAGATCGATGCGATAGCTTTGACACTAAATCCTTTTTCTAGCATGGTTTGGTATACTTCAAATCGATTTTGTTCGATACCTTGTTCAATGCCTTGCTCAAAGCCTTGTTCAATGCCTTGTTCAAGCCCTTGTTTAATACCCATTTGGATTCCTTTGTTTGTTGATTCTTCAAACATTTCATCTAATGCTCTACACACTTTTACATCACCCTTTTCACTTTTCTTGTAAAGAATGGATGCGATATGTGCATCCATTCTAAATTAAGCTTTCATCAATAGCTTTTTAATCGACTCTTCACTCACCGAAAAGATCGATGCGATAGCTTTGACACTAAATCCTTTTTCTAGCATAGTTTGGTATACTTCAAATCGATTTTGTTCGATACCTTGTTCAATGCCTTGTTTGATACCCATCTGGATTCCTTTGTTTGTTGATTCTTCAAACATTTCATCTAATGCTCTACACACTTTTACATCACC
>NZ_CAKVJB010000002.1 GCF_934754935.1 uncultured Holdemanella sp. | reverse complement strand
AATTTTCCATAAAAAAAAGAGGAGCACATTTTTTGTGTTCCCCTCGAAGCCGTCATTTCTTAACTTAATGACATTGGAGGATTATCTCTTCTTCGCATCGGTTTTATTAAATTTATCTCTACGCTTTGTAGATTGAATGAATAGACGCTTCATTTCTTGTGTATCTTCTTGTTCTAAAGAATCTCTAAAGTGAGAGATTGAATCGATAAACTGATTGATTTCATCTAATAAGATATCTTTATTCATGATAAATAATTCAGTCCATAGATCTTCATTGATTTTCGCAATACGCGTTAAATCCCGAAAGCTATCTCCTGTATATTCTACAAGATGAGCATTATCATGCGTATTCATTAAGGATACCGCAATCACATGGGTCAATTGAGATAAAAAGCCAATCATTTTATCATGCTCTTCAATAGATAATGTACAAATTCTACCAAATTCCATTTTATGAGCTAATTCTTTTACGGCTTCAACTGTTTCATTTTTATTCTTCTGAGTAGGAACAAGAATAAAGTTTGAACCTTTAAAAATAGTCTCATCACTAAATTCTATACCACGAGATTCTCTACCACACATAGGGTGAATACTCAATAATTCAAGATCTTCGCGTAATACATCTTGAATCGGTTTGACAATGTTGGTCTTAACACCACTGATGTCCATCAATAACGAATGTTTAGGAATATCATTCTGATAGACTTCAATCCAAGGAAGAATTTTAGTTGGATATAGACAAAAGATAAATGTATCACACTTTGAAATGACATCTAAAGGATTTGTGCTGCCATCTACAATAATATTTAATTCTTTGGCTTTATCGATCGTTTGTTTGGAAACATCAATACCATACACGTTGTAGTTTAAGTGTGTTAGTTTCTTCGCAAAACTTGCGCCCATTAATCCAAGTCCGATAATCGCAATGTTTGTCATAGAATTTCGACCTTTCCACCTAGACTTTGAATATCTTCAAAGAAAGTAGGGTAACTCTTTGTGATGGCTTGAGCATCATCAATAATACATTCAGAATCTGCACATAATCCAAATACAGTCATGGCCATAACGATACGATGGTCATTGTGTCCAAAGATTTCGATTGTGTTATTTGATTTATACTGTTCTTTACCATGAATTTGAATGGAATCAAATGTAGAAGTAATGTCCACACCCCATTTTTTAAGCTCGGTTTCCATTGCCTCAATACGATCACTTTCCTTCATGCGTAAACGTGCAGCATTCACAATATTTGTTTCACCATTTGTATAACTTGCCAAAACACATAAAATAGGACCTAGATCTGGACAGTTGGATAAGTCGATGGTTTGTGGCATCGGCTGTTTTTTTGTGAAAGTGACAGTATCCTTTTCACTTGTATAACTAGGAATACAATCTAAAATGGCTTTATCACCTTGTTTACTTTGCATATCCATATTGGAACATGAAAGAGTATTATTTAAGGTGCCTAATACCGCAAAGAACGCAAGTTGAGAAAAGTCTCCTTCTACAGAAACATCTTGTGCTTTATAGTGTTGGTTTCCTTTGATTAAATATGAATTTGAACTTGTTTCAATGATTTCAATGCCAAATTTAGCTAACATTTGAATTGTTAGATTGACATAGCTCTTCGATTCATAAGGTTCAGTGATTGTAAGTGTACTATCTTGATTTAATAATGGTAGTACAAACATGAAACCTGTAATAAACTGACTTGAGATATCTCCTTGTACAACATAATCTTTCGCTTTTAGATTTCCACTCACAATGATTTCTTTATCCGATTGATTAAATTCAATGTTTTGTTCCTTAAATTCATTCGCATATACATCCATAGGCCTTTGAAGTAATCTTCCTTGACCTAAGAATTTGACTTTGGCGTTTGTACATGCAGCAAGTGGAATCAAGAAACGTAAAGTTGAACCGGATTCATTCGCATTACACGTAATGTTTCCTGCTTGTTTGAAAAGGTTTGTACCAGTTACTTTATACGTAGTTTCATCGATTTGTTGAATTTTAGCTCCCAAAGCTTTCATGCAGCCAACGGTTGCCTCAATATCTTTTGAGTTTGTGACATTGGAAACAATACTTGTACCATTACTTAATGAGGCACAGATTAATGCTCTATGCGCCATAGATTTGGATGCAGGTATTTTTATGTTTCCACTTACTTTACTTGGTGTTACTTTTACTTTCATTCAAAATCCCCCTGAAGTGGCTTAACGGCAAGCCTAGACATATATAGATCTAATAATCCAAATGCGACAACACTATCTACAACGATTCTTGCACGGTGTAAGATACATGGATCATGTCTTCCTTGGATTTGAAGATTGACATTTTCTTTTGAAAGATAATCCACAGATTCTTGTGTTTTAAAAATTGATGGTGTTGGCTTTATGCAAGTATGAATGATTATTGGCATTCCATTTGTGATGCCACCATTGATGCCGGCATTATGATTTGTTTGTGTTTCAATCTTATTATTAAAACGGAAAGCATCATTGGCTTGAGATCCTTTTAGTTTCGCAAAGCCAAATCCTTCACCAAAAGATACACCTTTGACGGCTGGCACAGAGAAAATTAAGTGGGACAAAATACTTTCTACAGAATCAAAGAACGGTTCTCCTAGTCCTGCAGGAAGTCCTATAATAGCCGTTTCTAAAATACCACCTAATGAATCACCTTCGCTTGCGGCCTTTTCAATTTCTTGAATCATTTGATCTTTAACTTGATCATCAATAACCGCAAATGTTTTCTCATTGACTTCAAAGATCTGTTTTTCTAAAAGATCATAGTCTTGACTAAAAGGAATATCCGACAATGTGTATAAACTTTCTATATGAGAACCGATTACGATTCCTTGTGATTTTAGAATTTGTCTACAAATACTTCCGGCAGCTACAATGCATGCGGTAAGTCTTCCAGAAAAGTGTCCACCTCCACGATAGTCTTGGTAGCCATTGTATTTTTCAAAGGCAGTAAAATCAGCATGTCCAGGACGTAATCTTCCATGGAAGGCAGAATAGTCTTTTGATTTAGTATTTTGATTCTCAATGATAATTGTAAGTGCCGTACCTGTTGTATACCCGTTATACATTCCAGAAATAATATGCACTTCATCAGCTTCATGTCTTTGTGTTGAAATCTTACCCGTTGCCTTACGCTTATCCATATCAGCTTTGATTTGTTCCATATCCACTTGAAAGCCTGCAGGAAGACCATCTAATGTGATGCCGATGGCAGGACCGTGGCTTTCACCAAATAATGTCCAAGATATATTTGTACCAAAGTTATTTTTCATATGGTCCTCTTTCTAATACGTTTTGTATGTCTTCAAAAGAAAGTTCTTTGATGATATAAGTACCAGATTGTTTTACTAGAATTGTAGATACGGTATTATGACTGCTTTTCTTATCATGAGTCACATATTCTAATAATGTGGAAGTATCATAGTCTGGCACTTGAGGCAAATCTAGCTTCTTATATATATTTAATACACGTTGTTTTAATGGCTTATCTTCAATAAAGAACAACATACCCATCGCTACACATTCGCCATGAAGATATGTATTTAATCCATATGCCGATTCAATGGCATGTCCAATGGTATGTCCAAAGTTTAGAATCTTTCTAAGATTACTTTCTCGTTCGTCTTGTTGAACAACGTCACGCTTTAATTCAATGGAACGCGTAATAATCGCATCGATATCTAATGTGTCTTGTTCAAATAAAGAGACTAAATGATCATCTAGAATTAGCCCCATTTTAAGTGCTTCACAAAGACCGTTGTGTTGTTGGCGAAGGGAAAGAGTCGATAATACGTTTGAATCGATAATAACGGTTTTAGGTTGCCAAAAAGCACCTACAATATTTTTATAGGAACCCATATCTATGGCAACTTTACCACCTACACTTGAATCAACTTGGCTTAATACGGTTGTAGGAATGTTGTAGAAATCAATGCCACGCATGTAGCTTGCAGCCACAAAGCCCGCAAGATCTCCGACTACGCCTCCACCTACTGCGATAATCGCATCTTTTCTAGACATGTTGTGTTGAATCATTTCTTCTAAAAGATATTTATATTGATCAAAACATTTGGATGGTTCTCCTTGTGGTATCGTGCATACAAAAGAATCCAGACATTGTTCTTTGACAATATTGACCCATTTTTCAGGCACACCTGTATCTGTGATGATCGCAATCTTTCTTGATACAGGAATATATTCATGTACTTTTTGAATTGCGTTTCTTTCAATATATATTGGATATGAATGATTTTCTAAATTGACATTTAACTTCATAATAAAAAACTCCTTTCGTATATCATACCATGAACATAAACCTTTTTCAGAAAATTTCTGAAAGAAATAGTATAATGAAGATATGGAAAACTTAGTCAAGGCTCAAGACTATTTGAAATTGAAGATAAAGGATACGTATCGTTTGGCTCATTCGTATCGTGTCGCAAATATTGGAAAGGAAATTGCCGAAAAAGAAGGGTTGAATGTAGAGGATTTAATGATTGCGTGTCTTTTGCATGATGTAAGTTATTGTACACAGTTCAAAACGCAGGATGAGTGGCAAAATCATGGAAGGGTATCGAGTAAAATGGTTCGTGAATTTCTTGAATCGATTGACTATCCAAAAGAGTGTATTCATGATATTTGTTTTGCGATTGCGATTCATGTGGATTTAAAAGCGGATTTTGAAGGGGAATACAATGCGTTTACTTTAAGTGTACAGGAAGCGGATAATATTGATCGTGTAGGTGTGTATCGTCTATATGAAACACTAGAAGCCGTGCAGTTTAGTAAACAACCTATAGATGTACAGATTCAGTATGTGGATTCAATGCTACAGACATTGAATGAATATGCTTCTTATACATGTACAACAAAGACGGCACAAGCATTGTGGTTGGATCGTATTCAATTTCAATTGGATTATTTTGAGCGTTTAAAAGATCAATTAAAAATATCCACAGCTTTATAAGCTGTGGATAAATGTTTCTACGCGATACATGATTTGTTTCAGATTCTCAATGTCTGTTTGAATATTTCCTGTTTCTAAAGAATGATTTCCATCAACAATACTATGAAATTCAATAAGATGATAAATACAATATTGTTCGATCTTATCAAAATTAGCCCATTGATCTTTTGTACCAGAATACACTAGATCTTTTTGTTGAAGATATTCCAAAGTGAAATCTAATGGCGTGAAATAGATATTAGCAGTTAACTTATATTCATGGGCAAGTTTAGCTGCACAATAGGTTCCAATACTTTTAGATATAAATAGAATGGAATCATATGTGCTTAAATTCATTTTTTCAATTTGATCTTTGGCTTGTTTATACGCTTCATCTTTAGATTTGTTTAAGTCAAAGTCTAGATTTGAAAATTGTATTTCTTTGATTTCATAATCCATATTCTTTAATATCTTTTTTGAATAGTATAGTAATGGTTTATCTGTATGATATCCAATTCCAGGAAATAATATAGCGAGTTTCATGCCTTTAGTATAAGATTAGTCATCTAAATTATCAATGGCATATTGTGCTTCTTCAGCAGTAAATTTTTCGCCATAATCACTTACCAACTGATCGTAGATGGCATCTTTTGACATGCTCATAGTTTCTTGATAATTCTTGGCAGATTTTAAGGCAGCTTCTAAATAATCGCTTTTATATTATCAATCGCATATTGTGCTTCTTCGGCAGTGAATTTTTCTCCATTTTCCGAAGTTAATTGATCATAAATTCTAGCTTTTGACATGTGCATTGTCTTCTTATAGTTTTCACCACATTTTAATGCGTTCTCATTGTAGTCTACATTTAAATTGTCAATCGCATATTGTGCTGCTTCTGCATCAAACTTTTCTCCATATTCTGAAGTTAATTGATCATAAATTCTTTGTTTGGACATGTGCATCATTTTACTGTAATTTTCAGCTTTATGTAGTGCATTACGATACTCTTTTGGAACGCTTGTATCTTCCTTTGTTTCTACGACATTTTCTTTTGTGTCTTTTACTTCATTATTTGAAGTTGAGCATGCGACAGCCGTTATGACAATGGCAGCTCCAAAAAATACTTTTAAACCCTTTTTCATATATACTCCTTATTCCTTTTCTTTAGTATAAGAAAAATATAAAGAAGTTTGGTATGCCACGAGCATACATTTAAATTAGGGAATCCATCCACATAAAAAACCATACGTCTAAACATAAAAATAGAAAGAAAATAATGGAATAAAGGATGGGCCATGGTATTTTTGGCATATATCTATGAAATAGATTCTTGTTGTAAAAAAGGAATAAACCGAAATATATAAACATAAAACAACTTAGCTTATTGATAAAGCTATTTTTAATGGTGTCTCCTGGTTCCATATCGACTACAAGTATAAATATAAATAGAATCCATGCTAGAGAGACTAGCTTTGATTTAAGTGTTTCATGATTAAAGGGTGGGATAATAACTGATTTTCCTTGGATAGCTAAGTCCATTTCATTAACAGAATTATAGCGATTCTTATAATCTAATTGAGTTGCCTTAATAATGATATGTTTTAAATCAAGTGGTATATTATCTTGATGTTCTAAAGAACCATTCAATAAGTAGTTCATTAATTTACCCAAGGCATATATGTCTGTTTGTGGATTGGATTGTTGAAAACCAAATTGTTCAGGTGCTGCATAGCCAACACTGCCTAAGATAAGAGTGTCTTTATTTTTTTTGGAATCTAAAAAACGTGCAATCCCAAAATCAAGGAGTGTCACCTTATTATTGTGATAGATAATATTTTCTGGTTTGATGTCACGATGAACGATAGGTGGGTCTAATTTGTGTAATGAATTTAAACACTCACATAGTTGATGCATAATATTTCTTACATCTTCTTTTGAAAGAATTTGTTGATCCAAAGTGTTTCCTTCAATATATTCTTCAATTAGAATTAAATGGTTGTCATTTTCTTGGACCACAAATATTTTAGGTAAATAAGGACTCTTTATTTTTTGAAGTGTTTGATAAAGAGTCTTATCATAATAATTTAATTCTTTTTGGATATATTTAGTGTGTGTTGTTTCGTGTTCTACTAATGAAATGGTTTTGTCGTTATCTTGTTTAATTATTTGTAAAGTCTTCATAAATTGCTCTTTCTTGTGTATATTATAAGTATTATGGCAGAAACAAATCAATTATTAAAAACAATTCAAGAAACAAAGAGTGATGGATTAAACACTTTAATGGAAAGTCTAGATGATTTAACTTTTTCAGAATATTTAAATCATATCATTGATGCTAAGCATATGTCTAAGGCACAAGTATTATCGAAGACAACGATTCAAAGGAATTATGGGTATCAAATCTTTGATGGTTCAAAGGTTCCCAACAAAGATAAGGTGATTCAGTTAAGTCTAGGCTTAGGTTTAGATTTGCGTATGACAAATAACTTATTGTCTTTATCGAATAACGGAATGTTGTATCCAAAGGTAAAAAGAGATGCATTATTGATATATTGTATTGAGAATCATAAGAGTGTATATGAAACCAATGAGTGTTTGATGGAGTATCAGTTAGAGTTGTTGGATTAGTGATGGATAAATTTCCATCACTTTTTTGTTGACTTTGGAAAAACAAACCCCTATAATGCCTATAAAGTTACTAGGAATAGTAAGTGGAGGTACTGATTATGAAGCGATGTTGTAGCTCTTTAAATAAATAATATTGAATTTGTTTAATAGGAGGAAAAGAAAATGACAGTATATAAAGCAATTTCAGATTTAATTGGAAATACACCATTAGTAGAATTAACACACATCGAAGAAAAAGAAGGTTTAGAAGCTAGCGTTGTTGCGAAGGTAGAATTCTTTAATCCAGCTGGAAGTGTAAAGGATCGTATCGCAAAGAAAATGATTGAAGATGCAGAGAAAAAAGGTTTGATTAAACCGGGTGCTACATTGATTGAACCAACAAGCGGAAATACAGGTATTGGTATTGCCTCTGTTGCAGCAGCTAAGGGATATAAGGCTATTATGACAATGCCTGAAACAATGAGTGTAGAGCGTCGTAATTTGTTGAAGGCGTATGGCGCAAAAGTTGTTTTAACAGATGGTAAGGCAGGTATGAAGGGTGCTATTGCGAAAGCTCAGGAATTGGCTGCAGCTACACCAAATAGTTTTATTCCAAGTCAGTTTGAAAATCCATCAAATCCTCAGGCTCATTATGAATCTACGGGTCCAGAAATTTGGAAGGATACAGAAGGAAAAGTTGGTATCTTTGTTGCCGGTGTTGGGACTGGTGGTACTGTAAGTGGTACAGGTAAATATTTGAAGGATCAAAATCCAAATGTGAAATTGGTTGCGGTTGAACCTGCAACAAGTCCAGTATTATCTGAAGGTCATGCAGGTCCTCATGGTATTCAAGGTATTGGTGCTGGTTTTGTTCCAAATACTTTGGATACAAGTGTATATGATGAAGTGTTTACAGTCACAAATGAACAAGCCTATGAAACAGGTCGCTTAATTGCACATAATGAAGGTATGTTAGTGGGTATTTCAAGTGGTGCTGCTACATATGCGGCTATTCAAATCGCAAAACGCCCAGAAAACAAGGGTAAGACAATCGTTGTATTATTGCCAGATACAGGTGAGCGTTATTTATCCACTCCAATGTTTGCAGAATAAAAAAACGAAGTAAAAAATTACTTCGTAAAAGTCTTGGCATAGCCATGATCTTCTCTAGAACCCGTACCAATGGGTTCTTTTATTTTTCCAATTTCTTCAATTTCAAATGGCGTCAATTGATATACATAGTTTAGCCAGTTTCGATATAGAAGATTGGCATGGCTTCTCCATTTTAAGATTGGTTCTTTTTCTGGATCATCATCCGGGAAATAGTTGAATGGAATATGGATGGGTTTATTGGCTTTTAAATCTCTGAAATATTCATCTTTTAATGTTTCTTTTCCATATTCTAAATGACCAAGAATAAAGATTTGACGATAATCTTTTGTGACAATGATGTTTGAACCAATTTCATCATTCTTAGATAGGATGGATAAGCATTTCACTTTTTTAACTGCCTCTTCATCAATAGCCGTATGTCTTGAATGCGGAGTATAGTGAATTTCGTCGAAGCCATTGGTTAAAAAGTCATATTCATCGACTAATTGTTCTGGGAAGATGCCGAATACTTTTTCTGGCAAGATATGTTTTTGAATTCCATAATGATAATACAGTCCGGCTTGGGCTCCCCAACAAATATGTAGTGTGGAATAGACGTGAGTTTTAGACCATTCCATGATTTCTTCAAGTTCATTCCAATAATCGACATCTTCATATTCTAGATGTTCGACAGGAGCTCCTGTAATGATCATTCCATCGTAATAATTATCTTTTAATTTTTCAAAGTATGTATAGAATTTAACTAAATGATCTTGGCTTGTATTTTTAGAAACATGGTTTTTTACCATCATAAAATCAATATCAACTTGTAGTGCACTTTTAGAAATGAGTCGTAAGATTTGGGTTTCTGTTTCTATTTTTTTAGGCATTAGATTTAGAATTACGATTTTTAATGGTCGGATTCTTTGTCTATGTGCACTTTTATCTTCAATCGCAAAGATTTTTTCACTTTCTAATATGTCTTTTGCGGGTAAAGCATCGGGTATGTTGATTGGCATATATAAACAACTCCTTTTTTGTATACATCTTATTATACTCGAAAAAAAACAGAATGGAAAATTCCATTCTGTAAAAGACTAAGCTTTCATGGCATCAAGTGCTTGTTGCAGATCATCGATAATGTCTTGTGCATCTTCAAGCCCTACAGAGAAACGAATTAAATCTGGAGCAACACCTGCTTCTTTTAATTGTTCCTCACTCATCTGACGGTGAGTATGACTTGCAGGGTGTAATAGACAAGTTTTAGCGTCGGCAACATGGGTTACGATAGAAGCTAATTTTAAGCTGTCCATGAATTTTTCAGTTTGATCACGATCAGCTTTTAATCCAAATGACAATACACCACAAGTTCCGTTTGGACAATATTTCTTAGCTAATTCATGATGAGGATCACTTTCAAGGTCTGCATATTTAACCCAAGCCACATCTTCATTGGCTTCTAAATATTTGGCTACAGCTAGTGCATTTGCACAATGTGCCTTCATACGTACAGCTAATGATTCTAATCCTAAGTTTAGATAATATGCATTTTGAGGTGCTTGAATTGATCCTAAATCACGCATTAATTGGCTTGTAGCTTTTGTGATATATGCTAATTTACCGAATTTTTCGGCATATACAATACCATGATAAGATTCATCCGGTGTAGTTAGTCCTGGATATTTTTCTGCGTGTTCTAACCAGTTAAAGTTACCACTATCTACAATAGCACCACCTACACAAGATGCATGTCCATCCATATATTTTGTAGTTGAGTGAGTAACAATATCAGCTCCCCATTGGATTGGTTGACACATAATTGGTGTAGCGAATGTGTTGTCGATGATTAATGGAACTCCGTTTGCGTGTGCGACTTTCGCAAATTTTTCAATATCGAAAATACGTACTGTTGGATTTGTGATTGTTTCTCCAAAGACACATTTTGTGTTTGGCTTGAATTCTTTTTGAAGATCTTCTGCACTGATTTCAGGATCTACAAATGTACAATCGATACCCATTTTCTTCATTGTCACACCAAATAGGTTGTATGTTCCGCCATAGATAGCACTAGAAGCAATTAAGTGATCTCCGGCTTCACAAATGTTGAATACCGCAAAGAAGTTAGCGGCTTGTCCACTTGATGTAAGCATTGCGGCAATTCCACCTTCTAATGCAGCAATCTTACTTGCGACAATATCATTCGTTGGGTTTTGAAGGCGTGAATAGAAATATCCACTGTCTTCTAAATCGAATAATCTTCCCATTTGAAGACTTGAATCATATTTAAAAGTAGTACTTTGATAAATTGGAACTTCCCTAGGCTCACCATTTTTTGGCTCATAGCCTGCATGTAAACATTTTGTTTCAGTTTTCATAATAAATTAACCTCATTTCATATTTATTATTGTAATATTATCTTTACAAAAAGTAAAAGAAAAGCTTAGATTACGTAATCAAAGCTTTGTTCGTGACTTAAAATATCTTGAAGTGTGATTCCTTTCAAATAGGTTTCAATCACTTGATTTAATCCTTCATAAATATAAAGTGTTGCACAATCTTCTTTTCTAGGACATGTATTTACATCAGAATCTAGACAGGCAACACAGGATAAGTTTCCTTCGGTTGCGACTAATACATCATATACACAGATTTGTTCTGGACTCTTAGATAGTTTGTATCCACCTTGAAAACCGCGATTGGATTGAACCATTCCGCCCTTAGTAAGAATTGGAACAATTTGTTCTAAATATTTTTTTGAGATATTTTGTCTTGCGGCAATGTCTTTTAGTGTGATAAAGCCTGAATCATTATGTTGAGCTAAATCTATAAGTAGACGAAGGGCATAGCGTCCTTTTGTAGATATTTTCATTATTTATTCCCCTTTTCTTTCTATTATAATAATATATATTTAGTAGGTTTTCTAGCGAAGAGGTAAAAAATGGTTAAAATTATTGTTTTTGATTTAGACGGAACACTATATGATTCGCATAAACATATTGATAATGATACGATTCATAAAATCATTGAACTTGAACAAAAGGGCATTGTAGTTGGAATCGTGACTGGAAGGTTTTATGAAGAATTAGGTGAGGTTATCAAAAAATTAAAACTAAGAGAATACAAAGGTTTTGTGGCTAGTTCAAACGGTTTAGAAATTCATGATTTTTTGGATGGAGAAACAAAGAGTTTTACTCGTTTATCCAAGGATGAAGTAAGAGAGATCGCAAAAGAAGCTAAAAAGCATCATTTGATTAGTTATGTCTGGCAAAATGGTGGTTATACAATGTTTGATGTTTCTGTCATGAATATTGTTAAGAAGATATTTTCGCTTGTTCCTTTGAATTCGCATTATATAAAATCACTACAGAAAACGAAATTTGAAAAGGATGTTGTGTTAAATAATTCGTTTTATGACAAGGTTTGTTTTGTGGGGTTTCAGATTAAAAAGTTTAAAAAACAATATCCAGAATATCGCTTTTATGATGTAGGAAAACTTGGGACTGAATTATGTAAAAGGGATGTGGGTAAGCTTGAAGCCATTCGATATATATGTCAAAAGAAACATGTATCCATTTCTAGTGTAATGGCATTTGGGGATAATGGAAATGATGTAGATTTACTGGCGTCTTGTGGATATGGTGTTGCGATGAAAAATGGGAGTGCACAGGCAAAAAAAGTCGCTAAATATATAAGCGACTATACAAATAATGAGAGTGGTGTACTTCAATTTATGAATTCGTTTTTTGAATGAAATATTGATCTACAAAGATAAGAATTCCATTTAAAACTAAGAAGGCTCCTGTTAGTGAGAAAATAAAGTCTAAAGATTGAATGGGTTTCATAAGTAGCACAATACCAATGATTAGAATGAATATAGCTCCTGCAAGATTGACTTTCCATTTTTCAAATCCATTATCTTTTAAGAGTAGTACTTTTTGAAAATGAGATAGGGAATTGATAATCAATACAATTCCTACAAGCATAGGCAAAATACTGATAAATTTCTTAGGGTCTAAACTCATATATAGGCCTGCAGATAATAAGAACAGACTTAATATAAGCGTTGTGAGTGTTGTACTATTTCTTTTCTTAAAATAGGTATATAGAAATAGAATCGCGATGACTAAAAATATCAATCCAATAACACGTGTAATTGTTGTTAATATGGATACGTTAAATATACATAAGACTAAGCCAGATAAGATGCATAGAATGGCAGATGATATGGCTTCTGTTTTTGTTTCTTTCATAAAATCACAACCTTTCACAATTATTATACTCTGTTGTATACTTATTTTAAGAGGTGATGAACGTGAAAGTTGCAGTTTTATTAGAAAATGGTTTTGAAGAATTAGAAGCGATGGGTCCAATTGCCCTACTTAGACGTGGTGGACTTGATGTGGATATGATTGGTGTCAACAATGAAGAACAGGTTACAGGTCGTTTTGGAGTAACTTACTCAAGTGTATATCCAATGAATACGTATGACTTTAGTGATGTGGATTGTTTAGTATTACCTGGTGGTCCACATTATCAAAAGTTAGAAAAAAATGAAGAAGTATTAAAGTTAGTTCATGAGTTTGCCGAAAATAAGGTGTTGGCAGCTATTTGTGCTTCTCCAACGATTTTAGGTCATGAAGGTATCTTAAAGGGTAAGAAATATACTTGTTTTAAAGATATGGATGAAGATTTTGGTGGTAAATACCAATATGAATATGCCGTTACAGATGGAAACATTATTACGGGTGTAAGTGCAGCTGCAAGTATTGAATTTGCGTTTGCGATTCTAGAAAAACTTTGTGGTAAAGAGCATACGGATAAAGTAAAAGCATCGATTTATTATGATGCAAGATATTAAAAAAATTGTCATCGTGAATGATGACAATTTTTATTTTATTCTTCTTCGTTTAATAAATGGAATTTTTCAAAGATATAGAATAGTAATGACATGATCATGCCTGTGATACAAGCTAGTACCATTCCGGATAAGGAAATGTTTCCTAAGTGAATGGTTACTCCACTTAATCCAACAACGAATACAACGGATGTTAAGATCATGTTTACGCTTTTTCCATAGTCAACCTTTTGGTCTACTAGAATTCTTAATCCACTTGTACCAATCATACCGTATAGTAAGAAGCTTATTCCACCAATAACTGGATTTGGGATTGTTTGAATCAAGGCAGATAATGGACCAATGAATGAACAGACGATAGATAAGATGGCAGCTCCGGCAATAACTTGTACGCTGTATACGCCAGTGATAGCCATAACTCCAATGTTTTCTCCGTAAGTTGTGGTTGGAACAGATCCAATTAAACCTGAAATCATGGTTGAGAAGTTATCTGCGAATAATGAGCGGTGTAGTCCTGGATCTTCAATTAAGTTTCTTCCTACAACTTCACCTGTAACGATTTGGTGACCAATGTGTTCCGATGCGATAACTAATAATACGGGAAGCATCATTAGAATGGCATCCATACTGAATTTTGGTGCTTGGAAGTTTGGGATTGAAATAAAGCTTGCTTGAAGAACTGGAGTAAAGTCAACAATACCTACTACAACGGCAGTTAAGTATCCTGTAACTACGGCAATCAAGATTGGGATTACGCTTAAGAATTTTTTGAAGCATACACTTCCAATAACGGCCATACCTAGTGTAACCGCAAAAACAATTACGTTTTTAGGGTCGATGTTATCGCCTAGAATTCCGGCTGTACTTGCAGCAGATGAAGATAGTTCTAGACCAATTAGTGCAACAACAGGTCCCATTGCAGCAGATGGTAGTACAATATCAATCCATTTTGTTCCAAATTTCTTGATAATCAATGCCAATAAACATCCACAAAAACCTACCGCAACGAATCCACCGCATGCGTATGGATAACCGAATTTTGCGATAATAATATTTGCGGGAGCAATAAAGGCAAAGCTACTTCCTAAATAGGCTGGTGCTTTTCCTTTTGTGATAAAAATAAATAACAATGTTCCGATACCGTTCATGAATAGTACGATAGCTGGGTTAATACCGAATAAGAATGGTACTAATACACTGGCTCCAAACATTGCGAACATGTGTTGAATACTTAATGGTATCAGCAGATTTGCGGGTACTTTTTCTTCAACTTGAATAATTCGTTTTGCCATGAAAAATTTTTCTCCTCCTAAAATATACCTTAACTTTTATACCACATTTTAATGGATTATGAAACTAATTTAGGCTATAATTATCAAGTGATGCGCCTGTAGCTCAACTGGATAGAGTATCAGATTCCGATTCTGGCGGTTGCAGGTTCGAGCCCTGTCAGGCGCACCATTTAGGTGAAATATGGAAACAATACTTTTTGATTTAGATGATACATTAATTGAATCGATGCACGTATGGGAAGATGCCATCATTCATTTATTTAAAAAGATGGATTTGGATATGAGTATGGAAGAGGCTCGTAAAATCTTTTTTACGATGAAATTTTCGGAGGTTTTAACATACATCAAAGAAAGATTTCATACCAAACAAGATGAGGTTTGGATGTTTAATGAAGTGAATGAAGATATCATGAATCAATATGCATATCATATTGAGGCAAAGAAGGGTGCTTTGGATTATATAAAAAAGTGTGCTTCAGAAAATAAAAAGATGGCTGTATTAACATCCAATACAAGGGTATTATCTGAAAAAGTACTAGATCGACTTGGCATGTTGGAATATATGGAAAATGTATATTCTGCGGATGAATTAAAGATGTCAAAAAGAGAAGTGGATATCTATGAGTATGTATTGAAAGATTTAAATACAACTGCAGAAAGTGCAATTGTATTTGAGGATTCGATGTATGCGATCAATACAGCGCGATTATTAAATATTGAGTGTATTGGTTTAGTAAATCCAAACAATCAAAAGGTGTTTGAAGAAAACCATGTAAAAACAATCGTTGATTTTACAGAATTGTGTTAAAATCATGATGTGTCCCAGTAGCTCAGTTGGATAGAGCATTCGCCTCCTAAGTAGTAGGCACATACTACCTAAGGGTTTGGGATAAATGGCAAAAAAAGTGTTAAAATTGAATAGTGAAATGCCTCCGTAGCTCAGTGGATAGAGCATCAGTTTCCTAAACTGCAGGTCGAAGGTTCGACTCCTTTCGGGGGCACCATATGCCTATAAATAAGGGCTTTATAGCACTTTTTGACTATATGAAATTAGTGATGAAATCAATCGATTTTATCACTTTTTTCTTGGTAAAATTTCGATGATGATTGTGATTTTAATGCTTCTAATGTTCTAGGAAAGAACACGGATATTTTAGAGGGTGCCAGCTAATAAAATCAGGTAGTCCAGCTAATAAGGCATTTCCGAACCTACAGACATCTTCCCAAATTACCTAAAAGAGATCAAGAATATACTACTTTTCTCTTACTCCTTTTTTACATAATCAGTGGTTTGACTGATTGTGTGGAAAGGAGTTTTTATTATGCGTAAATGTAAAGTAATCGCAGTCACGAATCAAAAAGGCGGTGTTGGTAAAACAACAACGACAGAGAATGTGGCAATTGGTTTATCTCGACAGGGATTGGATGTATTGATTGTGGATTTTGATCCGCAGGGCGATCTCACAAGCTGTTTAGGTTGGAAAAACAATGATGCACTCGAACATTCCGTTTCTTCTATGCTGGATGATTATATCAATGACAATGAGATCGATTATGATGTATTGATTTTACATCATGAAGAAGATGTAGATCTGATTCCTGCAAATATTGAACTTGCTGATTTTGAAATGCGGTTAGTCAGTGTTATCAACCGGGAACAGACATTAAGTAATTGTATTGAACCATTAAGAAGTAAATATGATTACATCTTTATTGATTGCCCACCATCTCTTGGTATGCTTACGGTGAATGCATTGTCTGCTGCAGATGAAGTATTAATACCAGTACAGACACAGTATTTGCCAGCTAAAGGAATGACAAAATTGTTACAGACGGTCAATAAAGTGCAGCGTAAAATCAATAGTAATTTGAAGATTACTGGAATTGTAATGACACTTGCGGATCTAAACACCAATATTACCAAAAGTACGATTGATACGATACGAGAAAGCTTTGGAAAGAATATTCGTGTATTTGACACGATCATTCCAAAAGCAACAAAAGCTAGTGAAGCATCGATTTCCGGTAAAAGTATCTATGCATATGCCAAAGATTCTAAAGTGGCTGTTGCCTATGACAATCTGACAAAAGAATTGATGAAAAATCCAAAAGTAAAACATAAAGAAGAAATGAGTCGTTAGGAGAATTGTGATGAAAAACAATCATGTGGAATTATTTGGAACTTTGACAAGAGATATTGAAGTATCCAGAAATGGAAAAGGAAATACTTTTGTGAAGTTCTCTTTAGCTTGTTTAAGAGAGGGAAAGAAACCATGGACAGATTATATTAACTGTATTGCATTCGGTGATTTAGCAAATGAAATCTGTAAACATGGTGATAAAGATACAAGATTTTGCATTGTAGGCAATCTTCGTACAAGCTCTTATGAAAAAGATGGTAAAAAGCAGTATTCAATCAATGTAGTTGTTGAGTCTTTCGAATTGTTAAATGACTAGAATTAAAAGATGTCCCTATTGTCATGCTACAGCTCATTTGTTGATTGACTGGGATAGCAAAAGAATCAATGGTTATTATGGTCAATATGTTGCATGTACCTTGTGTTCTGCTAGGACACAAACCATACAAAATGCAGACCAGGCTATTGATGAATGGAACCATCGAACAATGAAAAACACGATACAACTCACTCTATTTTAAAGGAGGTGGCACATTTGCCAAAACTAGATTTAGGATTGCCTAGCTATGACTCTTTGTTTTCTACAGAAAAAGAAAGACAGGAAGCCAATAGTGAAAAAGTAATGACGATCCCTTTAGATAAGATTACAGATTTTAAAGAACATCCCTTCCATGTCACAATGGATGAGGATATGGCAAAGCTTATCGATTCCATTAAAGAAAATGATATGCTGATGCCTGCATTAGTTCGTCCTAAAAAAGATGGAACGTATGAAATGATTTCTGGTCACAGGCGTAAATTTGCCTTGTCACAGCTAGGAAGAAAAGAAATGAATGTAATTATCCGTGATTTGGATGATGACCAGGCAACAATCTTAATGGTCGATTCCAATATACAACGAGAAAACATTTATCCTAGTGAACGTGGCTATGCCTATAAAATGCGACTGGAAGCCATGAAACATCAAGGCAAAAAAGTAGATATCGATATTACTGATATTCCAATTGAATATGATAAACCAACTTCGGCCCAAGTTGGGCCGAAGTCAACGAGCACTCGTACAAATGAAATACTTGCTGAGCAATTAGGAATTAGTAAGAATCAAATCAAAAGATTTATCCGCTTAACCTATCTGATTGAACCATTACAGGAAATGGTAGATGGACGACATGAAAATGAAATCAAGATTGCATTTAATCCAGCTGTTGAACTTTCGTATTTAACAGAATCTGAACAGTTTGATTTAGCCAATGCGATTGTCGAAAACCAAAGAACACCATCCTTAGCTCAATGCCAGGAATTCAAACGATTGAGTCATGATGGCGAACTGACTACAGAATTCATTGAAGATACTTTATCTGAGGAAAAACCAAATCAAAGAGAAAAGTTATCTTTTCAAATGAAAGAGATTGATAAATATTTTCCCAAGGACTTCACACCAGGCAAGAAGAAAGATTTAATGATTCACTTGCTGGAAAATTGGGCAAAGAAAAGATCACGAGAACAAGAACGGTAGTTGAATATGCAACTGCTTTTTTTCTACTTGTGATTAGTTCCAAACTGTTGGAGGGGCAGTTTGTCTTTGCACCAAGACGTGTGACTGTTACCTCCCCTAAAACCCCTCCTACCTACCGAAGTAATCTTTATTACCTACCGAAAAAGAAAAAATGTTGTTATTTAGTAAGTAGAAATATTTGTATCTAGGTAATTATTTATAAGAACTTGTATTTTTAAGATAGAGATATTTATCAAGACATACAATTGGAGGTAAAAACAATGAAAAGAAAGTTAATTGCATTATGTGTTTCAAGTGTACTTGTTGGTTCCGGAATCATCTTTAATATGAATCAGGATGTATCTATTCCTACAGTGGAAAAGTTTACTGAAGATACTTCTACAAGCGTTAGTAAACATGAAACTACGGTTAGTGAATATGAAAATGTTGACAAGGATGAGAAAACAAGTACTGGAGATACAATTAAAAAAACTGAGTCCAAAGAAGAAAAACAGAAAGAAAAATTGACAAGTAAAAGTGAATCTAAGACAACAAGTGTTTCTTCGGAAGGTAAAAAACAAAATTACAAGAAAGAAAGTTCTACTAAGCGTTCTTCTGGTTCAGATCAAAAAGCTTCAACTTCAAACAGTTCTAATACATCAGATAAATCGAATACTGATGTTGTAAGTCAACCTGTTGAAAAGCCTAGTGAATCCAAACAAGAACCTGTAGTAGAACCTACACCTACTCCTGAACCAGCAAGACCAAGTTATGCTTGTCCTGGTGGTGTCAATCCAGATGTAAGTTGTGATGTGATTTTGGATACCAACTTTTATTTTGCAACCTATGGTTCACAAGCTGAGGCAGATGCTGCAGGAATGTATTATCTGGATGAAGTGATGTATATTGGCGATATTGAAATCACAAACTATTCTGTACAGCCTGTTTATCGAAATGATCATAGTATTGCCTATTATGGTTTGAATCTTTGGAGTAATGGAAACTTGATTCAGTAAGGATGTGATAAATGACAATTGAATAAATACTTTGGCGAGATTTTCTCGTCTTTTTTGTTGCAACAATTTAAACGAAAGGAAAAATGAGATATGAAAAACATATTGAAGAAAGCAAGTAAGTTTTTCTTAACAACACTTGTGATATTGAATTCAATGACAAATACGCTTACTGTACATGCTCAAGAAACGGATTCCAATGAGGATTACAGTGAAGCCACAGAAATAATTACTGAACTTGGCACAGCAGAAAATGTGTTTCCCGAAGCATATGAAGATATGTATACAAATCCTTATGCTAGATTAACACCAGGATTCGCATCTGAAAGATTGGCTAGAATCAATGGAATGGGAGTTTATGGGTATGACTATATTCGAAAATTAACAGTAGATGGAAATATCGTGTTCTGCATAGAACCAGATACACTGTTTGATTTAAACCATGATTATCCTGTTAACACAACAAAATGGGATGATTTGTCAGAAAGTCAAAGACAAGCTATATGGGAAATCAATTATTATGGGTATTCGTATCCAGGACATGAAACAGACAATTATTATGTGGCTACACAGCTATTGATTTGGCAAGTGGTATCTGGATGGTATGATCCATATTTACCAGATGGTGTAACTCCATTAGATGTTTCTGGTGAAATTAATACAATCAATGCTTTAAGGAGTCAGCCACAAGGAAGACCTTCTTTCAATAATCAGACAATCACGATGGGTTTAAATACACCTGTTACTTTAACAGATACAAAAGGAACCTTAGGTAATTACTCTATTACGAATGCCAATGGAATCAATGCCTCTGTAAGTGGAAATAACTTAACTGTTTCTATTACGTCTGAAAACTATGATAAGACAATCACTTTTGGTCGTACAAAAACCGCAAGAGATGTTCATATCATCTATGGTGCTGGTTCTGATCAAAAAGTCATTTATATGGCTACTCGTAGTGATCCAACACCAAATTTCAAATTAAATTTTGATTTGATATATGCGGATATTGAAGTGGAAAAACAAGATGCTGAAACAAGCAATAAAACACAAGGGGATACCACATTTAATGGAGCAACCTTTGCGATTAAAGATACAAGTGGCAATACACTTGAAACCATTACAACAAATGGATCAAAAGTAAAATCTAAAAAGTATCCTGTTGGAACAACATTGAATGTTTGTGAAGTCACATCTCCTGAAGGATATCTCACAAACAACAATTGTAATTCTGTAACTTTAGAATATTCAGGTGATAACACTCCTTCAACTTTTCCTACAACCATTAAAGATCAAGTCATTAAAGGACGTATTGAAATTGCGAAAACGATTGATAAAGAGAAATATGGATTATTCCAAAGCAATGTTCAAAAGCCTGGTGAAGGATTTAAATTTGATATTATTTTAAAATCGACAGGTAAAGTCGTATCAACATTGACTACGGATGAAGATGGTCGAGCTATTAGTGACTATCTTCCATATGGAACTTATATCGTTAAAGAACACGAAACAGCTGGTTATGATATTTTAGAACCGTTTGAAGTGAAAATCGACAAAGATCAAAAGACATATTTCTATAACATCTACAATGATACGATCAAAGCTGAATTGACTATCTATAAAACGGACAGTGAAACTGGAAAACGTATCCCAGCAGCTGGAGTAGAATTTAAAATCAAAGATGCAGATGGAAATTATGTAACACAAGAAGTAACATATCCTAAAAAATATACAACGGATGTATTTAAAACGGATGAAGATGGATCTGTACATTTGCCTTCTCCATTAAAGTATGGTGAATATAAATTGGTGGAGCTCAAAGCGCCTCATGGTTATGTATTAAAGGATACAGAGATTCCTATCAATGTAGATGGTTCTAGTACAGAAATCTTTATGAATTTTGACAATAAAACACAAAAAGGCCAGGTCTATGTGGAAAAGAGTGGTGAAATGTTGTCAGGAGCAAAAGAATCTAAAACAGATTATGGAACTTTGTATACTCCAGAATACAAAGAAAAATATTTATCAGGTGTTACGTATGAAATTACAGCACGTGAAGATATTGTAACTCCAGAAGGAACTGTGTGGTTCCACAAAGGAGATGTAGTTGATACATTTACAACAGGGGATGGTGTAACAACTTCAGCTTTACTTCAATTAGGTAAGTATTCTATTAAAGAAACAGCAACGCAAACTGGTTTTGTGTTAGATGGAAACACATATGACTTTGATATTGAATATGCTGGTCAGATGATTGATGTTGTTGAAATCAAACAATCTTATGTAAATGAAAGACAAAAATTAGATTTGCAGATTACTAAAACATTTGAAGATGAAGATAAGGATGCATATAAAGATGTTGTCTTTGGAGTATATTCTAAAAATGATATTACTTTAAACGACAAAGTAATTATTCCTGCAGATGGATTGGTTGGAACATTAACGATTGATGAAGATGGTAAGAATATTGAACAGTTGGATCTTCCAACAGGCGAATACTATGTTAAGGAATTGGAAACAAATGTAGGCTTCAAATTGGATGAAGAAAAGCATGACTTTACTTTCGATTATGACGAAGATACAACTAAATCTACTGTAACAGTTTCAATGAATCTTTATAATGAAAAACGCCGTTTAGAATTAGATGTCAATAAAGTGGATAAAGATCATCATGATCATTTCTTGAATGGAGCAATTTTTGAAGTATATGATAAGACAGCAGATGCTTATGTTACTACTTTAGCAAGTGGTCAATTGATGATTACTGGAGAAGAAAAAGATGAAGAGTATGAAATCTCTAAAAAAGAAGACTTCTCTAAAATTATCAAGACAGTAAAAACAGATGAAAACAAACAGATTGTTTTAGATATTGATGATGACATTTATTATTCAAGAAAAGTTGGAGATGACAAAGTAACAAAACATGTTGTAAAAGATGGAAAAGCAGTATTAGCGGATGCTATTTATGGACATGAATATGAGTTCAAAGAAATTAAAGCACCTACTTCTTATCAGTTAGCTGATAAGTCTAAAGCTTATAAAGTAGAGGCAGATGAGGAAACTGATACAATTATTTATTATTTTGAAAATGCACGTATCGTTGTTCCAAATACTGGGGTATAAATAGTATGAAATATAAAAGAATAAAAATAGCAGCTGCACTACTTGTAGTGGGATTGATTGGTGGAGTTATCTACAATCAGGTTACTGCAAAGAAATCTTATGATTATTCGGATTATTATGTAGAAACAAAAACGACTAAAAAAGAATCAATTAAAGGAAATGAGAAAGCTTCTGAAAAGGAGCTTTCTTTATCTTTGTTGAAAAAAACAAATAAAGATGTTGTGGGTATTTTAGAATTTGATGATCGAATTATTTATGAGCCGATTGTACAAGCCCCAAATAATGATTATTATGTTCGTAAGAATATCAACAAAGAATATGCCAATGCCGGAATACCATTTGTATCGGCAGATGGAAATATAGATTCAAAAAATGTTGTAATCTATGGCCATTCTAGTAAATGGGATAACATTATTTTTACACCTTTGATGAGTTATATAGATCAGAACTATTATAAAAAGCATGATACGTTTAAGTTTATTACTGAAGATGAAACTAGAACATATCAAATATTTGGAGTAATGAATGTTGATTTAAATGACTTGAACGATTCTTTAGAATTCACACAAACAGAATGGGATTCAACAAATTCATTTAATGCATTTATATCAGATTCCATTAATAGGGGATTGTATAAGACTGGTGTTTCAGTAAATAAAGATGATCGATTAATGACTTTGGTTACTTGTGATACAAGAGGTAACAATAAGAGAATTGTAATTCTAGCTAAATTGGTTAATATAGCAAATGTTTAAAAACTAAGGTGTATGATATTATTTAGCTAGATAAATTAGAAGTTATGGAGGGAGTAAATATGCTAGATAAAAAAGAGTTTGATCTTTGGGCAGATGGTTACGACAAAACTGTCGGCATTTCTGATGAGAAAAACACATATCCTTTTGCTGGTTACAAAAAGGTACTTGGATTCATTTTTCAGACTATAATGAAAACTGAAAATGCTATTGTTTTGGATATTGGGTTTGGGACAGGTACATTAACAACAAAGCTATATGAGCAAGGGTGTACCATATATGGACAGGACTTTTCATCTAGGATGATTGAGCTGGCATCTGAGAAAATGCCCAATGCACATTTATATCAGGGGGACTTTTCGAAAGAGCTTGTCGAACCATTACGTAACTTTCAATATGATTACATTGTTGCGACATACTCTTTGCATCATTTGACGGATAATCAAAAGAAAGATTTCTTTCTAGAATTGCGCAATCACTTAAAGGAAAACGGTAAAATTATAATCGGCGATGTTGCCTTTGAAACACAAAAGGATTTAGAACAGTGTAAATTGAAGGCAGGAGACACATGGGATAATGATGAAATCTACTTTGTCGTTGAAGAACTGAGAAAAGATTTTCCGGCTCTTTCATTTACACAAATGTCCGGTTGCGCTGGTGTCCTGGTTTTGGAATGACAACTTCAAGTATGTGAGAACTTGATGGATATTCGTAACATTGATTTTTGCGTGAATGCTAATAAATATGCTAGTTTTATCAAATGAAAGTAGTATTTAATATATTAGAAATGCTAAAATATTAATGTAACTTTTAAAGAGTATATTATACTTTGTCATCAATAAAGACAATGAGTTCTAACAATGTAAATTTATAATTTAAACATTTGATATTTTAGAACTAAATGCTGTTATTAAATTGGGAGGAATCTATAATGAGTGAAAAAGAAGAAATTACTTTTATGCAAACAAGAATTATTAGATTGGCTGCAGAAGAATGGCACATGACAATTGAACAAATTATAGATTTATTCCAGAAAGCCAATGTTCTTGAATATATAGAGAAATGTTATGGAATTTTTCATTGTGAAAGCGATGAAGTTGTTCTTGAGGATATCAAAGATTATCTTGAGAAAAAGGAGATGAAATTCTATGCTTGAATTGAAAAATGGGCTCATCCTTTATCATGGAAGTTATTGTGAAGTAAGACAACCTGATCTTTATAAATGTGCGAAAAGAAAAGATTTTGGACAAGGTTTTTATTTAACTACATCAAAAAAACAAGCAGAAAGCTTTTTGAAAACTTCTATAGTTAAAGCATTAGCAACAGGCATGATTAATGAAAATCAAAAATATGGATATATTTCAATTTATGAACTAAAACTATCCCCTCAGCTTAATACTCATGTTTTTGAAAAAGCAGATATAAATTGGTTGCATTGCATTGCTGCACATCGAAAAAAGAAATTTTTTATGGATGTAGAACAAAAAATGAAAAAATATGACGTGATTGTTGGTAAAATTGCAGATGATGCAACAAACGCTACCCTCACAGCTTACCTTGCGGGTGCATTTGGAATAGTAGGCGAAAAAGAAGCGGATGATTTTTGCATAAAACAATTATTACCTAACAAACTAGAAAATCAGTATTGTTTCAAAACGGAAGCAGCTATTGAGTGTCTAAAATTTGTGGGTGGTGAAAAGATATGGCTGAAGTAAAAATCTCGAAAGAAAAAATGGACTATACAATTGACTTATTAATAACTATGGTAATAGATGAAATTGTAGCTGATACAGGTAAAAACAGAAATGATGTACTAACAGATTTTTTATGTTCAAAGACAGGAAAAGCATTATATGATCCAGCAACAAGACTTTGGTGCAATGGACCTTCTTATATTGTTGAATTATATAAGGAAGAATTAAAGAAATCATGATGAATTAATTTGAGGCTTTTGTATGAAAGTTAAGCTTAAAATGAATATTTTCTGATTTTTATTATATCGACTGTGATGGGCGTAATAGGACAAACAATCCTTCCATGGTGGTCTACAAAACTAAACCTATATTACTTTGATTTTAGGTTCTTTAGTTCAAATATAGACATTTATCCATTCATTAAGTATTTACTTGGAACCATTCTTGAAGTCTACAAAGATTTTGAGAATCGTTTTTCCCTCGTTGAAACTGGACTTTCTGCTCTAGAAATGGTAAGAAAAGCAAGTATGTATAAAATAGGTCGTTTCAATAAGCGGGATATTCGGGAACTTTGCACCTCACTTAGCAATAGCTCAATAGAAAATGTGTTTAGAGATCTTATTTCATTAGGAGAAATAAAATTGGAAAATTAGTGCTATGTAAAAATTTAAAAAGTTAAAAGATTCTTAGTTTGAAAAGCATACAGTTTGTAAAATGAAAATACTATTGAAATGGAGGCTATATTTGCGTGAGTAAGGAAATAAAATTGGGATTCTCTGAAGAAGCAAAATAATATTGGATTGAAAAATCTCATGAAGTTTTTAAACCACGTTGATTAATGGAAGAAGAGAAAAGAAAAGTTGAAAAAATATTAAAAGAACAAGAGGAAAAGGAGCGTCTATATGAATAGATGCTTTTCTTTTTGCTTGATTTAGGGAGGATGGTGATGTAATGGCAGAATTTAAACCTCAAGATGAGAAAACTAAACAGGCTTTTTCGATGATTGAGCAGGGAGTAAAGGATGTTTATTCTTCTGAATCTTTTAAACGGTATCTATCCTGTTTAAGTAAGTTTCATAGTTATTCCTTGAATAACACATTATTAATATTGTCGCAGAAGCCGGAGGCTAGTTTGGTAGCTGGATATCGTGCCTGGCAGACAAACTTTAATCGTCATGTAAATAAGGGTGAAAAAGGATTGATGATTCTAGCTCCGGTTACAACGAAAGAAGATAGATTAATGAATAAACACGACGAGAATGGAAATGTGATTTTAGATGAATCTGGAAATCCAGTCCAGGAAATGCGTGTAGTTAATCTGACTCATTTTAAGACAACGACAGTCTTTGATATTTCACAAACTTCAGGAGATCCTCTTCCATCTTTAGTGCATGATTTGACAGGTTCTAGTAATGAAGTGAAAGCAATTATTCAAACTATACAGTCTGTATGTACAATACCAATTGAATTTAAAACAGAAACTGAAGATCTTAGTTTTATGACTGGGGCTAAAGGATATTATTCGCCAAGGAAAGATAAGATTGTCATTAATAAGGATTTAGAGGATTTACAAACCGCAAAAACATTAATACATGAGTATGCTCATAGCATACTTCATAAAGAAACTGATAAAAACCAAAGCCAACGAGAAATTGAAGCAGAATCGTTGGCTTTTGTTATTTGTGATCATTTTGGAATTGATACTTCTGAATATTCATTTGGCTATATCGCGTCTTATGCCAACAAGGATTACAGTGAATTGAAATCTATTTTAGTAAACATTCAGAGTAAAGCACACGAAATGATCGAACTAATAGAACCTGTGTTTAAGGAGAATTTGCATATGTTAGAAAAGGAAAATCAATATATTACTCCAGTGGAAATGGAAGAATTGAATCATGATATTGTACTTAAAATTGTATCCATGATGGAAAAGTATAAAGAAGTTATGTCAGATTCAAATATTACAACCTCAGATATTCATGAAACGATTGATCAAGAAATATCGAATCTTTTAACAGATAACAAAGAATATAGAGTACAAGATCATTTGTATCAGAATAATGAAGTCTATCAATTTGCTTTGCATAGTGCTTGTTATGATGCATTTATGAATGAAGAATTTGATCCAAAACAATCCTGGTTTATGGATCATTCGATTGAAAGAAGAAACTATGAGTTATTCGAAAAAATAGCCAGTCCGTTATTAACAAACAGTGCATATTATATGAAATATGGAACACCTAATTATATGGATTTAAATATCGAAATTATTGGTGATGATCGATTGGCTATGGCTCATAACTATGTTTTAAATGGTGATGTGATGGCTGATCCAGATGTCGAATTTACTGTCGATAAAAAGAACAGGATGCTATATCCACAGACCTATCAGCAGGATTCACTTCAATACTTTGAAAGAGTAGATGGAGATTCAACTCGTGCTCGAGAACTGAATCATTTTATGCATGAATGGCTCACAAATGTTGTTGATCAAAAGTATAAAGTACAAACTATTTATACGGAAGGCAAAGAACTTTCTATCAAAGAAAATCCAAATGCCGTAAGAAGCTTTTGTAAACAGAATGGTATTGGAATGGTGGCCCCTAAACTAAAGGAGTTGGAAAAATGAGCAAAAAGTTTATTCGGAAATCGGTTCTTGAAAATGTTAGGACACTATCGGCATTTGATTATTTAAATAACTATCATCCTTCACTATTAGTAAAAAATGGAAAGAAGGATTACTATCATAGAGAACATGAATCATTGCACTTTTCAAACGGTAAGTGGTATTGGTGGTCGCAAGGTGTAGGTGGTACGACTGCATTGGATTATTTGATTGCTGTAGAAGGATATGATTTTAAAGAAGCGTGTAACTATTTAGCAAGTTTAATGAATATTAGTGATCCAGTTGTTACGTATTATCATAAAAAAGAAACTAAACCATTCGAGCTTCCTGAGAAAGATAAAAACAATAATTTAGTGATTCGTTATTTGTGTGAAACACGAAAAATAGATAGAGAAATTGTTGATTATTTTATTTCTAAAGGGATGCTTTATCAGTCAGCAAATTTTCGAAATGCTGTGTTTGTTGGATACGATGGTGATATGCCTGCTTATGCATTTAAGCGAAATATATTTAAAGATTTTAAATTAGAACATACAGGAAGCAATAAGGCTTTTAGTTTTAATTATCAAAATAAAGAAAGCAATGTTCTTCATGTTTTTGAAGCAGTCATTGATTTGTTGTCTTATATGACACTATTAAAAATGGAGGATGTTGATTACAAGTCTTTTAATTACTTATCTTTAGGTGGAGCTTGTGAAAAGATAGCAGCAAAGACGGAAGCTGATATGCCAATAGCATTAAATGCCTTTTTAGAAAGAAATCCCAATGTTCAAATTATTGTTTTGCATTTGGATAATGATGAAGTAGGTAGAGGTGCAACACAAAAGATTATGATGATTGCAAGACGTAAATATCAATGTTTTGATAATCATCCTGTGAACTTTAAAGATGTAAATGAGGAATTAATTCATAAAAGTCTGTTGCTATCGACTGATTTATAAATTTGACAAATGAATCATTCAGATCCTATTGGATACAAAATAATGTAACTGTAATTAATAAGTAATACTTTTTATGTACAATAGCAATGAAATTGCATATAATTTAAATGTGGAGGTGATGCTGTATGTCTACTATTCAAGTAAGGGTGGATGATGATTTAAAGTCTAAGGCAGATGCATTATTTAAGGAATTAGGTACAGATACAACGAGTGCAATTCGCATGTTTTTAACTCAAGCAGTTGCTTATGATGGAATTCCTTTTGAAATTAAAAAATTCAATAAAACAAAAGAAATGAAAATTATGACAGAAGATGAGTTTTTGGATAGACTTGCTTCTTCTAGAGTTCAATCTAGAGAAGGCAAAGTAATAGATGCAGATATAGCAATAGATAGCATTAGAAATAAATATGGATTATAAAGTAATATTTACTGAAAATGCAATGGAAGATATGGATTCTATTGTAGAATATCTTCTTTTTCACTTGCGTAATATACAAGCGGCAAATCATTTTATCGATTCTGTTGAAAATGGAAAGTTCGTATTAAGTAATTCTGCTGAGTCATTTCAATTGTGTTTGAATCCGAGACTTCGAAGCAAGGGATATCGAAGATTGAATTTAGATAAAACTAAATATTTCTTATTGTACCGTACTGAAAATTCAATAGTTTTTATAGATGGTATTTATCATCAATTACAAGATTACGAAAATAAAATTAAATAATTTTTTTTTGAGAAAGTTTACGCTTTCTCTTTTTTATTACACAAATTTAGAAAGAGGTGGATTAATTTGAATAAACAATTTGATTTATTTCAAAAAATGAAGATCAAAGAGGTCTGTGAAAATATTAGTCGTATGACTTATGCATATATCAATCCAGACACAAAACAACCAACCGTAGTGCCATCAAAGCATTATAAAGATATTTTAGATCAGCCGGTTGAGGTACTAGTCAATGATCAGGTAAAAAAGCAATTTTTAAATATTATGTTTAAACAAATGAAAACATTAAAAGAGGAAGAACCCATCTTGTTTAATGAAACACTGTTGTTGATGGATTTGAATAAGACTCCAGATAGCTTGGAACTAAATGAAGAAGCAGCATTAAAGATAACGGCCACAGAATTAGTGGAAAGTGAGAAAACACAAAAGAAAAAATTCCATTTAGTTGATAATGCATATTTGGATTCATACGAAGCAACAAAGAATGATAGTGAATTGATGGCTCAGATATTTAAAGAGCAACAAAATGATCGTGTTTATTCTGTTGAATTAGATGAGATGGAAATGGAAAAACCTAAGTCAAAAGGAGGAAAAAAGAATGACTTACAACACTAGAATTTATAATTATTCAAATTTAAAAGCTGAAGACAAACAAATTGTCCAGGCACAATTGTTAATGTTTGAAACTGTAGAAGACGCAATTACAGAATATATGTATCGTAGAGAATCTTCTACAAATATTTTGGATGCAATTTCTTATGAAGAAGGAATTAAAGCTTTAGAACAAGTACAACAAAATATGTTTAGTGATATTGTAGAATATATTGTTTACGCAATTGACAGTTATGAAGAAGATGTGGACGAAGTTGATACACAGGATCCGCTTTTTGGCTTGTATCAAGAAGTTGAGGATATTGATAATGAATGATTTAGAAACGTGTGATTTTAATACAGTCAATCTTGAAAGATTGGCTTTTTATTTTGAAAAATTAGAAGAAGGAGAGGACGAATAATATGATTCACAATGATAAAGTTTTAGAAGATGTGAATGCATTACTTGATTATGATTCAGTAAAAGATTTTTTATTCATGAATGTAATTAATGCAGAAACTAATAAAGAAGAATTATCTATGGAGCCACATACAGTTATTGGAGATTTAGCGATTGTATATAGAGTGATGATTAAAACAACTGATGATCAATTTTGCTCAGCTAGAGTTACAAATGAAATGCTTGATCATTATGGTATTGATGTATCGCAATTGCACAATGATGCATTGATTTCATCACCAAATATGATGAAACCAGAAATTATTCCACTAGAAACATTGCTGATGGGAGTTCCAGAACAAGAAGCATGGCAAAATGAAGACAGGCATTTTGTAGTTTTGACAAATGAACATAGAACGGATGGAGCAGCAACAATTTTTTATTCCGGAGTTTTAAATAATCTGGCTGAAAAATTAGGACATGACCTTTATATTGTTCCTTCTTCAACAGATGAATGTTTAGCTTTATGTGATTCTCCAACATTGAATACGGATCGATTGAAAGAAATGCTTTTACTTATGAATGGTCCTAGTTTTATGGATCAAGATAAAAAGCTATCTGATATTTTATATCATTATGATAAGGATAATCATGTTTTAGAGAAATCAGATGATTATGAAAAGAGAATCAATAAGCAGAGATATTCACAATTACTTCATTAAGATTTGGAGAATTGAAAATGATTAAATACGAAGATATCGTTAAGCGAATTTCGTTTATTGAAAAAAGAAAAATTAAAAATGAGGAAAAGATAAAATTTCTAATAGAAGAAAATAATACCTTATCTTCAAATTTAAAATTACTAAATCAGAAAAAAGAAATGTTAGAAAAAATGAATCAGGATCTAGCAGATCTTATACCTGATAAGAAAAAGGCTGCAGACAATTAGTGTCTACAGTTGTAGCAAGCAACGTCTTTGGATATCCAAAGACAAGTATTTAGGGAACATCCCTAAGACCCTGAGCTATCAAAAGAGTTGGTAGCTCTTTTTTGAGGAGGTAAATTTAAATTATGAGTGCAATAACGATAAGTTTATTAAGTTTCCTTAGTGGTTTGATTATTGGAGTTTTCTACATTCTGTTTATTCAAGGTGCTTTTTATAAAGATGCGAAAAAGAAATAAACAATTTGTCATTCGCCTAACAGATAGTGAATGGAATCATCTTAATGAATTAGTGAAATATTCAGGACAATCAAGAGAATCCTATTTGCGTATGTGTATAAATGGCTTGATTCCTAGGCCGGCACCTAGTGTAGAACTAGTAGAAGTGATTCAAGTGCTAAGACAAATTGCAGAGAGTATAAACGGAATAGCTGGAGCAGTTTATAAACAAAATAAAATGGATGATTCAGTTTATATGGAAAATTATGAGGCGCTTCAAAAACAAATTAACGAAATTATGCTTTTGATTCGGCAACCTATCAATATGGAGGAATTATGGCAATCACAAAAATATGGGCAGTAAAGGATGATTTGAGAAGAGTTTTAAACTACATTGAAAATTCGGATAAGACAAAAGAAGAATTAAGCGATGGATTAAAAGAAGTGTTGGCATATACAACCCAGGGATATAAAACAAATGAGAAAGAATATATTACTGGAATTAATTGCGAACCTAGTACATCACTAAAGCAAATGATGAATACAAAGTTATCCTATAACAAGATGGATGGAAGACTAGCCTACCATGCAGTACAGTCTTTTAAGCCAGGTGAAGTAACGCCAGAAGAATGTCATTCATTAGGTGTGCAATTAGCGAAACAAATGTGGGGAAATCGATTTGAAGTCGTTGTATCTACACATTTAGATAAAGACCATTTGCACAACCATTTTGTTGTGAATTCAGTTTCCTGGGTAGATGGCATGAAGTATGATAACCGGAAAAAAGATATTGATCATTTTCGAGAATTGAATGATGCAATATGTAAACAGCATGGTTTGAATGTTATTGAAAAACCAGAAGGAAAAGCCATGAATTATGGAGAGTGGAATGCAGAAAAAAAGGATGGCATCTATTTTAGAAAAATTATTCGTTATGATGTGGATTCTGTATTAGCGTATGCCAGAACTTTAGATCAAATGAAATCAGGACTTGAAGATATTGGATATGTTGTTGATTTAACTGGCAAGCACTGGACTTTAAAACATCCACAGTCGCAAAGAAAGTTTCGATTTTATAAACTTGCTCGTGATGGTCGATATGACGAAGATCATATCATGGAACGAATCAACAACAATTATTTATTTCCAATGCAGCCAGTTAAGGATATTGTGCCATGTAAAGAATATCGTGGTGATCATACAAAATTAAAAGGAATCAAGGCTTTATATATTAGATATTGTTTTGAATTAGGAATTATTCGACCTAAAGGAAAACGACAGAAATATCCAAGTCCACAGTTAAGAAAGGATTTGATATACATGGATAAAATCACAAAGGAAAATACTTTTGTAGGCAAGCATAATCTAGAAACAATCGAAGATGTGCTTGCTTTTAAAGTATCTCTAAATAAAGAAATAGAATCTTGGATGAACCAAAGAAGATCCATCTACAATAAAATTAAAAGAACGCGTGATCCAAATTTGAAAAAACAATTAGAAATGGATCGTGATACGTTAACTTCTAAAATTGCACATGGGAAAAAGGAAATCAAAATATGCGAAGATATAGAAAAGAGAGTTCCCGATATTCAAGATAAATTAAAAATGGTGAATGCATTAGAAGATGAGCGTATTCAAACACAAAAAGAATATGAAAGGAGCTTGAATTTATGAACAGTGCAGATACTGCAGATCAAATGATGAAGATGACTTTAGAAGGTATACAGGTTGCTGCTGAAGTTGGTTTAAAAGCGGGCGGCATGGCAGCAAGATCTTTAGCTGTCACTTTATACGCTATTTTAAAAGACAATAAAAAAGTGAAAGGGAAAACCAATTTAAATAACTTATTAAAGTCGGATAAAGAGTTAAAGGTCTTTGCTATTCATCATTCGGATTTAAAAAAGTTTTGTGAAGAAGCAAAACATTACGGAGTTTTATATTCTGTATTGAAAGAAAAGAATAATACAGATGGAATTGTGGATATTATGGTAAAAGCAGAAGATGCTTCTAAAATCTCAAGGATGGTAGACAAGTTTGATTTAGCTACTATCGACACAAAAGCAATTCGTGAATCTGTATTATCACAACAGAGTATAGATGATGCTAAACCACTTAGTGATGAAGAGCATGATGCCTTATTGTCAAAGCTAATGGATGATAAGGAAAACCCCAACAAAGCTCGGACAAGCAAGGACGGTACTCCGTTCGAGCCATCTTCAAAAACATCGAAGAAAGAAAACAAGAAGAAAACCGTCGAAAGAAAAAGGTCAACAGCTACTACGGATAGGCCTTCTGTTCGCAAGGAATTGAAGGACATTAAACAGCAGCAAAATCTAAAATCTTCTGCACCTAAGTATCCAGTTAAGAAAAAATCAAAAAAGAAAGTGAGATAACGATTATGAGAAAATGGTTTAAGAAAAATGATGACGAAATAATTGAAATTCAGGTAGATGATACAGAGAGAAGAATTATTGTTAGGGCATTAGCTGATTTAAGAGATAAACAGCGATTAGCTCATAAGAACTATGATTTTTTAGATTCTCTTATTGTAAAGGTTTGTGATGCAGACCATCCATCAATAAAAGATCACTATGAGAGATGCTAAGAACGACGAATATTTATTTCTAGGCTTATTAATCATTCCTACAATATGGTTTGCAGTTTTGATTGCACCATATATGGATCAAGGACTCATTCATGCACTACCTTATCTAAGCGAAGCGTTGAATTATCCCTTTCAATTTCAATGGTGTGATAATTCTTTAAAAACGATTGGAATATTCCTGGTTATCTATGTTTTAGGAATTGGTATTTACTTATCCAATGAAAAGAATTACAGACAAAAAGAAGAGTATGGATCAGCTAGATGGGGATATATACGTTCTTTAGTGAAGAAACATTCGAATAAGGATTTCTTCGAAAATAAGTTGTTTACGCAAAAAACACGAATGGATATTCATGGAAAAATTAAAAACGTCAATCTTCATACGGTTGTGATTGGTGGTTCTGGTGCCGGTAAAACTCGATATTATGCTAAACCTAACATTATGCAGTGTAATACGAGTTATGTAGTATTAGATCCAAAAGGAGAAATTATCAAGAGCGTAGGTTATATGCTTGAAGATGAGGGGTATGAAATCAAAGTCATTGATTTAATTGATATGTCTAAATCATTGGGATATAATCCATTTCATTATATTCAAAGTGACAAGGATGTATTGAAATTGATCACGAATCTAATTCGTAATACAACTCCAAAAGGATCTTCTACAAATGATCCATTTTGGGAGAAAAGTGAAACAGCATTACTTGAAGCATTGATGCTATATTTATATCATTATGCGCCGGAGGATGAGCAAAACTTTACGATGGTAATGGAGATGCTGAATTATGCTGAAGTAAAAGAAGACGAAGATGATTATGAGAGTCCGTTGGATGAGTTATTTAAGCGTCTAGAAACGATAGATAGTAATTCTTTAGCACTTAAACAATATAAAATATATAAACAGGCAGCAGGTAAGACCGCTAAATCTATTTTGATTTCAGTAGGTGTAAGACTTGCTGCTTTTAACTTGGAAGAACTTGCATCACTTACTAGATATGATGAGATGAAGTTAGAGCAGATAGGCGAAAGAAAAACAGCCTTATTTGCGATTATTCCTGATAATGATTCAACATTTAATTTTGTCATCGGTATGTTGTATACTCAGTTATTTCAAATGTTATATTATCAAGCAGATTTTGTTCATGGCGGCCAGCTTCCAGTGCCAGTACATTTTATTATGGATGAATTTGCCAATGTTGCTTTACCAGACGAGTTTGATAAGTTGCTTTCGACAATGCGATCACGACTTATTTTTGTATCCATTATTTTACAGAACCTGGCACAGATCAAAGCGTTATATAAGGATACTTGGGAGTCAATTATGGGGAACTGTGATTCTAAATTGTATTTAGGCGGAAATGAACAAAGTACCCATGAATATATAAGTAAGGAGCTTGGAAAGGCAACGATTGATACAAATACGTATGGTAAATCAGAAGGTAGAAGTGGAAGTTTCACAACAAATTCTCAGAGAACTGGAAGGGAATTGTTAACTTCTGATGAAGTTCGTTTACTGGACAATAATTATGCTGTTCTATTTTTGAAAGGTGAAAGGCCTGTTCGAGATAGAAAATTTAATTTGTTAAAACATCCTCGTATTAAACAAACAATGGATGGAGGTCGTGAACCGTACATTCATGGACAAGTGAATCATTTTATTGAGGATTGGCAAAATATTCTTCTTAGTAATAATGAGTATGAATTATTGGATGTAGAAGAAACAGAAAACTATTTAAAGGAGATTGAAGAAGATGAAGACACTAAAAACGATTAGAAAAGTATTATTCTTTGCATATATTGCATTGGTGATTGTAGGAAACTTTGCAACACCGGTTTATGCAGCAAATGATCCGGTTACTGTTGTAAACAACTTCAGTGAATTTATGTTTGGACTTATCCGAGCGATTGGAATGATTTTGTTAGGCTTTGGAATTGTACAGGTAGGACTTTCTTTGAAAAGTCATGATCCGAGTCAAAGAGCGAATGGCTTTATGACGGTAGCCGGAGGAATTGTTATTACTTTTGCTAAAGAGATTTTGAATATTATTGTTGGATAGGGTGGTGATTTCTAGTGAGTGGAATCATAGATAACCTAACTAGTGCCATCAATACGTGGAATTCTAAATTAGCTGAAATATGGCTATTGTTAACAGAATCACCTGAAACATTTAAGGGTGGTGATATTTGGCAAATCATAGTTAAAATACATGGAGCTCTTCAAGCAATTGGATTAGCACTTCTTGTGCTATTCTTTGTTTGGGGATTGATTAGAACCTGCACAAGTTGGCAGGATGTAAAAAGGCCGGAACAGGCCTTTAAATTGTTTTTAAGATTTATTATTGCCAGGGGAATGGTGATGTATGGAATGGAATTAATGACAAAGATATTTGAGATAGTACAAGGCATTATTCAAGCAATCACTGAAACTGCAGGATTAGGTGTATCAAGTGAAACTGTATTGCCACAAGAAATCATTGATGCAGTAAGTAATACAGGATTTTTGGAATCTATTCCTTTGTGGGCAGTTACACTATTGGGATCTATATTCATTACAATACTATCGTTTGTGATGATTCTAACTGTATATGGAAGATTCTTTAAATTGTATATGTACACAGCTATCTCTCCAATACCCCTTGCAGCAGCAGCTGGAGAAAGTACACAAAACACAGCATTTACGTTTATTAAAAGTTATGCAGGAGTATGTTTAGAAGGAGCTATTATTGTTCTTGCTTGTATTATTTTTTCAGCTTTTGCGTCTAGTGCACCAGTAGTTGATACTACAGCATCTAGCGTATCTATGGTATGGAGCTATGTCGGTGAACTGATATTTAATATGCTGGTTTTAGTTGGTTCTATTAAAATGAGTGATCGTATAGTCAAAGAAATGATGGGTTTGTGATTTTTTACTTCTCAATAATTAAGATATAAATGAAATTGTGAAGAAATCTATTCAGAAGAAGATACCAAATACTAAAAATTGATAATGAATCTGATCTGTAAAAAAATTACAGTATCTATTGACCGTAAAAAAATTACGGTTATAATGAAGCTGAGGTGATACCAATGCTTAAACATTTCAGAGTTAATAATTTTAAGAATTTTAAAGATGACTTAGATATTGATTTTTCAGATGTGAATGGATATAAGTTTTCTCAAGATTGTATTACTAATGATTTGATTGGAAAAATGATTATTTATGGTAAAAATGGAAGTGGTAAAACAAATTTAAGTAAAGCTCTTTGTGATTTAAAAGAAACATTAACGATGTCTAATGATATGAAATCAAACCATTCTTTTATTTCAAATGCGAACTCTAATAACGAGATTACGACTTTTACTTATACCTTCCTATTCAATAATAAGAAAGACAAAGTGGTATATGAATATCAAAAAACAGATTTATTCAATTTAACCAATGAAGTATTAAATATAAATGGAAAAATCATCTATTCTTATGATTTTAATAAGAATAGATTTATAGAAAAAAGCGAAGACTATTTTCATAATTCAGATATTTTCTCAATTTATCAAAAAAATACTAATCCATCATTACCATTTGTACGCTGGTTAGTAAATAATGGTGCTGTAGAAAAGAGTTCGGTTTTTAACAAGATGTATGAGTATGCAGTAAAAATAACACAAATATTTACTCCTACAACTGCATTGATTCAATTATCAAGAAATGAATTAGACGAACTTGATCGTAATGTGAATGATTTAGAAGATTTTTTGAATTATATGGGTATTGAATGTAAATTGTCTATGGAAAAACTGCCAGATGGTAGTAAAGAGCTTTATTTTGTATTTAAAAATAGAAAAGTAGCCTTCTTAGAGAATGCATCTAGTGGAACATTGTCATTGTTTAATTTTTATATTCGGTTTTTAATGCCACATAAAGAAAGTTCTATTCTTTATTTTGATGAATTTGATGCCTTTTTTCATTTTGAATTATCTGAAAAAATCATCCAATATATTAAAGAAAAATATAAAGATTCTTTGGTTATCTTTACTACGCACAACACAAATTTAATGAGTAATAAAATTATGCGTCCTGATACATTGTTCATACTTTCAACAAGCGGAAAATTAACACCGTTATGCAAAGCGACGGATCGTGAGTTAAGAGAAGGTCATAATCTTGGTAAATTGTATATGAATGGTGAGTTTGATGAAGACTAAAAATATATTATTTATAGTCGAAGGTAAGAATGATGAGCCACGATTTATTGAGCAACTTTTATCAAAATGTTATCCAGCATCAAACTTTAAAATATATTCCTATGAAGCAAATTTGCATATGCTTGCAAGCAGGTTAGAAAATGATTATTTTGATTTTGAAGAAGATGAATTAGATATATTGCTATTTTTAAGGTCTTACGAAACAAAATATAAAAAAATCTTTGACTTAAAATATACAGATGTATTTCTAATATTCGACTTCGAGCCTCAGCATCCAGATTTGCATTTTGATACGATTCAAAAAATGATTCGGTACTTCAATCAATCTGATGAAAGGGGAAAGTTATTCATTAACTATCCGATGATGCAGTCTTATAGACATTTAAAAGCCCTACCTGATAATGTTTTTTTGCAGACTAGATTGTATAAACAAGATTTTAAACACTATAAAGAAATAGTATCAAATGAAAGCTTTAATAACGACATTTCAACATACGATTACACAACATTCGTAAGTTTAGCATTCCATCATTTAACTAAACTATTATTCATTCAAAATAAAGAGAATCGAGCACCGACAATGGATGATTATGATCATTTAAATTATGCAAAAATATTTGATATTCAATATGAAAACTTGAAAAACAATTTTATTTGGATAGTTAATACATGTATTTTAATTCTAATTGACTACAAACCAAAAAATTTCTTTGATCAAATCACAAAACATGAAACATCATTTAAATTACCCTATATCGAGCAGAGTTAATCTCTGCTTTTATTATGCCATTTTGGAGGAAAGGAAAATAACATGAAAGAATATATATTAAATACAATTGTACTAAAAACAGGAGATTCAATTGAAATAGTTGAACCTTCAACTTTACCTATGAAAGATAGGGTTATGTATAAGTTACAACATGAACAGGATCGAGTTGTGATTTCAAGAGAAAATGGGAAGATGGTGATTCCAATGGAGAATATTATGTTCTCATCATCTATCCCTTTGGACATTATTCATGAGGATTTTGATGATGAAGTCTAATTTTGAAATTAAGATCAATAAGGAAATACGGGATTATACGGAGAGTATATTTTTTGGCTTATCCCTTCGACAGAGCATATTCTCTATTATTGCTTGTGGGATAGCTTGTGGTATCTTCTTTTTGTTGAATGATACGCTAGGGACTGAAATAACTAGCTGGTTATGTATGCTTGGAGCAGCACCATTTGCTGCTTTTGGATTTATAAGATTTCAGGGTATGTATACAGAAGATATTGTTAAGACGGTATTTAATTCGTTGTTATTATCGTCTAGAGATTTAATCAATAAACCATTTAACTTGTATGATGAGGTTTTTGAGCCAATGATTAAACAATCAAGAAAGGAGTCAATTGTACATGATAAAAAGTTACGAAAGATTGAAAAAGCAGAACAAAGAAAGAATAAGAGTGCCTAGGACAGTGCAGGATACCATCCCAGTAGATTCAGTCTATAAGGATGGTATTTTTCGTTCTGGAAACAGATACACAAAGAGTTATAGGTTTTTGGATATTAATTATAAGATTGCATCAGGAGAAGATAAAAATAATTTATTTCTAACATATAGTGATCTACTAAATTCTTTTGATCCATCTGTAATGACGAAAATTACCATTAACAATCGAAAAGTGGATATTAAAAAATTTAAAGAAGATATTTTAATTCCATTAAAGGAAGATGGTTTGGATAAGTATAGAGTTGAGTACAACGATATGTTATTGTCCAAATTAGCTGAAGGTGATGATATTATCCAGGAAAAATATATTACTGTTACAGTTTTTAAAAGTAATATAGAAGAAGCCAGATTTACTTTTTCTCGTATAACTGCAGAATTTTCAACTTTATTTTCTAGACTAGGAAGTTCTTGTATTGAATTGGATGCAGAAGAACGGTTGAAGATATTGCATGACTTTTATCGTAAAGAAACGGAGGAATTCCAATTAGATCTATCCGATTTAGCTAGGAAAGGACATTCTTTTAAAGATTTAATTACTCCAAGAATGTGTAAATACCACAATAAGTATTTTGAATTTGATGGTAAATATGGTCGTGTTCTTTATTTAAATAATTATCCTGGTTTTTTGAAAGATGAATTTGTATCAGAGTTGTGTGACTTAAATAAAAACTTGATGTATTCAATGGATATTATTACAGTGCCAACAGATGAGGCAGTCCGAGAAGTAGAAAATAAATTCCTTGGTGTTGAAAAGAATATTACGGATTGGCAAATGAAGCAGAATCGTAATAATAACTTTTCAGCAATCATTCCATATGATATGGAATTGCAACGTAAAGAATGTAAGGAGTTCCTGGATGATTTGATTGTAAGAGATCAAAGAATGATGCTTTGTAACATTACGGTTGTGCATTTAGCTGATTCTATTGAAGAATTAAATAAGGATACAGAAACATTGAAGGCTGTAGCTCGTAAATATGTTTGTGAATTGGAAACATTGTATTTTTCAAAAAGGCAATTAGATGGTCTACAAACAGTATTGCCAATAGGGGTCAACAAATTAAATATCACGCGCACTTTATTAACCGAAAGTGCGGCTGTATTCATTCCTTTTAGAGCGCATGAGATTATGCAAAAGGGTGGGGTTTGGTTTGGCCAAAATGCGATTACAAACAATCCTATTCTTTGTAATAAGGCATTGCTTCAAAATCCTAACTCTTTCTTTTTTGGTATTCCAGGATCCGGGAAATCATTCTTAACAAAAGAAGAAATTGAATTCTTGATCTTATCTACAGATGATGACATTATCATTGCAGATCCAGAAGGAGAATATGATTCCATAATCAATGCTTTAGGTGGACAGATTATTCGTATTGGTACAAACAGTACAGATTATATTAATGCGATGGAAATGGTAGAGGGATATGGCGATAGTGGAAACTCAATTGCCGATAAATCTCAATTTTTGATGTCTGTATTTGAAAATTTAGATGCTAATCATGGCGGTATTACACCAATTGACAGATCTATTATCGATAGATGTGTAACGCTAGTTTACCAGGAAGCAAAAACCAATGGCTATGTACCAACGTTAAAACATCTTTATAAAAAGTTATTGGAGCAAAATGAACCAGAGGCTAAATCTTTAGCTATTAAACTAGAATTATTTACAAATGGATCATTAAATATATTTGCTCATGAAACGAATGTAGATATCAAGTCTAGAATTTTATCGTTTAATATTTTTAATTTGGGAAAACAATTAAAAACATTAGGCCTATTGGTAATTACAGATGCCATTATCAATCGTGTGAATGAAAACTGGAGAAAAGGGAAACGTACTCATATCTTCATTGATGAGATTCATGTTATTTTTGAAAATGAAGAAAGTGCAACATTCTTTGCCTCGGCCTGGAGACAATTCCGTAAAAGAGATGCATATCCTACAGGGATTACACAGAATGTTAAATATTTATTATCGTCTCAGCAAGGAATTAGTATGTTATCCAATTCTGAATTTATTGTCATGTTGAATCAATCGGCAAACGATAGAGAAGATTTAGCTAAATTATTGAATATTTCAGAAGAACAGATGAGCTATATTACAAATGCTCCTACCGGATGTGGATTGATTAAGTATGGTGGATCTATAGTTCCATTTGTAAATAAGATGCCAAGAGGACTATTGTATGATTTAAATACTACAAGGCCAGGAGATAAAAAAATAATTGTCCAATAAATACAAAAGACTCATTAAAAAATTAGATTTAATGAGTCTTGTTTATGTATAAAATGTTGAGGTATCAGCTAATTCAGAACAAGATATTTTCGAATACATCAACAAAGTTTTGGAACAATTAAAGTAAGCAAGTATTAAAGATGTTAAAGGGGTTGATGTAGATGAAAGATATAAAGACAAAACAGAAAGTACTATCCATAAAGACAAAGAATGTTAAAGGGAATGTGAATCATTTTATTAAGCAGCAAACGATTCATACAAGAAATAAGGAAGAAGATAAAAAGGTAGAACAGTCTGTTAAAACAAATCCGAATGTACAAGCTACGAATAACGTTAGTGAAGTCGCTAAGCAGACGTTTATAGAATCAAAGCAGCGTGCTACAAAATTTATTAAACATAAGCATAGAGAGTATAAGTTCAAAACTACAGATAAGAAGGCATTAAGTGAATCAATACCGGTGAGCCATCAAAGAATTACTTATGTATCTAAGGCAAAGCATCATGTTGTAAACAAAATAAATACTTCTAAGATTAAACAAACAGCGGATAAAGTAGTAACACAACCGGCTATTAAGAGTACAAATAGAGCAATAAAAACATCAATAGAAGTGGTCAAGAAGAGTGTATCAGCGATGAATACACTTTTTTCTTTTGGAACAGGATTGATTTTATTACTTGTTGTTACTTTGTTTATTGGAACATTTAGTGTGCTGGCACAAGATGGGGGATCAAATAGTGAAATTGTTTCTCTAAGTGATGAAGTTATTGCGTATGAAGATACAATTCGAAAATATGCAAAAGAATATGATATTGAGGATTATGTCACATTATTACAGGCAATTATGATGCAGGAGTCAGGAGGGAAAGGCAATGATCCAATGCAGGCAAGTGAGTCAGGGTATAATACAAAATATCCTAGAGTACCTAATGGAATTACGGATCCTGAATATTCTATTGAAGTAGGAACACACACTTTTTCTGATTGTTTAAAGAAAGCAAAAGTAAAAAATTCATCCGATACAGAACGTATATATTTGGCTTTGCAAGGATATAATTATGGCTCTGGCTATATTAAATGGGCAATTCGTAATTTTGGTGGATATTCCAAATATAATGCACAACAGTTTTCTGATAATAAAAAGCAAGAGTTAAATGTATCCGGCTATGGTGATCCTTCTTATGTTGATCACGTTATGAGATATGTAGGGATTACTTTTAGAGGAGGTACAAATCCTAATTTTAATAATTTAGAAGCCTGGGTGACAAGGAATCCTTATGCACAGGCTGGATTATATGGACAATGTACATGGTTTGCTTGGGGACGATTTTATGAATTATATGGATATGATCCAGGTTTTAGCGGTGATGGAAGTAGTTGTGTGAAGGAATTGGTGGCAGCACATCCTGATAAATTCGAACGATCTTCTTCGCCAAAAGCCGGTGCAGTGTTCTCTGCTATTGGACATAATCATGTTGGTATAGTCATTGCAGTAAAAGATAATACCATAACTGTTCAAGAAGGAAATCTTGATGGTATTACAAATACATTTCAAGATGCAAAAAAGGATTGGCAAACAAAATCCTATACGTTAGATCAATTAAGATCTATATATGGTGGAGTGGTGTTTGCTAACCCAAAGTAAAAGTGGCGGGAAATTATCATCTCCAAATATTTTATTTACAAGTATATTTTAAATGATGAAAAACTATTGTTACAAAAATTATTAACATTTTGAATATAACGAATGGTTTTGTTGCTTTGCACTTCGTACTCAATTAGCTAAAATCAAAAATGTAAAAAAACCTTATCTAAACAACGTTTGGCTATTTTACTATTGGAATGTTAAACTCCCAAAATGATTCATTTTAATGCTTTTTATCTTGACATTATTAGCATATCTATGTGAGAATTAATGTAAAGATAACGTTATCTAGCATTCTCATAATAATTTAAAAGAATATAGATTATTGAGCAGAAAGCAATAAAATTTTATGTATTAATATTTTTTATGATTGTAGCTTATTTGTGTATCAACTAATTTATGACTATAAAACTGTACTGCTTGTATAAAACGAAAGATTTATATGAGGAATAGTTTATCTCAGAATGTAGTCATTGGTCCAAAAAATTGGTATTAAAATTCCACTGCTTACCAGTGTTAAGAAGTAGGCTTGGTTTTATAAAGATTATTACGATTGATATAAAATCAGTAGATATATTTTTCAGTCTCAAAATATATCGTATCTTCTGAGTTTATTATCGTTATAGCGTGCCAGATATAGGTAAAGTATAGAAAACATAATAGAATCAGAATCAACTGATTTAATCATCAAAATAAGCAGAAGATACTTAAATAAGAACTTAATGGTGAATTTTTGTCTATTGATTATGTAATACAAACTAAAGAAAGGATAACAGGAGGAGAAAATGAAAAAACTACAGAGACTTTCTATAATCATGCTTTCTATAATCGCACTTGCTTTCCCATTTTCAATATTAGCGGATTCTAAAAATATTTCTCACAATAGCAAAATCAGTTTACAATACGGAACTGCTGAAACTTCGTGTTTGGATTCAATTGGAAGTTATTGGCTATTTGGAAAAGCATACAATACTAATAATTATATAAGCGGTTCTATTATTTATAATGGTTCGATAATGGCATCTGGGCAAAACGGTAAATTTAGTACTGAATTCAGTGTAAATTGGAATCCAAAAACAGCTTATTCGCACTCACATATTGCCTCTTCAGGATTAAGAACTAGATAATCAAAAGAGTTCCCTTATCAATAAGGGACTCTTTTTTAGAAAGTTGAGATGAATTATGAAAAAATTATCATACTTGCTTGTTGCTATCCTAAGTGTATATATTTTTTATTCCGGATTCTCTTCCTTTTCTTCTGATCAGATAAACAGAATGGATTCTTTTGCCACTTCAATTGGACAAACAACTAATAAAAAAGTAACAGGATTAAACCTACAATTTAATGAAGATTTAGTTTCAACAATTCATGAATATTGTGAAAAGACAAACAGTACAGGAATTATAGCAGTTCATGAAAATACTGAGGGGTTTATAAAAAAGAATTTAATCTATATTTATTCTGCTGATCCACAGGATTTGAAATCCCTATATATACGGAATGATCAAAAACGAATTAATTTTAAAAAGGATTCAAAGAATTATTATTCTACAAATCTAAATGATAAGGATGCATATAATTATATTGATTATTTAAATCGAGGCTATTACGGAGATTATAATGACATATATGAATTTCACACTTTAAATGATTTGTTGAATCGCACTCCAGGTTCTGAAATTATTACACTTTACTCTATTTCAAATTCAAATAAAACTTCTACAAGTCAAATGAAAGATTATTTTAAAGAATTTATCCCTGAAAATAGCCAAGGACAAGGTATCTCAGATGTTGAAATTGTTCCTTACTCTATGCAAAAAGAAAAATTTTTGAATATGGTTTTTTTGAATGCAATATTAGGGACTGCATTGATTTTCGCTTTTATTTTTCTGAAAGATAGAAAAGAAATAGTGATACGTAAAATGCTAGGTAATTCAACCAAGAAAATTTTTATATCACTATATACAAAACATATCGCAATCTTATACGGTCTATTTCTTTTCTTAGAAATTATTTTATTCGCATTATTTGTTGGCCCTTATAGACCATGTGCTTCTTTATTCTTATACTATCTAATCAATGAGGGAATTAAGCTACTTTTCAGTTTAATTATGATAGGAATTATTTTGTTAATTTCAACGATAACCGTCAAATCAGTGAAGTATATAAAACAAAATGGTACTCAAGAAAATAAAACAGTTCTATCATTGGTCTTGAAAGGAATTCTGATTTTTGTTTTATTTCCTGTATTCTTAACAAACTGCGCGGATTGGATAGAATCAATACACTATCTCTATATTTTGAATTTGAATGAAAGTCAAATGTCGAATAAAATTATAACAAACGGCATATCTGTGTCTTTAAATGAGGACTTATTTTATTCATCTGAACTTGTTAATAAACTGTATTATTATATGCAGGAACATAATGGAATATATGAGGATTTCGATATAAACAAACAAATTGACTTCTTAAAAAATCATATGGACAGTGATTTAGAAATACCTGTTTCAAATGAAATACCATATATAGTTGTAAATAATAATTATTTAAAAGATTATACGATTCGCGATGAATTCGGAAATCCTTTAGATTTTAATCAGATAGAAGAATCTATTTTACTGATACCTGAAAATTATTCATTCAATCAAGATCAGATAAGCTATTATTCAAATTATGAAGATTGTAAGGTAATTCGAATCGAACCAAATCTTAGGTTTGTAAGACATATGCCTTATGTAGAAAATACGAAAGATTTAGAAAAAATAAATCCGGTAATTTTTATAGACCATAATTGGATGGAAAATGCAAGGGTTTCAACTGATAATTATTTTATCCCAATCGATACAAAAAAAAGTGTTTCAAATTTTAAAAGATTTTTAATTCAGAACAATATGGACAAAAAAGTAAATTTTTATTTAAGTGATTCTTATTTTGCACAGGTCAAGAACAAAAAAAAATATGAATTGATTTCATTAACTATACTAATCGTTTTAATAAGCATAATTTTATTTGTTTACCAACTTCAAGCGATTGTCATTTTCTTGTTTGAAAAAAGATACTATTTGTCTATTCAATATCTTTTAGGGAAATCTTTCTACGAAAGATATTCATTATACTTAAGTATAAATATATCTCTTTATCTATCGGTGATTATTTTCTATGCATTATATTCTAAAAGAATATTAGAATCTTTTGAAATTGGCCTTTTAATACTTGGAATAGATTTGATATTTACCATTTTAACGTTAAAGAAAAAAGAATATGCTGAATGTGTAGATTCATTGAAAGGAGCCAGATAGTTATGAAGAAAATTGTAGAATTAGATTCGATTCAAAAGAAATTTAAAGAGAAAGTAATCTTTGATTCATTTTCTTGTACCATATATGAAAATGAGTTTGTTGCAATAATTGGAAAATCCGGGTGTGGTAAATCAACATTGTTAAATATGATTGGCTTATTAGATAGTCCAGATTCAGGAGAAATCATTTTGTTTGGAGAAAAAGGAATTAAGCCATTTTCAAAGAAAGCCACTTTACTCTTAAAATCAAAAATAGGATATTTGTTCCAGAATTTTGCATTAATCGAAAATAAAACTGTATACGAAAATCTACAGATGGCAATAAATGAAAAAAATAATAAGACCGTAAATAAGTACATTGAAGACGCGTTAAAAAAAGTTGGCTTAAATGGATATTCAAAAAAATTCATTTATGAATGTTCTGGTGGAGAACAACAACGTATAGCCCTTGCTAGATTATTAGTTAAGCCATGTGAATTGATTTTAGCTGATGAACCAACCGGATCACTAGATGAAGAAAATAAACAAATTGTTATAAAACTACTCAAAGAATTTAAAAAAGAAGGATGTACAATTATAATGGTTACACATGATATACAATTAGCTGAAGAATGTGATCGCGTGATAGATTTGAATGGTTATATCTAAGGGTAATCCGCAATTAGATACCAGCTAGATTAAAAGTTGTAGGGTTTAAAATACTATGAGTGTTTTAAGGTTATTGCTTTCTAAAAGCAAAATCCCTATGACTTTTTTTATATATTCATAATAAAAGAGTATCACTTGTTTATGGTGATACTCTTTCGTAACTTTGGTTTAAGTGGGAAATAAGGTATAAAAAAAGCACCTGGCAAATGCTAGGTGCAATCTTTGACAAATGGTGGTCTCAGTCGGAATTGAAAAGCGCTTTTGTTTAGAGTGGATTATATTGTTGTTTCTGCTTTATATAAAGGTGCAATAATTCAAGAAAATGCATAAAATCCTATGGTTTTTATCTTTTTTTTAAAATTTTTTGATAAAATTTTGCAGTTAATTTAGTGTGAGTTGGATTTCGACTATCCGATTCATTTACCAATCAGAGTAAGTTATAATTTGAAATGTGATGGATTGAATGCATATGATTAAAAAATAAAAAGGTATCCAAGACTCCGTTGTTTAAAGACGGAGAGGGATACCAATTTGAATATATACATAAGCAGTAAACTTATGTCAATTCCCGTTTATACAAAGATATTAAAAGACTATTTTAAATTTATTAACAAGGAATCCAATGGTCTCCAACCCATTTATTCAATGTTTGATTCCATAATCTTCTATACAATTTTCCGTTTATAAATTTGTATTTCCAGACTAGCTGATCTTTGTATGGCATAGTAACATCAATATTTGCAGTGACTTCAGTTTCATTTGCTAAAACAGGTGTTACTATATTCATAGATGCGATCAACACTAACATAATCATTATTTTTTTCATAAATTATTTACTCCTCTATAATCGGAATATCCTTAAAACATTCAATTTTTGGATTTGATATTTCAACTCGCTTTTTGCCAAATACTAATTCATATGTTCCATCTTTATGTTTAATAATATATCCCTTATCTATATCTGATTGATCATACATATCTTCATTGTTTGGAGGTTCAAATGCAGACTCCAAAATAATGCTGTTTGTAAGTAATGGAAGAGCTAATACGGCGATCATTAGAATTTTGCTCGTTTTTTTTCGATACATTCCATCCATTAAATAATTTATACGATATTCTAATACATGTGCATTATCTTGAATCATAAAATGTGTAGATTGTCCCTTGAATTCATTTTTACTTTGAATGTTTTTTTGGATTTCTATAAGTGTATACATATATTTCATTACTTCCTCTTTAGAAAATGGACTTGTTGTTTGATAGTCTACACGCATTTCCAAAAATAAATCAATTTTATCTCTTAATCTATATACTGGAATAAACCACCAATACATGATAACTAATAGATTGATAATTTGTTTAGTGCACACATCATGATTTTTAATGTGCCATGTTTCATGAAGTAATATATTTTTTAAATTTTCTTGTGAAAGGTATACGTCTGGTATCAATATAGTTTTATTAAAGCCCATGACCATCGGGGAAGAAACATAGTTTGTTTTTAACACCACATAATTTTCTTCTTGATAGTTATCTATAAAATCGCTTATATGATAATGTTCTGAATGATTTTCAATACGTTTGTACATGTCTTTGGCAATTTGAATTGCGCGAATCCATTTAATCAGGTTCCATATAATGCCTAATGCCCAAACCAATAATAAGAATTGATATACTTGCACATTTGCATAGATCTTATATTGTAACAGTACAATGATTGGATTCATGATTGTGGGCACTATAATGGTTTTAGTAAATTTGAATTCAAGTGGCACAAACATTCTTACTACGACAACAACAACTAACACTGTTATAAAATCTGTCCGAAATAATTTATAACTTTTCTTGTATGAAAGTAATATGTCTAACAGAAGAATCAATAAAAAACTGATGCACAAAGTAATGAAAAGAGATGATGCAGAAAATCGCATTATTTTAACTCTTTCTCTTTTTCTTGAATCAATTTCTTTAATTGTTCAATCATTTCTAAATCATTTGTGTGTTCAACAAAATAAGCTGAAATTTTTGCACGTGTATCTTCGCCAATAAATGAATTCACATATTGAGCTTCGGATATAACTGGTCTATATAATCTTGTGATTGCCTTCTTGTTCTGTCCAATTCCTGCTACTTTGATATATTTGATCTCCAATAATTTTTGTAACGTTTGCTGAATCGTATTGATACTCAAATCTTTGGAAGCTAATTTAATATCGTTTGCAGACATTGCAATATCATGCTTCCATAAGATATCCATGACCTCATTTTCCTTCTTAGTAAATTGTATATATATCATGTGCGTTCCTCCATTTAAATTTTTTTGTGTATATCTTCTCTTATATTATATGAATAAATATTTATTTTTTCAATTCGAATATAATTAAATATAACGAATATAAAAAAATATAGCAGATATGAATATTTATATTGTATTTTCATGGGTTTTATATTATATTTGAGTTAGAGATAGCGCTATCTTTGAAAAAGGGATAAGCATACTTGGTAAAGTATGTTGATGATTTTCCTGATAATATTTCAATATGAAAGAGATACACAAAGAGTGTATGAAGTTGTATTTAAAAGAATGGGATTTTTTAAATCATAACTTTCCCATAAAAGTACACTAATCTCCAGTTTGAAAGATGTTGTGTCACAAGAGAAACATTTGATTTTCTGGGTTTACTCATTTCAATAGTAAGACATGGAAGGGTTACTACATTGTGGATTAAAAAATCAGTCGGAAATGAAAAAATGATTTAGCCTGATTTGTAGAAATGTTCAAAAAAGTTTTAAATTGGAAAGGTTCTTTGAAATGTGGCAGGAAAGAATCATTCACCCATATATCCATGTAGATATATGGATTGTGATGAAGAAGCCATATTTATTAAAAAATGTTTAAATGTAGCAGTGGAACTGTATGTGGGAAAATCGCACGTGCATTTTTTAGACGAGTTTAATTTCAATTGTTTAATGTTAAAATTAGGAGGTGTATTTACTTATGAATAGAAAAATTAAACGATTATCGATTCTTGTGTTTAGTATGGTTTTGTCAGTATTTTTTAACACAAATATGTTGAGTGCTAAAGAAATTGATGTGCCTGTTCATTCTCAACAACGCGCCTGTGAAGCAGGAACTATGTATCCTATTCCAGACAAAGGTGAAGTTATTCTACTAGAAGATAACTCAACGATTGAACCATTATATGGATCTGAAATTTCTGCTTTATCTGATGTAAACCGCGCTGCATCAAGAATAAATGTAAATAAGTCATATAGTATTCGCATTCAAGATCAAGGTGGTAGTTGTGTATCAAGTGCTAAAGTCACTGTAACGGGTGCATATACATATAATAACGGGAAAATTTCAAATGTTAGTTTAAATGCCGCAATTACATATGTGCCTACATTATGGACTGTTTCTATTAATTCACAATGGCACAATATTAGTGGTTCTAGCTTAACACATAGTATTAACTATCGTTCTTCTGTAAATGATCCATATTCTTGTTTAGTAGGTGGAGGTTATTGGTATAGTGGTGCAACCATTAAAATTCGATAATATTATTTATAATAAGAAAGAGGGTGTAAAAAATGAAAAAATATGTGGATGCATTCCTTGTGATTATTGGATTATTAATTATTGTTGGGACAGTAATCTGTTATTTATTCTATAATTTAAATCCAACTACAATGTATGCCATCTGTGGAATTGTTTTAGTGATAATGGTTTTATTACTATATATTAGAAACTATAAGAACAATCATTATGGTGGCAAATTCAAAAATGATTTTCCTGATGCACATTAATCCAATTATTATTGATTCTTTTGTATAAATTTAAATTTCTCAATAAAAGAGTATCACTTGTTGCGGTGATACTCTTTCGTAACTTTGGTTTAAGTAGAAAATAAGGGTAATCCGCAATTAGATAGGGTCGACTAAAAGTTGGCTTCAAAAATTGTAGGGTTGAAAACCCTATGAGTGTTTAAAGGATTATTAACTAGGGAGCAGAGATGTTTAAACTGTTTGATGAATTTTTTCATATTTTAGGTAAACATTAATAAACTTTTCTTGAAGATTTATTGGAAGACCTATTGATAGTAATATAATCATGAATTTGTCTTACAATGGTTCCATTTTGATAAACTAATTAAAGATATATTTTACACATGTAATCGAAAAAAGGTGAACGTTTACAAATCTGCGAAATTGCGACATAATTTATGTCTTTAGATAGATTAAATACTCATAGAATTGTATAATAGTACTAGGGAATAGGTTCATGATGAAAACAAGGAAAAAAAACATGGAATAGAATACAAAGAGAAAAGTTAGCGTTGAAGAATTGAATGAATTATCAATTGTTGATGGTAATGATGGAAATCCAGAACCCAGATGTTCTATTTCTAACATTATCATTACGACTGTTTTGGTATCATTAGTGTCTATTTCATATTTTACTACTAGTCCAGAGCAGTGCTAGTTAATTGGATGTATTCCCACGTCTATTCGAATCGCTGCTCCAAATTCGTATAGATGAGTAGAGAGGATTTATGTGTATGGTAGAAAAGTTTTGTGATAATAGAAATTTTAAAATACTTAAAATAAACAAAAAAACAGAAAATATTAGTATGTTGATCATTGTGTTATGTACATTGCTACTATTGGTATTTTTTTTAAAGATTAAAAGATTTTATATTAATGATATAGACTTGTTTTTTTCTGCATTTGGAGCTGTGCTTATTTCTGTTTTTCCTTTTAGTATTATACATGAATATATACATTTGCTATCATATCCGAAAAAAAGTAGAAAAAAAATAATATTCAAAATGAAGAACTTACAACCGATAATATCTGTTGAAAGTGATGCGAGGATGAGCAAGTGTAGAACTCTAATAATGTTAATATCTCCGACGCTTGTCTTGGCAATTATTCCTATTTTTTTATCATTCATTATAAAAAATTTGATTCTTATGACTTTTCTTATTTTTTTTGGCTTTTCAAGCTTAGCAATGTCGGTAAGTGATATATATTTTTTTATTGTTATATTGTTAAAAATGAGAAATAACGAACTTTTTTATCAAGAAGATAATAAGATTTATATTTTAAAAAAATGAAGTTTTTTTCAGTGTGTGAAGGAGAATATGATTATGGAATATCAATTTATAGAATTTACTAAAAATATAATTAATAATTACAAAAACAGAAACTATTTAATCCTAAATTGAGTATTCCATGGTGGCGGAGCCACCCAATCCATGAAAATAGAACCACCGAATCCATTTGGACAGAGCCATGCAATCCATTGCTCAGAGCCACTAAATCCACGAAGAGGTAAGCGTCAAATAGAGCCCATATTAAAAGATCCAATTTGAAATGATACAATGTCATTGCCAAATGGATCTTTTCTATTTTACATATAGATTCTTTGGCTGCTGTTTAGAGCGCAGCAATACACTATTTATGATTTCATTTGATAATCCTTATAATCCGTCTTTAGATTTCTCATAATTTAACTATCTGATCTACATAATCATTCCATTCATTATCATGAGATACGACGATAGTTATTGTATTTTTATTGTATTTTCTAATTAATTTTACAGCATCCTTCTTTGACTCTACATCCATTGCATTTGAAACCTCATCATAGATATTAATCAATTTAGTATTAGCTAAAGATCGTGCAAGTAATATTTTTTGCATTTCTCCTCCAGAAAATGATGTACCATAATCATCTAATTCATTAGAAATAGGGGTGTATATAGTCAATGGAAGTTTTTGTATTTTTGAAGCTATTCCAACTTTATCTAATAAATCCCATACAAGTTTCTCGTCTGCATCCTTATTTTGAATTGGACGCATAATAATATTATAAATTAACGGTAATGCATAAAGTTGGCCATCTTGAAACATTATATTTACATTTTCTTTTAGCCATTTTTGTTCAGCTTTTATTACACCATTTATATAAATATCACCACAAGCTGTCTTGTACAAGCCACATATAATGTTTAATAGTGTAGATTTTCCTGCTCCATTTTTCCCTTGTATCAAATATATCTTATTATTTTGAAATTCATAATTAAAATTATCTATAATTCTTCTGCTTTTGAAAGAAAAAGAAATGTTCTCTAACTTTAGCGAATCTAACAAAAAAGGATAATTATTTAGACAATCATTATCTGATTCTGATTTTTTTGATTCAATGATTTTTTTAAATTCCGAAATATATAAAGAATTTTGGTAAAAATCTGGAATAATATTAAATATTGATTTTATATATAAACATAAATCCATGGTGCTATTATATAAAACTAAAAAATCACTTATCAAAATTTCGTTGACAATATATTTAAAGAATAAAATAATAATTGTACAAAATTGAAGAATAAATTCCAGTATATCTTGCATCATGGTTACTTGAATACTTTTTTTTGCATATTTCTCATTAATATGATATATATCATCAACAGACTTTTTATACGTTGCTTTAATTACTTCAAATATTTTAAATTTTCTTAACTCTTTTGAATATTGCTTTAGATATACAGTTCTTGTAGTATAATCAAATATTCGCGATGGATATATGCTATCTATATTTTTTTTGAAATCTAATTTTGCTTGGTAAAAGTTCAATATTACACTAAATAAAACAACGATAAGGACTAATACTATAATCCGAAAATCATATTGTATGACAATAGATCCAATTCCAATAATTGATAAAATTTGGGTCAATAATTTACCCAAGTTATTTTGTAAAGATAATATATTAGATAAACCTTGTGTCATATTCAAATATATCTTATCGTAATATTCCTTATCTTCGAAAATTAAAACATTTTTATTTAAAATTGAATTATATAAATCAAAGTTTGTGCGTTCTGACATAATTATCTTTTTTAGTTCTATCGATTGCTTTTCAATTTTATTTTGCAAATAATCAACAATTATAGAAATTGTAAAGATTATAAACAACATAATAGTTAATACATTTATTTTTTTTTGTAGAAAAACATCCAATAATACTTTTAATGAATAAACAGAAAATATTGATGAAAAAGCAGTTAAAATGACATTTAAAAATTCAAGAAAAATATAAGATTTGTCTATTTTATATATATACTTGATTGCATAAAATACATTTTTGTAAAAGACTTTTATTTTTTTCATATATATTCCATCCATTCTATCCAATCAAGTAAGCAGTTATTCACCGTGAATAACTGCTTATAACTTAATGTTATCTTGGTGTTACTGCACCAGCAGCACTAGCTGTATTACGCATATAATCATTTTGATCTTTTCTAATCCATTGACCAGGTCTTGTAGTTGCATCACCTGTGCAAACGTTTCGGCATGCGCAAGCTCTAGGTTGAACACTAGACAATGTACTTTTTCCGATTACAGTTTTCTTTAACTTGATCATCTTGCTGTCTCCTTTCTATTTTCCATGATATGTCAAGCGTGCACTTTCTTAGCACACCACTTCAAAACTAAATACAAAATCACACTATATAGTCCAATAATTACAACTCCCGCAAAATATCCAAAATAACTAGTACCTAATAGGTTCATTCCAAAATCTCTGTATGACATTGGATTGAATGTATTGATCTTCTGCATGTTTCCTAATGGCGATGCAAAAGAACAAAGACCCAAGACAACTAAAAATACAAGCAAAGATAAGTATTTGTTTTTCATAAGTTTAGATAATACAGTTATGAATAGGACATAAAACGTTGTAGACAGCACAAGTCCAAATGCTACAAATAGTGTACATTGCCACAATGGCATCAATTCCATTCCTGGTGTTGTAAACTGATTGACACTCATATTCGTTAGTCCACTTGCCACAAGCTCAATATGATCCAATCCTTGTGTATCCCAATAATGAAAACCAGTAAATCCTGGCTTATAATATAAAACCGGATAGATCAGATTCGATACACCTTTAAAAGGTACAAGAACTATCATATAAACTAAAATAGGCAAGAAAACAACCAACAGAACAAAAAGCACGTCAGAAATTAAATTCCATCTTACATATTTTTTCTTTACTCCAGAAATAGTTAGAATTGTTTTTTCTGTCTTTGCTCGTCTTTCTTTTTGTTGAAACAATAGAAGTCCAACCAGCAAAGGTAAAACTACAGGCAATATATATCGAGCTATCTGTAGTGAAACACTGGATGCATCCACATATGAATATGTTATTGGAGTAAGATCATGTTTTAGCAAGTAGTCAAAGTAACGAGCCTGCTGCATTGAACAAAAATATAAATTAATATCATTTGATTTTTGTACAATTAATTTCTCGTATTGCGACAAATCAGGTAATCCATATTCCTTCCTTAATTCTTCTAGAACATCTGCATGTTCAAAATAGGAATCATTAGGCATGTTCGAAGTCACCATATACCACTGTGCTTCTAACACACTCACCTTTACTTTATATTCACAATATGACTTCCAATTTTTTTCTTTTCCATCCTGCTCACCCTTATCAATGGTCTGACGTATCAAATTTACTTCATCCATGAATTCTTGGTAAAGTTTGGGATCATTCTTTTGTGAAACACTTGCTATACTAATGCCTAGTGATGTTTGATATGGACTTTCCGTAAATGATTTTGTATTCAAAATAAACAACAAAGCAATCTCACAAATGATGAATAGTACAATTAGAATCAGATTTTCTTTCCTTTTTAAATTAGATTTGATATTGAAAAGCACATAAGTCCACATTTATCTCACCAGCTCTCTTTTTTTAAAACATTGTAATGAAATCAAACTACAAGACAGAAAATACACCAAGCTTATAATAGCAGCCAGGACAACCTGCTTATGGATAATCAGGTTCACAAAATCAATATGTAAAAACGGAATATACACAAAGAATCTAGAATAGCCTGTTACATTTCCTAGGACAAAGAAAAGTGCGTATAGAATTAGATTTACAGCTACAATAAATCCATTATTTAAACTGAATGTAAATAACAATGCAGATATACCTACCACAAATACACTTTCTATAACTAATAGAATAATACTTTTTGCAACAATCTCTTTCACTGTATACATCTGATTAAAGTAAAAGTATGGATAATCACAATTTCCAATTCCAAAAATCAATCCAGAAAGAACGATAATCAAAAACATCACTATTATCAAAAAAACAGCTGCAACCAATGAAAACTTCATCTTATTCAACAGTATTTTTTGCTTTGAAATTCTTGAAACATATAAGTTTTTATAAAACCCACTTTCCATTTCCAAACCGAATATATCGCATAATAATATGCATAGGATCAACATGACAACTAAATACAGTTTTTGATTAAACAGTTCATTGAATATATTAAAAGTATTAGGTTCATATGGACTATTCAACATTTCAATATGATTCTTCTTTAGATATTTCAACTGCTTTGTTTCATTCTGCAAAGTTTGAACATCTCTTTTCTCAAAATCATTGATGATATACCCCTCATTATTTGCCTGCAGCATCAAATGATTCCAGCTCAATTTTGATTCTATAAATTCATCTGTTTTATTTTCACTGTTGTAGTAAAAGTGGATCAGACCACTCGCATTGCGATACACCTTTTTCCAAAATTCAGACTCTTCTTCACTTCCTGCTTCATCCATTCTGTTTTCAGAAATTCGATAGGCCTTTTGGTAGATTTTGATTTGAGATTCATTATAGTGTTTATCCATATAAACGTTGTAACCTATAAAACAAACGAGAAAGAATACTAGAAATCCAAATACACCGACATTTCGTTTATTAAAGATAAACTTTTTAAGTTCGTACATCATAATGATGCCTCTTGAATAAACTCGTTGTATACATCTTCTAATGTTTTGTGTATTTGAGTAATATTCTTCACTTGAACCCCTTGCTTTTCCAAATTCGAAAGTACTTCCATAACAGAATTCACTTCCAATTTATAGGTATTTCCTGTTTGTTCTATGATTTGCAAGTCTGATTGATCTGGTATTTTTCTATCCGTTTCTAATACATATACATTTTCTTTTTCTTCCATGGAAATCTCTTTGATTTTCCCAAAATGGATACCTATGATTCGATCTGCCATCTTTTCAATTTCACCTAACTGATGACTTGAAATTAGTAAAGCTACATTCTTTTCCTTGGCCAAGCGTATCAATTCTTCACGTAAGCCTTGAATCCCCGTAGCATCCAGTCCATTCATTGGTTCATCTAGTAATAATACTTTAGGTTCTTTCATTAAAGCCACAGCTAAACCTGTTCTTTGTTTCATGCCCATGGAATATTGGGATACTGCCTTAGTTTTCAGCTGAGAACCAATCTGAGTAAACTCCATCATTTCATGCAGTTTTTCTTTTGAAGCATGATTTAAAGTGGCCATTAATTCCAGATTTTCTTTACCTGTCATATTTTCAAATAATCCAGGACCTTCAATCATGCATGATACATATGATAATGCTTTTTCCCTTTGTTTAACTACATCTTCTCCGCATATAGAAATAGTTCCTTCATCCATATTTATCAAATTACACATACATTTCATTAGTGTGCTTTTTCCTGCACCATTTTGTCCAACAAAGCCAACTATTTCACCAGGTTTCATACTAAAAGAAACATGATTTAATACAATTTTATCTTTGAAACTCTTAACTACATTTTTCACCTCAACTACATTTTTCATCTTTCTCATCCAACTTTCTTTTTATCATAACAACGATAGAATCAATACTCAAAAAATTATAATTTAGAAAATCCTCTTCAATAAAGTCCATATTAAATGATTGCTTAATCAAAATATATAACTTTACCAACTCTATAGGGCTAAATTCAAACGGTTTTAAAAATAATGATACTTTATAATTGTTATCAATAATATTTTCTTCAATTCCATAATATGTTTTAATAAGGCCTTTAACTTTACCATATATTTGTAAACTATCTATCATCATATTCTCCTAAAATATTAATAATACTATCTACCAGTTCCGAATAATTTATTGTATACATATCGTTTTCTTTAATTGAATCTAAAAGACTAAACGGAAGATATGTATCTTTAGGTTGACTAGATAAAGTCGTTCCTTCTCCAAATCGCCAATAACCATTATTAACTACAAAAGCATCAATTTTCTTATTATATTTTGACTCAGAAACATCTTCAATTTCTTTTACCATATCTCTATCAATAAAATCATAAGGTAAAGACACTATTAAATAATCAGGTCGAATTAAATTATTAAGAAAAGAGAAATAAATTCCAAAATCATTAAATACATAATTATTGAGTTGCGAAAAACCACCGGGTACTTGAACAATAATTAAATCAACATTCATATCGTCATCCAATCTTTTAATTTGCTCATATAATTTATATTGGGTAAAATAAAGTTTTTCTGGTTTTTCCAAAAAAGATGAATCAAAAATAATATCATTAGAATATTTTAAATTTTTATTATAAGTCATTATTTTTGAATTATATCCTGCTTCTTTTAAATAAAATTTTAAATTCAAACTAATCAAACTGTTATGTATAGAGTCAAATATTCCTGAAATATAAATAATTGGTTTTTCAATTGGACTAATTGGACGAGGACTAAAAGATTCATTATCTTTTTTTTGCTTTATTTTAGTATCAAAATAACCAGTTAAATCGTGAATAGTTATCTTATTCTCCTTTGCTAAAATGTATACTTTTTTTATTTGCTTATACAAAGCCAAATTATCACCAGGATTAAGAATTACAAAATCTGTAATTTGATTCCAACTAACATCTGCAATATCTAGCACATTTACTCCTATATCTGGCATATTAACCGAATAAGCAACGTCTCTTCCAATAAGTCCAGTACCTTTACAACTTGCAACAACAAAATCACCATTTATCTTTTTTACATAATCAATTAGTGAAAATGAATAATCATTAAAAGGGAAAAACAATGTAGTTTTAATTGCCATATATCTTTCCTCCATCGATTAACGAAAGTATTTCATTATATGACATTCTATCTTTTAATGCCTGAACGAAATTTTCTCGTTGCACTCTGCATACTTGTAAGCTTTCTTCATTCTCTTCTAGACCACTTACACCAAACTGTTCTGGACATAAATTACACTCACGAACAGCAAAACAATTTATGCATCTGTTCCCAAATTTTCTATTAAAATGCATTAAATTGTTAATATTCTTTAAATTATATCCATCTTTCACATTTCCAATAATCATATCTTTTAATTTTTCATTAACTCTTTCACAAGGATAAAAATCACCATTTACAGAAACAAATGTTTTTGTCATACCTGGTAAACACATTCCTGAAGTAATAAAATCCTTTTCAATATATTCTGCAACTTTATTTCTAGTTCCATTATTAAATTCATCTTTTAATAACTTTTTTTGTGACTCAAATAATTTGGTTTCTTTTTCAAAATGAAAATTATCAATTGTTTCTAACAAGCACAGAAATATCTTGTAATTGTATGAATTTATAAAATCATTACTTATTATATTTTTCTTGTCCGAATAAGAATCATCAATTTTTACAGTATATAGATTTGTATTCTCTAAAAAAGGATATTTATCCAATAGTTTTTCATAGACTTCCATGTTTAAAGATGGATCCAACACCATATTTATTGTCATTTTTTTGAATAGTAATTTATGTTTTTCTTGAATCATTTTAATCTTTTTCAAAACTACATCAAAAACACTCAAATCATTCCCTGCAAAATGTCTATTTTTATCCGTGGAATCTTTATCACCATCTAAACTTATTAACAATTGAAAATTGTTTTTTTCCATAAAAGAAATGATTTCATCTGTTAACAAAGTGCCATTTGTTGTTATTGAGTAATGAATATCTTTACCCTCAAATAATCTATTTGAATAATCTACAATACGATTTACCAATTCAAAATTAAGTAATGGTTCTCCTCCATAGAAACCAATTCCAATAAAATCAGAATCTACTGAATGTTGAAAATAAAAATCTAAACCTTTTTTAGCAACTTCCCAAGTCATATTTACGTTCTTATGATGCCTTATCTTTTCATTAGATTGAGAATAAGGACAGTATGCACAACGTAAATTACAACCTTGAGTCACCTGAAAAATAAAGAAAGATAAATTTCTATCATTTAAATATTCGATTCGCTTTGAAAGAGGATTATAGAGTTGTTTAAATTGATAATCTTTAAAAAATCCTTTTTCTAATAATATTTCGTATTCTTTTTCACATAGCTCGTTACACGAATGTTGTTTTTGCAAATCTGTGAACAGTTCATCCGATATATAAGAAACCAAATTACTATTAACATCGTAAATATATTTTTTATCTCTGTTCTGAAATAAATGATAGAACATATGTAAGCACCTCCTTATTTTCTGAAACCACTTACATATTATATATCATTTACTTGTTCATTTTTCAATATTTATTTTGGTAATATTATATTTTTATTTTTTATCCGAATTATTTATAAAATAAAATTTATTGGTACAGATCTTTGTTTCAGACAGTGGATCTGTTTTTTTATATTCTTTGGCAAATTAGAAGAAGGGATACTCTTCTAATCAAAATTTTTTTAAAAAATTTCTTCGATTGTGCAATTTTTTGCGGTTTTCGTCGGCTCGATTATGAAGGGATATCCCTTCGAAGCTTAGCTATGAAAAGGAGGAATAATAATGGCTAAACCCTATAATCACCGTCGCGCTGAAAATGCGTATAAGAAATGGAAGGAGAAAGATGAAAGGTTTATGAAAAAGAACGGAATGCCAATGGATAAAATTCTTTTAATGAGAGATTTTGATAGAATGCAATTTAACTCCGATCGAAGATTTTTTGAAAAAGTGGATTATGATAGTGAACAAAAAATATCAAAAGTTGTTCAGCCAAATTTATCTGAATTAAACGATCCCAGAACTGTCGGAGATTTCTTGAATTCCATAACAAGTATTACTTTTGCAGAATTATTAGAAGAATTTGGCTTTGAGATGCAGCTGATTATTTTTTTAATGTATCGTGGATATTGTGCAAAAGAAGTATCTAAAATCACAGGAATTCCAGAGTGGACGATTTGTAGAAGACTAGCAAAACTAGATTACACGTATAAAATAAGGAAAACAAATAAATAATTGAATTGCAGAATCGAAGCCGATTCTGCATGCTTTTTAATACTCAGATTTAGTGGTTTTAGTAACTGTAAGCATTAAATTAGTGACTTATTCATTGAAAACTCATGTTGAAACTATTCGTTTTAGAAAAAAATATACTTTTTTTTTATAAAGCTGCAATTTTGAGCCGTTTTCATCGGCTCACTAGTGAAGGGGATACTCGTATCTTCTTAAAGAGGTCTTTGAAAATAGCATAACAACTATTAGATACAACACTTATATATTCGAGCTGGGTCACTACTGCGCGATGATGAAGCAATTCGAGCGACGATACTTTAGATGACAAACAATATTGCTAATTGTGCCATGACAATATATAAGATAATGATACTTCTAGCGACAGGCCCAAGCGTAATATGGGTTGGTGAGATTCCAATGAAAGATAATTAGCAACTATCTTGTCTAATAGGATTCCTTTGTTTTCGGGTAATCAGGTGATAAATAGAAGACGCGATGAATATTTTAATATTAATTATCAACCAGGAGATGTCCTGGTTTTACATATTTTATAGGAGTGGATAGAAATGAAAGTGAAAAAAGGAGAAATCTATTTAGCAGATCTGAGTGATGCCTCAGGATCAGAACAAGGAAAAGTTAGGCCGGTATTAATTATTCAAAATAATCGTGGAAATAAATATAGTCCAACTACGATTGTTGCGTGTCTTTCTTCTAAGATTTATACAAAACATCATCTTCCAACACATTGTATTTTGCCAGATGGACTAGGATTGAAGTACAGATCTATGGTGATGTGTGAACAAATTCGAGTGATTGATAAGTCGAGATTATTTAAAAAGATAGCAACGTTAAATAAAAGGCAAATGGCTATTATTGATAAGAAAATAAAAATTAGTTTAGATTTACGTTTACATAACCCGAAGAAATGATTCTTCTGGTTATGGACTCTTTTCCTGTGGAAGCAGTAATGAAACACTGCTTCCTTTTTTGTAGCTGGGAATTGTGCTTTTTGAAAGTTTATAGTGAGGAGGAAAAAAGATGAAACCTGTGTTATGTGAAAAGAAAACCTATACAGTAGCTGAAATTGCAAAGATATTAGGTGTAAGTAAAGGAGCTGCTTATTCTTTAGTAAAAGAAAGTATATTTAAGAGTATAAAGATTGGTAAATCAATTCGCATTAACAAGGAATCCTTTGACAAATGGTTTTATAGCGATGAATAGGGAGGACTTAAAATGGCCGTAGTAATTACTAAAAGACGTAAGGCATACAATGTAATTTATACAATTCAAAATGAGAATGGGGATATAGAGAAAAGATATGAAACATTCTACAATCGAGATCAGGCATTGAAGCGTAAAGAACAAATAGATGGTGGAAAAAGAAATAAGATTATTGTAAATAAGAATACACTCTTTATTGATTATTTGAATCAATACGTAAGTGTGATTATATTTAATGATTATTCGATTTCAATATATGAGAATAAACAATCTTTGATCAACAATTATTTAAGTAAAGTTGTAGGAGATAAAAAGGTTAAAGAGCTTAATGCTAAAACATCAAAACAAATTATGCATGATCTTCAATTATTGCCAGGTGTACCTCTTAGAAATCAAATATCAAATGATATTATTTGTGCATCTGCTGTAAGAGGCTGCTTAAATTTATTATGCCAGGCCAGTGACTATTTGGTTGATCATAATTTAATAAAATTAAATTATTTTACAGAATATAGGCCAAAAGTAAGTGCCAAGAATCAAGAGTCGCCAAGTTGGAACTTGTCTTATTGGACTAGATTGATTTCTAATTGTACAAATGAAAAGTTGTTTATTTTATTGCATTTATGTTTTGATTCAGGTCTTTCTTTAAGTGAAGTGAGAGCTATTACCTGGAGTAATTTGGATCATTTAGAAGAAGGGTATATCGTATCGAATAAAAGAATTAGACGATTGAATAAGAATATTGTTTTGGAAATGGATCCATCTTCAATTATTCAAACTTATAAGAAGAAAGGATTTCAAAATACAAATACAGTTGTAGTACTTCTAAAGAATAAACAAGAAAAGAAAGTGTATTTACATAGCCAGGTCATTGAATTGTTGATGGAATGGCGAAATAGATATGCACAAAATCGTTGTGATGATTCTACTATTTTCAGTTTGAAGGATGATCTTCCTTATGATGATAGAGTCGTAAATAAACATTTCAAAGAACTTATTAGTAAATTGGGTTTTCCAGAATTGACATTAGTAAAACTGATGTCATTTGGCAGACAAAAGGGTAGAAATGAGGTTTTGTATAGTGATGTGTATTATTCAAGTTTGAGGCAACCTTTAAGATGTAAAAAGCCTAATATTGATGGGGTTCGTGATTTTTTAAATTGCAGACAGGTGATGGAATGTAAAGAAAAATGGAATCAATCTTTTAAAGAGAAAACATCCGGTTTACTCCCAAAAGAAGAACATTCTGATTTTGATGCATTGGTGGATAAATTAAAATCAGATCCATCTTTAAAAAGAGAGTTATTAAACAAATTATTAGAAAAGAGATGATATGAATGGCAACAATTAATAAGCGTAATGGTAAATATTGTGTAATTTATTATTATGTAGATGCAAAAGGAAAAAAGAGACAAAAATGGGAAACATTTGATTCAATTTCTGAAGCTAAAGCTAGAAAGTCAATAGTTGAAGCTGAAAAGGCTAAGGGGTCTTTTATCCCACCTAATACAGATACTGTTGAATCATTTTTAGATACATTTATTGAACTTTATGGCTATCAAAACTGGAGTGTTTCTACATTAACAAGAAATCGTTCTACAATTAAATATTATATTCTTCCATATATAGGTAAAAAGAAGCTGCAAGATATTAAGCCAATTGTGATTGAAAAATATTATAGGGATTTAAAAGAACAAAGAGTTATTCGACCTATGAGATCAAACACAGATGGGAAAGTAACTTCTTATATATTAAAATCGGTTCATAAGTTATTGAGCTGTGCCTTTGGGTGTGCTGAAAAGTGGGAATTAATTGCGTCCAATCCTTTTAAAAAAGTTACACCTCCAAAACATGAATATGCCAAAAAAGAAATTTGGACTTCAGAAATGATTTCTAGAGCACTAGAAGTTTGTGAAGATCCAAAAATTTCATTGGCAATTCAACTATCGTTTGCGTGTTCATTACGTATTGGTGAAGTTTTAGGATTACAATGGAAAAATGTATTCATAAGCGATGAAGATATTGAAAATGATAATGCTCATATTGTTGTAGAACAGCAATTACAAAGATTATCTAAAAAGGGAATTGATGAACTGAATGTTCAAGATATTTTGTATACATTTCCATCAGCTACTGATAATGAAAGCAATACAACAGTATTGGTGTTACGAAAACCTAAAACACAATCAAGTATTCGTACTATATGGCTACCTAATACATTGGTACAATTTTTACGTGAATGGAAAGAACAACAAAATGAATACAAAGAATTCTTTCAAGATGAATATCATGATTATGATATGGTTTTATGTTTTGAAGATGGTAGACCAGTAGAGCATAATATCATTCGTAAAGGATTAGCTAAGCTTTCAGAAAAAGCTGGACTTCCACCGGTGGTATTTCATTCGCTTCGTCATTCAAGTACAACATATAAATTAAAATTAAATCATGGTGATATAAAAGCAACACAAGGAGATACCGGTCATGCTCAGGCAGATATGGTCACAGATTTGTATAGTCATATTTTAGATGAAGATCGTAAAATAAATGCTCAAAAGTTTGATGAGTCATTTTATCAGAACAATGATGAAGACAATGCCAAAAGGAAGAAAGATAGTATTGATGTGGATAAGCTGGTTGCTTCTTTAAAAGACAATCCAGATCTACTGGATAAACTATTAGATGCATTAAAATAAGATGTCCCTATCAAGGGACTTTTTTAATAAAATGGCCTTCTAGCTAATAGCCAGCTAATATTGACTATGCAAAAAAAACGAAATCAGATGAAAAATTCCGTATATTTTATTGAGCGGTCAAAATTAGGAAACACAAAAAAGCCGATAAATAAAGCATATAACGAAATTATATATAAATTTCAAGATTAAATAAAATTGTGATGAGTGGTCTCCTAAGCGAAAGGTCGTAGGTTTGACTCCTATCTGGGCGCCAATTCAAACGAAGAGAGATAATTTCACATATGTGCTCTCATTCCATATTTTAGATTAATAATTAAGTGTTTTATTCTTCATTTAAAAAATGTTGTAATTCTTCTTTGCCTGCTAATACTGTTTGGCATTTACTCGAAAATATTTGATTCATGTAGATTCCTTAATCATAGATACTGTTAAGAAATTTTCTCCTTAATGTATTCTCATTTCCCTTATTTTTGATTGTATTATAAGGGAATCGAAGAGGCGGTAAGGGAATGAGAAACTTTAATTATTCTAAAATTAAAAATCAAAAGTGGGACTCTGATATTCTTGGATTAATTGCTGCTATATCTTATGGAAATCGTAACTGAGGAGCTATTAGCGTGGTCGGAACGTTTCAATTTGGTAAATGTGAATACATTTAATGGTCTAGCCACACATGTTAGTAAAACAGTGAAACAATCCAATCGTGTGATTGTAAAAGGATCTCTTTATAATCGTATGATAAAATATACGGTTCCTTGTAAGTGTAAGTATTGTGAAGAAATGTCTGAATATGATGTTGAATATTCTCAATATGAGATTACTGCAACAAGTGTTAGACAGGATGTGGAGTATATTCCAAAATCTCAAGAGGTTTAAAAAAAGGCTGCAACGATTTTGTCGTTACAGCTTTTATTCATGTCTTAAGGCTTCAATTGGATCAAGATTTGCAGCTTTATAGCTAGGAAGTAATCCAAAAATAATGCCAATTGCCATAGAGAATAATACGGATAATATCATAGCCGGAATACTAATGGATACAGGGGTACCATTGAATACTGATATTAATTTAGCTAAACCAATACCAGTTAATACACCTACAATACCTCCAATAGAAGTAAGTACTACAGCTTCGGTTAAGAATTGGAATAGAATGGCTTTTTTCTTAGCACCAATCGCTTTTTTAAGACCAATTTCTTTCGTTCTTTCAGTTACTGTTACAAGCATAATGTTCATAACACCAATACCACCGACTAGTAAGGAAATACCGGCAATCCAAATCAACATGGCATTTGTGGATTTAGATAAGTTTTGAATATCTTTTGCCTGCTTTAACAAATCTTGTGCTTTATATTGAACACTTGAAGAAGAAACATATGTATTTAAGATATTCGCTGCTTCTTTTCCAACACTTGTCATATTCGAAGTGGCATCCACCTTCAGTAATGCGTTTTGCGGTTCATCGAATTGATAGAAGATTGGCCAAGATTCACTTGGAACATAGACTTTAGAACCCGTGGACTGATTGTATGTATAATAATCATCAATGCTTTCCATTGTAGGCTCAAAAGTTTCTTTATTGGCACATACACCAACGATTGTGAATGGTGTTGAAGAAATTTCAATCGTTTTACCAATTGGGTTTTCTTCACCAAATAAAAGCTTTGCGCTTGTTTCATCTAAAACGGCAACTTGTCTAAATTTCTTATTGTCATCTTCTGTAATGCCTCTTCCTTGTTTAATGGTTAATCCGGCAATTGAGAAGTAGTCTTGATTCACACCCATAATATATCCACCATCTAAAGAAGTGTTATTACGAAATATGGCTTGATAACTTTGTCTTGAACGATAAAGTGTAACACCTTCTACGTGATCAATGTTTTTTAAAGATTCAAGTGTATCTTTTGAAACAGTAGGAACACCATTTGGAATTCCTGCATCAAAAGAATATTCCCAATCCTCTTGATACAAAGCTACTTTTACCGTGTTATTTCCAGAACCAATTAAATTCTTTTCAATCTGATCGTTTGTACCTTTAATTGTAGAAACAATCGCAATGATGGAGGCAATGCCAATAATGATTCCAAGCATTGTTAAGAATGATCGCATCTTGTGGGCAAAAATGCCTCGAAAGGATAATCTTATATTTTCAATCATGATGCATCCTCCGACATATTCTTTGTCTTTACGCCTTCTTTGGCATTTTTACTATACGCAAACGCAATATAATCCGTATCTGAAAGTCCATCTTTGATTTCGACTGTATCACCCCAGACAATCTTTCCAACCGTTACATATTGCTTCTTCAATCTTCCATGATTGTCTTTAAGAACATAATATTTATTTCCTTCTTGTTTCACATACGCTTTTGAAAGCCAAATTGAACTCGTTGTATCTGTATTCGAATTGAATGTTAATTCTAAATATTCACCAACCGCAATATTTGAGGCATCTTTGGCATAAGCTTCAAAACCATAGTAACTCACATTTGGATTTCCCGAACCATTGTAGTTGCTGCTAGAAGAAGGGACTGTATCTATACTTTGAATCTTCGCATCAAATGTTTCACCATTTGTCCAACAATAGGCTGAAATGGTATCACCAATTTTGACTTGATTTAGCATCAATTCACTAATGCTTCCTTTAATATAAGTGCCTTGGCCTGTCGCCACTTCTAAAAGGGCACTGCCATCTTGAGGTGGGTTTGATAGATCTTTTACATTACGCACGATACCACTGCGCTTTGCACGAACGACACCATCGTTTAATAAAGCTTTATTTTCATTTAATGAAAGCTTAGCTTTTCTTAAATCTAAATCTAACGTCTTCAATTCCTGCTTCTTATCACGAATGGCTTTCGCAAGTTCTATTTCTGTATAACCCGATGTATTTTCTTGACTTGAATTTTGTTCTACTTCGATATACTTTTGTTCTTCTTTTGTATGTGAAAGAACAGAATACATATCACCGGCATTCATAGATTGTTTAGCGGCAAATTTATCACAACGAACAAGCCAAGAAGAATCGAGGTCACCATCATTTGTATAAAGATCAAAACGTAAATATGCATTTAAATTCGTGTTGTCTAAAAATAATTTTCCGTACACAAATCCCTGGTCTTCACTTAACTTGAATACATAAGGATTCTTTTTTGTTCCAACTGTAGAAATGTCTTCAGTTGGAATCTTTTGTTTGTCACTATAATACTCTACAGCATCCTTTGTATCATACGCATTGTTTGAACCATCTGTATATGTATATTCGATCCAATACCAACATGTTTGATCCGAAGTCTTTTTAACCCGATCTTCCTTCCAAATATTCGTATCTTCCTTAGGTCCTTTTTCAGGTACTTCACTTTCTGTAACTGCATAATAGATCTTATAGTCTGTAAAATTCTTTTCAGCTTGGGATAAAGAAAGAATATAAGGATATAAGCCATTACCATCTGGATTTGGAATATCCGGTAATGGAGCTGGAGTAGGATCGGGTATATCTGGCTCAGGCGTTACATCTGGAACCGGTGTTGTATTTAATAATTTTTTTAATTCATGATTGGCAAGTGTAATCGCATTTTGTGCTTTTTCCACTTCCAATTGACTTGTATTTACTGCACTTTGAAGTGTCGTTAAGTCATAAGATAATAATGGATCTCCTACACTTACTTGTTGACCTTCTTTGACAAAGATTTGTGTAATGGTTTTAGAAGAATCATATAAAACCGATTGTGTATCACTATTGGATACAAGCCCTGTTGAAGTGGCTGGATTATCCCAATAGCCTGTATTTAAGCTGGATACAGAATGAACATCAATCGTATTGGATGAGCTTAAGTACAACTTGATTCCAACCAAGGCAAATGCACATACAGAAGTAATAATAATTCCTTTTTTTATAGAAGGCTTCATAGGACATCTCCTTGTTTATTTTCGATGATCTCCCCATCAATGATATGAAGAATCTTTTTGGCATGACTTGCCACACTGGCATCATGTGTAATCATAATGATTGTCACACCTTCAGCATTTAAAGCTTTAAACAATTCCATCACTTGTTTTCCACTCGCCTGATCAAGAGCTCCAGTTGGCTCATCGGCAAGTAGAATTCTAGGATTATTGATAAGGGCACGGGCAATCGCAACACGCTGTTTTTGTCCACCCGATAATTGACTAGGCTTAAATGTTGTACGATCGGCTAAACCGACTTTACTTAACGCAACATTAGCCCTATGATTTCTTGTCTCTTTATCAACGCCTGCATAAATTAAGGGTAAAGCTACATTTTCTTGAGCGGTTTCAGAACTTAATAAATTGAAGTTTTGAAAGACAAAACCAATTTTATTTAATCTTAAATCACTTAGCGCATCATCATTCATTTCAGAAATATCTTCATCTTCAAATAGATAGGTTCCTTTGGTAGCTCGATCTAAACAACCAATGATATTCATAAGTGTTGTTTTACCAGAACCACTTGGTCCCATAATCGCAACATAGTCGCCTTGTACGACTTCAAGGCTAACATCTTTTAAGACAGGAACAATCAATGGTTCTTTTCCATAATTTTTATAAACGTTTTTAAGATTAAGAAGCATTCGCATCACCATCCGTTTCCGTTTGGTATTCAGTCGTTGTCTTCATACCTTCCTTATATGTATCATCAGCCCATGCGATATAGTCATCCTCACTAAGTCCTGACTTGATTTTTGTGGTATATGTTTCTTCATCTGTTTTACCAAGTTCTACTTGTCTTTTCTTTAATTTACCACGTTCAGATACCCATACATAGGAATTGCCATTTTCATCTGAAACAATAAAACTAGCATCTAACCAAATTCCTTTTTTCTTTGTGGATTGACCATTATCCACTTCAATATAGACGTGTTGTCCTAGTTTTAATCCTTTATTATTGTCTAAAGTGACATAGAAAGGATATTTTGATGCAGATTCATTCGAATCATTACCATAAGAGTTATTGTTCGAATTGGATTGAGGATCTGTTTCTACTTTTGTGACAGTTCCTTTATAGATTTGATCTTCATTGATACGACTTCTGACAATGACATTTGTTCCTTCAGAAATAGAACCCATTTCACTAATGGAACCCTTTATTCTAAAATCAGAAGTTTGTGTGATGGACACCAATGGCTTTTGGTTTCCATTTTCATCTGTTCCACCATCTCTATTGATTTCTTTGATGATTCCATCAATTGTTGAAAGAACAGTGGAATTTTCGATTTGTTTGTTCAACTGATCAATTTCTGTTTGTGTAGCTTTGATGGTATTTTGAGCCTGACGAATCGCATAACTAGCATCATTGATTCGAGCCTGAATCTCGACTTTATCTGCACCTTTGTTTAGTTCTGCTTTATAATCTTCGATTGTGTTATTTTGAGCAGCAATTTCATTATTTTGCGCTTCAATATCCAGTTTCTTTTGTGCTATGGAATTGGATGCTTCTGTTGTATCATAAGAAAATAATTTGTCACCTTTTCTTACTCTTTGACCAGCTTCTACATAGATGTCAGTAATAGATTTATTTCCATCTTGATTAATATCTACGGTTTCACTAGATTCTACTACACCTGAATACCGGTTCTCGGTGTAGGAAGAACCTATGATTGTAGATACTTTTTGAACATAGATATTTCCATTATTAGATCCTTTTGGAAATAAGAAATAGATGCCGATAACGGCAATTAAAATGCATGTTGAGATTAAAATTATAATTTTAGTCTTTTTCTTCATAGTATTCTCCTGAAATTTATCGTTATATATTCAGTATATCAAATAGTATTGTAGAAAAGTCCTTAAAAATCCTTAATTTATGGTATACTTTAAAGGTTGTTAAAAAGAGAGGAATATTAACAAATGAATTCACTGAAACCGATGTTACTTTCATCACTGAAAAACTATGATAAGTCTCAGTTTGTCAAAGACGTAACAGCTGGGATTATTGTAGCTATTATTGCACTACCATTATCGATTGCCTTGGCACTTGCTTCTGGTGTTGGACCGGAAGCCGGAATCTTTACTGCTATTGTTGCAGGATTTGTCATTTCAGCATTAGGTGGAAGTAGCGTCCAAATCGCAGGACCGACCGCAGCATTTGCGACTATTGTTGCCGGCATTGTTGCACATGATGGAATGGATGGACTTATTGTTGCAACCATTCTTGCAGGTATCTTTTTGATTTTGATGGGACTATGTCATTTTGGAAGTCTAATCAAGTTTATTCCATTCACGATCACAACAGGTTTTACTTCTGGTATTGCCGTTACGATTGTGATTGGACAATTAAAGGATTTCTTTGAATTGACCTATCCTACTGGAGTCAAACCTATTGAGACGGTTGAAAAATTTGAGGCCGTAGTAAATAATTTTTCTACAATCAATATGGATGCCGTGATTGTAGGTGTGGTATCTTTAGTTATTTTGATTATTGCACCATATATCTTTAAAAGAATTCCTGGATCACTTTTAGCTGTTATTGCCGGAATTGTGATGATTCAATTATTACCATTAAAAGTAAATACAATTGGAAATCTTTATACAATTAGTAATGCATTACCATCTTTACATTTTCCAAGTTTATCATTAAACATCATTCAAAATGCACTTCCAAATGCACTGACCATAGCTGTATTAGCAGCCATTGAATCCTTACTTTCTTGTGTGGTTGCGGATGGTATGATCAACGGAAAACACCGTTCGGATATGGAACTTGTTGCGCAAGGTGCTGGAAATATCGCATCCGCTTTATTTGGAGGAATTCCTGCCACAGGTGCAATCGCCAGAACGGCTGCCAATATTAAAAATGGTGGAAGAACACCAATTGCCGGTATGGTGCATTCCATAACATTGGTGATTGTATTAGTTGTATTAATGCCATATGCCGGCATGATTCCAATGCCTACAATTGCGGCAATTCTATTTATTGTCGCATATAATATGTGTCAATGGCGTACGTTTGTGAATCTAGTTAAAACAGCGCCTAAGAGTGATATTATTGTGCTAGTCACTTCATTTGGGCTAACTGTAATTTTTGATTTGGTTGTAGCCATTGAAGTGGGTATGGTACTTGCATGTTTGTTATTTATTAAACGTATGAGTGAAGAAACAAAAGTTAATGGATGGACATATGTAGATGATGATACACCAGATGTAGATGAACATCTTCAAAAGCTTCCACTTCAGATTCGTGTCTATGAGATTTCAGGACCATTATTCTTTGGTGCTGCTAGTGTAATTGAAGAAATTGCCGTCAAAGATTTTACAAAGTGTCTAGTTCTTCGTATGCGTAGTGTTCCTGCATTAGATAGTACGGCATTAAATGCATTAAAGGATTTGGTTCAAGTCTGTGAATCAAAAGGTATCACGATTGTATTCTCACATGTGAATAATCAACCAATGAAGGTCATGGAAAAGGCCGGATTTATTGAATTGGTTGGTAAAGAAAATTTCCAGCTTAATATCAGTGCTGCACTTGATCGTGCGGAAGAAATTATTCATAAATAAACAATTTCATCATTTCACATATAAATTCATTATCATTGATCTTTTGATCCACAGGATAGTACTTTTCAATAGCTTTACGTGTAATTGTGTAGTTGCTTCCACTAAAATTAAATGTGATCGTTTCAAGATTATCAATCAATTTGAACAAAGAAACGGAATTATATATTAGAGCTTTATGTATATATAAGTTTTCATTGTTGTACCAATCCGTACAATTATAATTTATTGTAAGTCCACAATTTTCAGAATCAATTTCAAATACATAGCCATACTCGGATAGTGGCAAAGCACTTAATAAATGGGATGTATTACTATTATCTCCAATATATTGACTTTTGTAGTGTTTGAGTTGTTCCATTGAGCTTTTATCCATATTAAAAGGACTCGTTGGAACGGTATCAATGGTATATTGTTTCTTGTCGTCGATAAGATAATATTCATTGGGTGTGTCGGCATTGATGCGAAATACATTATAGAATGGATTTTGGTATTGAATCATTTTGTTTCCATCATCACTAAATACAGTCGTTGTAGTCAATCTATAGATGGGTGATTGTTTAAATTGGGTTACACTGACATAGTCCAAAATAAAGAAAACTCCTAAAAGTAAGACGAATAGAAGTATTGAAACCAATCCTTTCTTAAGTAGGGAAGTGATTTTTAATTCTCTAAATATTCCAACTACAAAAAACAACAATCCAATTATAGAATAAATGCTTCCCCAGCTGCTTTCAGAAGGGAAAACAGTAAATGCACAAAGGGATGTAAAAATACCAAGTCCTATAATAAATAAAGATATTTTTTTATGTTCATTTTTGATTTTCTTGTCTGTATAATCAATGGTTTGGATTAGGTTTTGTTCAGAATATTCTAAAGTCTCTTCTTTAACAATTTCTTCTCCAGCTAATAGTTCATTTAAGGTGATATCTAATTCTTTGCTTAAAGGTTCTAGTAAAGATAAGTCTGGCATATAATGCCCATTTTCCCATCGTGAAATGGTTTTATTTGTCACTCCTAATTTTTCAGCTAATTGTTCTTGTGTATATCCTTTTTTCTTGCGATTTAAAGCGATAAAGGCTCCTATCTTTTTTGTATCCATAATTAGCCTCCTTTCCTCTAAAACTTTACTATTTTTAGTATGAAATGAACATCCCACAAATAGCGAATATTTAAAGTAGACTTTAAATGGCAAATATAGAGTTTTTCTTGACTTAAATGATCATGTTCCATACAATAAATTGGTACATTTAAATAACGTTCACTCTTCACCGGATGAGTGGTTAAAGCGTCTAGGATCAAATCGTAGGTGCAGTGATTTCACTGTAAGATTTGGTCTTGGGCGCTTCTTTTTTTTGGGAGGTAAGTATGAATAAGACAAAAGAATTATTGGTACAAATGATGTGGGAACTTGTTGGCAGTATCTTTGTCGCAATTGGTATCTATAACTTTGCCGTACAAGCTAAGTTTCCTATGACAGGATTTTCAGGGATTTCGATTATCTTGTATCGTTTGTTTAATATTCCCATTGGTTTTTCAACGATTTTATTAAATATTCCAGTTGCGATATTATGTTACAAACTATTAGGGAAGAAGTTTTTTATCAGTTCAATTCGCTGTATGATTTTATCTTCATTGATTATTGACTATGTAGCCCCATTATTTCCCGTTTATCAAGGAGATCGTTTACTTGCTGCACTTTGCACAGGTGTGTTTGGTGGAATTGGCTATGCGATGATCTATACTCGAAATTCATCTACCGGAGGATCTGATTTTATCATCATGGCAGTAAAGGCATTAAGACCGCATTTATCTTTAGGAAATATTGCCTTTTTATCGGATGTTGGAATTATTCTAGTGGGTGGTATTCTATTTAAAGATGTGGATGGAATGATTTATGGAATGATTGTAAATCTATTGTTTGCGGTTGTAGTGGATAAAATGATATATGGTTTGAACTCAGGTAAAGTGGCTTTTATTGTGACAAAACATGGAAAAAGAATTTGTCAGGTCATTGATGACACAAGTCAAAGGGGAAGCACGATATTAAATGCGCAGGGTGGATATAAACAAGATGATATGCAAGTGGTGATGTGTGCTTGTAATAGTAAGGAAATGTATCAAGTTCGTAAGGCTGTACAAGAAGCAGATCCAGAATCTTTCTTTGTGGTTGTTGAATCGCATGAAGTACATGGAGAGGGTTTTAAAATGACAAATATAGGAGAAGCTCAAAGTTAAATTCATGAGCGTGATGAAAACGCTTGCGTATTTGAAGGTTCTTTGTTATGATTTGAATATCATATGACTGACGGAAGTGGAGTTACCACATGAAGTATGATATTATAGGCCGACCGTCTGGGCAAGTTTACTTTGTCTTTTCGGTGGGTCTTTTTAATTGACTGCTCGAAGGAATCATAGTAAACTTTAAACATCTGTTAGTTAAAACTAACTGTCATTAGAAGGAGGCAATCATGAAAGAACAATGGCAAGGATTTAAAGGCAGTAAATGGCAAGACGAGGTAGATGTTCGTGATTTTATTCAGAACAACTACAAACCTTATAATGGAGATGAAAGCTTTTTAGAAGGTCCAACTGAGTCAACGAATACTTTATGGGCAGAGCTTCAAAAACTACAAAAAGAAGAACGTGCCAAAGGTGGCGTATTGGATATGGAAACAGAAGTGGTTTCAAGTTTAACGGCTTATGGACCTGGATATTTAGATAAAGATTTAGAAAAGGTTGTTGGTTTACAAACAGATAAACCATTGAAACGTGCATTCATGCCATATGGTGGTATTCGTATGAGTGAAGAGGCATGCGAAACATATGGTTATAAGCCAAGTGAAAAATTACATGAAATCTTCACAAAATATCATAAAACTCACAATGATGCCGTATTTAGTGCATATACACCAGAAATGCGTTTAGCACGTCGTAACAAGATTGTGACTGGTTTACCAGATACGTATGGCCGTGGTCGTATTGTTGGTGATTATCGTCGTGTTGCACTTTATGGTATTGATTATTTAATTGAGCAGAAACAAAAAGATTTCGCTTATTGTGGCGATGGAACAATGACAGACGACGTAATTCGTCAACGTGAAGAATTGGCTGAACAAATCAAGGCGTTAAAAGAAATGAAAGTCATGGCGGCTAGCTATGGATTTGATATTTCTCAACCCGCTAAAAACTCTTTAGAAGCTGTACAATGGCTATACTTTGGATATTTAGCTGCAATTAAAACACAAAATGGTGCAGCTATGTCTGTAGGTCGTATTTCGACTTTCTTAGATATTTATTTCGAAAGAGATTTAGAAAATGGTGTATTCACAGAAAGTGAAATCCAAGAAATTGTTGACCATGTAACTATGAAATTTAGAATGGTCAAGTTTGCCAGAATCCCTAGCTACAACCAATTATTCTCAGGAGATCCAGTTTGGGCAACGCTTGATGTTGGTGGTTTAGGTATGGATGGAAGAAGCATGGTTACTAAAACATGTTTCCGGTTCTTGCATACACTTGAAAACATGGGACCAAGTCCAGAACCAAACTTGACTGTATTATATTCTTCAAATTTACCAGAACCATTTAAGAAATATGCTTCAAAAGTAAGTATTGATACAAGTAGTGTTCAATATGAAAATGATGATGTAATGCGTCCTGTATGGGGGGATGATTATGCGGTTTGTTGCTGCGTAAGTGCAACTCAAACTGGTAAAGAAATGCAGTTCTTTGGTGCTCGTGCAAACTTAGCTAAATGTTTATTATATGCGATCAATGGTGGTGTCGATGAAAAGACAAAAGTTCAAGTGGGTCCAGAATATAAACCAATCACAAGTGAATATTTGGATTATGATGAAGTTATGCATAAGTACGATATTATGATGGATTGGTTATCAGGTTTATATGTAAATATCTTGAACTTGATTCAATATATGCATGATAAATATTATTATGAAGCAAGTCAAATGGCTTTAATTGATACAGATGTTCGTAGAACTTTCGCAACAGGTATTGCCGGATTCTCTCATGTAGTGGATTCATTGAGTGCTATTAAATATGCAAAGGTTAAGACAATTCGTGATGAAGATGGATTGGTTGTTGACTATGAAATCGAAGGGGATTTCCCTCGTTATGGAAATGATGATGATCGTGCCGATGAAATTGCCGTATGGCTATTAAAGACATTTATGCGTAAGATTGAAAAACACCACACATATCGTGATAGTGAACCAACGACTTCAATTCTTACAATTACTTCAAATGTTGTATATGGTAAAGCTACTGGAGCACTTCCTGATGGAAGAAAGGCTGGAGAGCCATTATCTCCAGGTGCTAACCCTGCTTATGGTGCAGAACAAAATGGATTACTTGCTTCATTAAATTCAGTCGCAAAACTTCCTTATGAATATGCGTTAGATGGAATTAGTAATACGCAAACAATCAATCCGGATGCGTTGGGTCACAGTGAAGAGGAAAGAGTAAATAACTTAGTCAATGTATTAGATGGATACTTTGATCAGGGTGCTCACCACTTGAATGTGAACGTATTTGGGGTTGAAAAATTAAAAGATGCGATGGAACATCCAGAAAAAGAAGAATACGCCAACTTTACAATTCGTGTTTCTGGTTATGCCGTTAAATTTATCGATTTAACTCGTGAACAACAATTAGATGTTATTAGTCGTACATGTCACAAGAGCCTTTAATAAGGCTCTTTCTAGTTAGGAGGATACAATGTTAGGAGCCATTCATTCAATTGAAACATTCGGCCTTGTAGATGGGCCAGGCGTAAGATATGTTATTTTTATGCAAGGGTGTCATATGCGTTGTAAGTTTTGTCACAATGCCGATACTTGGAAAGTAAAAGAACCGAATCAAAGTGTAGAAGCTGTATTAAAGAAAGCTTTGCGATATCGTCCTTACTGGAAAGATAATGGTGGCATTACTGTCAGTGGTGGAGAACCACTTCTACAAATTGATTTTTTGATTGAACTTTTTACACAGGCAAAAAAAGAAGGGGTCCATACTACTTTAGATACTTGTGGACAACCCTTTACGTTTGAAGAACCGTTCTTTTCTAAATTTAAACAACTTATGCAAGTGACAGATCTAGTTCTATTAGATATTAAGCATATTGATGAAAAGGCACATAAAGAATTAACAGGGCATACCAACCAAAATATTTTAGAATTGGCTAAGTATTTATCGGATATTCAAAAGCCGGTATGGATTCGTCATGTGTTAGTGCCAACCATCAATACGGATGAAGTATATTTAGAAAGACTGCATCAATTTATTGCTCAATTAAAAAATGTAGAAAGAGTCGAAGTACTTCCATACCATACGTTAGGTGCTTATAAATGGAAAGAATTAGGTCTAGACTATCCTTTAGAAGGAATACCTACACCTAGTGATAAACAACTTCAAATTGCGAATACAATACTTGAAACAGGGAAATGATAATCCCTGTTTTTTTTTTTTTTTTTCTTGATACAAAAAAAGTGCTCAATTGAGCACTTTTACTAAAGTCTATCAAATATGTTATATAAACTTCTTCGATCATACCAAACATATCCCGTTGGATTTAAACTATTACCTTCAGGTACTGAAGGGTCTGGTGTAGGTTCAGGATCTGGTGTTGTTGGATATGTACAAGCACTTCCATCCCAAGTTCCACCATTATTTACACATGTTGTTTCAGCATCATTGGTTTCTGGTTCATCTGTTTCTGTATCTTCTTTTTTACAAGTAGTTCCATCCCAAGTTCCGCCATCGGCTTCACATGCTTCTTTTTCTTCATCGTCAGCTTTTGTACAAGTTCCAGCTTCTGCATCCCATTCACCACCACTGGCTTCACATGCTTCTTGTTCGTCTGCGTTTTCAGAAGCTGTATCACCTTTTGATTTAAACTCATCTTTGATATATCCGTTCTTATAATCGGAAATACCACTTGGTCTTTCAATAGCTGAATATGTTGCATATTTTTGCATGTAATCTAACATGTAGTGAGAAATATGGAATGCGGTTGCCACATTTAAATCATAGATTGTAATGTAGTAGCCTTGTTGAATATATTCCGTTGTATATCCACTCCAGCAAGCAATCGTATATTTGTTTGTGTAACCTAAAGACCATTCATCTTTTGCGGTACCAGCAGGAATACCATATTGAGCACCTTCGTTTTGCCAATCGGAAGTTCCTGATTTACCATAAACTGTATAATTACTCATCAAGATGTTGTTGTAGTTGTTGTAGCCACCACTAACAACTTTTTCAAGCAATTGAGACATCATCCAAGCGGCTTGTTCACTAATTAATTCATGTGTTTGAGCTTTTGTTTCAAACTCTTTTTTATCAGATCTACGAATGACTTTACGAACTCTATGAGCATCTACACGTTTACCACCATTGGCAAGCATAGAGTAGGCACTTGCTTGTTGAACAGTGCTCGCATACATTCCAGAACCACCAATCGCATATTGTTCATTGAATGCTTCAGCTACATCTTCATCATAGCCAAGCTTCTTACAGAAATCGATCCAGTAGTCATAGCCTTTAGCGGTTACTAAATCAATCATGGCTTGTGCAGCTGTTGTATTCTTTGATACACCTAATGCGTCTTGTAAACTCATTTTACCATTGAATTTACCATCCGAGTTTACTGGGGCATAAGAACCATTTTTCCAATAATCCTTTTTCTTATCATTTACCTGGTGAACGGTAGACCAGCCTAGAATATCAAATGTACTTGAATAGGCAAGTAATGGTTTCATTGTTGAACCAGGTTGTTTTTGATCTGTTGAGTTGTCAATTTTAACAGAGTCAGAGTGATAACGACGACCAGGTCCTACCGCAATGATTTCTCCTGTATCGTTTTCAATCATAGAGAAACCTACATCGAATGCATCATCTGGATATTGTACGATATTACCATTACAGATTTCATCGGCTTGTTTTTGTGCATCTTGATTTAATGCAGTATAGATATCCATTGGAATGATGGCAGGATCTTGTCCAGTTAATTCCATAACTTCACTTAGTGTTTGAGTGATATAAGCTTGGTTTGGATCATCACTAGTTCTTTCAATATATTGTAAAGAGAATGATAAGTCTTGATTTGAAGCAAGATTATATTCTTCTTCTGTGATATATCCATGTTGCATCATTAATTCCAAAGTGACATTGCGTCGGTTTTGAGCGGCTTTTAAATGATCTGTTGTCGTATTAGCTTCATTTAAATTGTTTAATGGGTTATATGTGTCTGGCGCATTGATACAACCCGCTAAGAATGCAGCTTCACCCAAGTTTAATTGGGATACGTCTTTATTAAAGAAGTATTGTGCTGCTTTTTGAATACCACGCGTATTGTTTCCGGAACCAAACCAAATTCGGTTTACATAATATTCAAAGATTTGTTCTTTGTTGATACTTTGTTCAGCAATTAAAGATAGGTAGATTTCTTGTACTTTTAATTTTAATTTTTGAACTGTTGAAACAGAGCCTTGTTCCGTTTCAATCTTTGTTTCCTGGTTTTTAGTGAACGCATTATCGATCATCTGCATCGTTAGGGTTGAACCACCTTGTGAAAAACTACCAGATTTCAAGTTTGCCATTGCGGATTTTAAGAATCGTGGCAAGTCAAATCCGTTGTGATCGAAGAAACGTGAATCTTCGATAGAAAGGAAGGCATCCACTACAGATTGTGGAATCTGTGAATATGTAACGTCTTCACGAATCTCATCACCAAGTTCATAGAATACATTTCCTGAAGAGTCATATAGTCTTGAATTGGATAGTGTTGTTAAGCCATCTTGTGAAAAACGCATGCCATCTGGATCGTTAATAATATTCACAAGTACAAAGAATACAGATATACATCCAACTAAGAATATGGACAGGATGCCTACGGCAAGTTTATTCCATATATCTAATTTTCTTCTGTTTGTCTTTGGTGCTGTTGGCTTTTTTTGTTCATTTTGTGGTTGGGCCATTTACTTATCCTCCTTGAAATAGAGTTCATCTACAACTTTTAAATACGCTAACCTAGGATATAATCCTTCTTGAATAAGAGTTCCATGATTTTGAAACCAAGTATAAGGTATGGAACTTTTATCTATATTTTCTATTTTATCTATGAGCATCTTTGAATCTACAAGATAGGTTTCATTATGGTAATTGAATCGAATGATAAAAAAACCAATACCTCCATGAAATACAACTTTTTTTAGGTGCTTGATCTGGTGAGGGTGAATCATGAAGAGTGGGAAACTTGTTTTATTTTTCGTTTCCTTTGCTTCAAAATCAATATATTTACCTCGATATACACCATTATAATCGGTTGTTGATGGTGTTTTATAATAAGCCTCGGTAATTTTTGCACGTTGTCTTTTCGGATAATCAACATGAACAACTTGAACCGGCGTGGGCTTTTTATAAATCAAAGCTTTATCAAGTTCCCGATAATATTTATTGGAGTCATTTATATCATTCTCAAGACGCATACCTCTTGAACTATAACTCTTTGATTGCATTGTATTTATGGTCGAAATTGCATTCGGATATTTAATAGTGCTCATCAGGAACATTATATATGAAAAAGAGTGAACATTCAATGAAACTCAAAACTCAGAGTTGATTTTTTCTGTTAAAACCTTCATAATATTTAGGTAGATATAGGGGGACTTATATATATGGCAACAGATATGAATTTGACAGCTCAAGAAATTTATGAAAAAGAATTTCATGTAGACTTGAAGGGATATGCCCCGGCTGAAGTAGATGAATTTCTAGATATGGTCATTGAAGACTATCAGAAATACGATGAAAAAGTAGAAGAATTAGGTGCTGCAGTGACTCGCTATGAAGAAAAAATTAAAGAGTTGCAGCAACAGTTGTTTGCACTACAAAGTGAGAATGAAAACTTAAATGAAAAAGTAAATTCTGATTTTGTGAATGGAAGCAGCAACACAGTGGATATCTTAAAACGTATTGCACGTTTGGAAAAAGCTGTATTCAATCAAAGTGAAGAATAGGTATTAAATCGACAGTCGCTGGCTACTTAGATAGTTAGAGGAAAGTCCATGCTCGCACAATCTGTGATGATTGTAGTGTTTGTGCTAGATGAATCAATAAGTCTAGGCAAGTTTTTACTTGACGGCTGTTTTGTTTGCTAAGGGAAACTATGTAAACAAACTTTAAAAGTGCCACAGAGACGAATCTATATGGAAACGTATAGGGTGGAACGGGTAAACCCCACAAGCGAGAAACCCAAATTTGGTAGGGGAACCGGCTGGAATGAAACGAAAGGAAGGCTGGATAGCATTATGCTATAGATAAATGACTGTCACCACGTAAGTGGAACAGAACATGGCTTATGATTTAAGAAACCATAAAGAGCAAATAATTTGCTCTTTTTTTTTACGCTAAATAAGTGTATACTGATTTTGCATAAATTAAATCTTCAGGGTTGGGTGAAATTCCCTATCGGCGGTAAACCCCGCGAGCATTTTGCAGGAACTGGTGAAATTCCAGTGGCGACAGTATAGTCTGGATGGAAGAAGATGTTTTTATATATTCTTTTGTATATTTAAACGCGCCTAGAGGATTTTCTTTAGGCACGTTTTTTAGTTGATATATGAAGGGATTGATGATTTATGAGTTCAACAAAGAAACTAACAACAATCGCAATTTTAAGTGCGATGGCAATGGTTTTAAATTTATTGATACAATTTCCAATTGTACCCGCCGTATCTTTTCTAAGCTATGATCCAAAAGATATCATTATTGTGATCGCAGGATTTATCTATGGTCCTATGACATCATTTATTATGAGTGTATTGTGTTCATTTTTAGAAATTGTATTCCGTGGAGGAAACTTATTAGATGTTTTAATGAATGTAATTTCAACTTGTACATTCGCATGTGTTGCAGCTTGCATCTACAAATATAAACATTCTAAAAAAGGAGCTATTGTAGGTTTGGTACTAGGAACAGTATGTTGTACGTTGAGTATGACTTTATGGAACTATATTATTACTCCAATTTATTATCAAATGCCAAGAAGTGCAGTCGTTGGCATGTTACTTCCAGGTATTGTTCCATTCAATATTATTAAGTGTGCATTGAATGCCGCATGTGCGATGTTGATTTATAAACCACTTGTAAACGCATTGAGAAATACACAATTTGTTCCTCAATCAAACACAAATGAAACTCTTACAAAAGATGTTGGGATTGTGAGTGCATTTATTATTGTGTCAATTGTTGTTTTAATATTAGTAATGAAAGGCTAGGATAAAAATGGAACTTTTAGAAGCAAAAAAAATTATGGATGAAAAATTAGGAGATTATAAAATCATGGCTTTGGCTAGCTGTGTAGATGATTATCCTATGGTAAGAAATGTAAGTTGTGTTTTCTACAACGACAAAATTTATTTTAAGACAGACAAAAATTTTAGAAAGACGCAACAATTATTTAAAAATGACAGAGTAGCTATGTGCTTTAATGGTGTACAAGTTGAAGGTACAGCTAAAAATTTAGGTTTAGTGATTGATGAACCAGGTCGTATTTTTGAAAAGAAATATAAAGAATTCTTGTGGCAAAGCTACAATGCATATTCACATGTAGATACAGAAATTTTAATTGAAGTGACACCTAAGTTTGTTGAAATCTGGGATGAAGATGAAAATCGTAACGCATTCCAATTATTTATTGATTTCGACAAGGAAACAGTGGAATACAAACCTTATGACTAGTTTTTACTGGTCATTTTTTTTGTGAAAATTTACAAGAAATTGACATGAATATGATACAATGTTTTGTGGTAGAAAGTAGGTGGAAACATGTCTCCAGACCCGAGTTATTTTAATTATAGAAAAGAATATATGTTCGGAGGCATGAAATTTGTCTTCGTTTAAGATATAAGGAGGACAAATTGTGTTAGAGTTTTATAAAACATTTGAAGATGGAACACGTAAAATCCAAGAACCAGAACCAGGCTGTTGGATCAATGCGGTTGCACCTACGGAAGAAGAAAGAAATTATTTGATTGAACAAATTGGTGTTTTACCTGAATTTGTCAAATCTTCACTGGATGAAGAAGAAAGTTCGCATATGGATTATGATGATGATTTTAGACAGTTGTTGATTATTTTTGACTATCCAAGTGCGGAAAATGAAGATGATGATTCGATTGATTCAACCTATTCTACATTGCCAATTGGTATTGTGATCTTAAAAGGCTATGTAGTCACAATTAGTTTGTATGAAAACTGGAGTATTTTAGAAATGTCGCAAGGAAGAATCAAAGGTATGGATACGCGGTTAAAAACTCGATTCTTCTTACTTTTAGCTTTGCGTATTTCACAAAGATTCTTAATTTGTCTACGCCAAATCGATCGTTTATCAAGTCGTACAGAGACGCGTTTACATCAATCGGTAGAAAATGATGAATTGATTGAAATGTTAGGCTTAGAAAAATCATTGGTATATTTTTCAACTTCATTAAAATCGGATGAAGTGACTTTAAATAAAATTATGCGTGGAAAACAAATTCAATTGTATGAAGAAGATGAGGATTTGTTAGAAGACGTCATGATTGAAATTCATCAGGCCATTGAGATGTGTAATATTTATTCAAATACAATGGCAGGAACTATGGATACATTCGCAAGTATCATTTCTAACAATATGAATATTGTCATGAATAAATTAACGGTAATCACAATCGTCATGGCAATCCCAAATATTATTTTTGGTTTCTACGGAATGAATGTGCAGCTGCCATTTCCGTTTGTGTGGTTCCCAAGCTTTGTAGCTGTTTTGGCATGCGTGATTGCGACTGTATACTTTTTTAGACACAATATGTTTAAGTAGGGTTTGATTTTTTTCAAACCTTTTTCTTTTGGGTAAAAGAAAAAAGCACTATTAGAATAGTGCTCCAAGTGCGCCAAATAAGCCCATGCTTGCCAAAGCCATAATAATACCTGCAAGAATGACACCTAACATAACAGCGAATACGCTTGATTTGAAATCCATGTCTAAGATACTTGCGGCAAGAGTTCCGGTCCAAGCGCCTGTTCCTGGTAATGGGATACCTACAAATAATAGTAGGGCAACAAATAATCCTTTTCCGGCTGTTTCTTGTAGTTTCTTTCCGCCTTTTTCACCTTTTTCTAAACACCAAGTAAAAAAGTTTCCAATAACGGGTTTATCAGCTCCCCAAACTAATATTTTTCTTGCAAAGAAATAAATAAATGGAACAGGAATCATATTCCCAATAATCGCAATTATATAATATTGTACAAATGGCAATCCCATTCCAGCGGCAATGGGAATGGCTCCACGAAGTTCAATCAGTGGTACCATTGATACAAAAAACACAATCAAGTATTTTTTTAACATTTAAAATCTCCTTTTTTCGACAAGTAAAAGTGTATCATTGATGACATAAATTTACAATATTAGACAGATGTTGAAATGTGTCTAGCACTATGACATTGAAAGTGCTAAAAATGGTGGTATACTGAAATCAGTTAAAGGAGATGTTTTGTATGAAATGGTTTGATTCAGATTATGATTATATTGATGAATTTACAAGACAATGGAATGAAAGGTATAAAAAGACTAAAAGAATAGGTATAATATTAAGTGTAGTTTTGATTCTGATTGGTATTTTATGTTTTGCGTTTCCAGAAAAAGTATTCACAACCATTCAAATTATCGCAGCCATTGGTTTGATTGTTTGGGGGGCTTGTGAAATTTATTCGTATATCACAACAACTTTCTTCTTTAGAGATGCGATGTGGTTGGCAAGTGGAATCTTGAATATCTTATTAGGCTGTTTATTGTTTACGATGCCAGTAACGATTACAGTAAGTACGTTGACATTCTTGTTTGCGTTTGTCTTATTGGTGAATGGAATTCAAAAAATCACTTGGGGATCTAGATTAAGTTTCTTTAGAGTGATCAATACTAATTATTTAAGTTTAACAGGCTGGGTCAATTTATTGTTGGGTATTATCTTTATGGTAATGCCTTTCCAAAGTGCTTTAGTCATCAATTATATTTTGGCTGCCTATCTCATTGTGGCAGGTATTAGTTTGTTGGTTGAAGTTATTTCAATGAAAAGGATTTAAAAGGGGTAATTATGGAAAATTTTAAGTTTTATGCACCTACAAAAGTGTATTTTGGTAAAGATGAAGAAAAAAGGGTTGGAAAGATTTTAAAGGAATTTCATCCAAAGAAAGTATTGATTCATTATGGTGGTCAAAGTGCTATTAAGTCGGGTCTATTGGATCGAGTGAAAAAAGTATTGGATGAAGAAAATATTGCGTATTGTTTGTGTGGTGGTGTAGTTGCCAATCCATTACTTTCAAAAGTAAATGAGGGAATTCAAATTTGTAAAGAAGAAGGCGTTGACTTCATTTTAGCTGTTGGTGGTGGAAGTGTATTAGATTCAAGTAAAGGCATTGCGTATGGTGTTTATAATGAAGGTAATGTCTGGGATTATTATGCAAGAAAGAAAAAGGTAAAGGGTGCTTTGCCGATGGGATGTATCTTAACATTATCAGCAACAGGTAGTGAAATGAGTAATTCGAGTGTCATCACAAATGAGGATGGAAATCTGAAGCGTGGATTGAGTAGTGAATATGGGTACTTTAAATTTTCTATTTTAAATCCAGAATTAACATATACTGTATCTAAGTATCAAACGATGTGTGGATGTACAGATATTATTATGCATACGTTTGAAAGATATTTTACACCTTATGATACTTTGGATTTGGTGGATCAAATGGCAGAAAGCTTGGTTCGTACAGTCATTACAAACGCAAAGATTCTTTTAGAGGATCCTACAAATGAAAAGGCTCGAAGCGAGGTTATGTGGGCTGGTAGTGTATCGCATAATGGCATGACAGGAGATCGAACTCTAGGCGATTGGGCTTGTCATCAATTAGAACATGAATTGAGTGGTATGTTTAATGTGGCTCATGGAGCAGGTCTCGCGGCAATTTGGGATAGTTGGGCAAAACATGTATATATGGAAAATCCAACGCGATTTGCGAAGTTAGGTCATCGTGTGTTTGGCTTGGATGATTCAGATACATTATCTTGTGCTTTAAATACAATTGAAAAGATGGAAGAGTTCTTTAAATCGATTGGTATGCCTACAAGTATTCAGGAATTATTGAAACGTAAGTGTACAGAGCCTGAATTGTATGAATTGACTTATAAGTGTAGTTTTGAGCATACGCGTACAATTGGAAAATTTAAAGAATTGGATGAAACGGATATGCTTGAAATTTATCGTATGGCAAATGAAAAGGAAGTCGCTTAAGACTTCCTTGTTTTAGTTAAATAGACTTTTAATAAAGTTGATGATCTTATCAAACCAACCTTCGGATTGTGCTTTGTTGATAAGGCCGGATAATTGATTTTTTAAATTACCAGACAATTTATTTAATTGTTCTAATACTTCTTGCGAATCGATGGCTGAAGTATTTTGGTATTTCTTGGCAAATTCAATCAATTTATCGATGTCATCTTGAGAGATGATATCACTTAAATTAAATTTCTTTAAAGCATCGGTTACAACTTGTTCAACTTGTTCTGCAGTTGCAGCACTACCTTGATTTTTCTTGATTTCGGCAAGTTCTTGTTTGATTTCAACCATAGCTTGATCTAAGCGCCCTGAATCAAAATTAGAATTGTCTGCATTGTTTTCGGCAATTTCATTCGTTGTTTCGAGCTCATCTTGAGCAACTTGAGTACGATCTAAATCTAATGTTTCACCATTGGCTTCCAAAGCTTTATAAACACCCGTTAAGGCAGATTCACCTGTTACTTTAGAAACAGAAGCTACATCAATTTCAACATCACTAACACCAGCTGTGATAGCGGCGTTGGCATATTGGTTTGATGTGATTTTTGTGATGTTATCTTCTGTGATGATCTTAACTTTGACACCTTTTCCAGCATCTTGTTTTTGTACCATAACACTTGAAATCAAGCTGGATGTATCGCCACCAGCAATTCCTAGATAGTTGTATAAGTCATTGGCATCAACGCTTGTTTCATATACGTTATTTGTATCTTCAATATCGAATAGATCGCGTGTACTTTGGATTTGATCATTACTTAAACCACCACCATATACAACGGTTGGTTTACCCCATTTTTCATCAATGACAGATGTATCGATTGCGAATACGTTTGTGGCACAAGCTGAAACGCTCATTACGGCTGCAAGGGATGCGCCTAATAATTTATTGCATTTAAACATTTTTTTGTTCTCCTTTTATTTTTCAATACTTTATAAGTGTATATTAACTTTAATTTTTGTGCAAAAGTTTTGAATCTTATGTGAAATTTTGTTATACTTTTATGGTAAGTTTAAGCTAACCGGAGGGATAGAAATGCAGCTAACACAATCTCAGGAAGATTATTTAGAAACAATATATGTATTAAAGTCTCAACAAGACAATGTTCGTGCTATTGATGTAGCCGCAGCTTTAGGTTTTTCTAAGCCGAGTGTTTCACATGCTTTAAAAGACTTAAAAGAAAAAGAATTGATTTATACAGATAAAACGGGATATATCTTTTTTACCGAGCAAGGTCAATTACAAGCTAGTCAAGTCTATGAAAGACATATTTATTTTAAAAACCAATTGCTTCATGCAGGTGTAGAACCGATTCTTGCAGAAGAAGAAGCTTGTCGAATGGAACATACAATTAGTGAAGAAAGTTTCAAAAAATTAAAGGGCAATAAATGTGTTCGATCTTGTATTGATTGTAAGGGTGATGGTTGTAAATAAAAAGGCGTGAAAAATCACGCTTTTTTAGTCCTTGCTTTGAGGGATGAATGGCAATAAGGCATCGGCAAGAGAATGAAGATTACGAGATTGAATGTATACTTTTCCATTGCCGTGGAATACGTTAACTAAACCTTCACCAGTAGTAAATCCGAATGTTCCAGAAGCGATCTTGATTTCATAATCTAAAGAATCATCCCATGCGATAACGTGTTCATTGTCGATTGTTATTGGGTGTGCATCATCCACATTGATTTCCATGATATCTCCGTATGCATTGATTAAAAGGTCTCCTTGACCGAATGTATGCATAACGAAGAATCCGCCAGTTCCACCAAATAAGGCTTTTCCTACGCTTTGTGTTTTCATTTCGTAGCTCACGCTATTATCGCATGCTAGAAAAGCACCGTTGTTTAAGTAGTAGTGATTTTGTGAGTTGACTTCTAAACATACAATTTTTCCTGGGATAGAAGGTGCAATACCAAGCAAACCATCATGGCTTGTACCAGTAGCTTCTGTAATAAACATACTTTCGCCACTTGTAAGGCTTCGTCCGATAGCACCTAATACACCACCTAGACCTTTCTTGTTGCTGTTCATTTTACCTTCAATTATAACGTTTGACATATAGGTCATTGAGCCTCTTTCGATTTTTACCGTTTCATTATTCTGTAAATTGATTTCAACGATAGGGCAATCTGAATCCCCTTTGATTTTGTAATCCATAATATGATCTCCTTTTCTTTCTTCTATTGTATCAAGTGTATGTGAATTTAACATGAAATATTAAAAAAATATAATTGACATAAATGGTGTCTGTATAAGAGGTATCTTATGGATAAAGGAGGGGTTGCACAAAATAGTTTAGGAAATGAAAAATTTATACAAATTAGTCGAGTTTAAAAAATAAAGAAACCGGTTTGCTTTATGTATCGCTTAAGCATTATTTTGTAGGAATGTAAAGTCTTGTTTTAGAAAAAAATATAAGTATACTTAAGATAGTCATTAGAAATAGTTGAAGGTTCAACTATTTTAGGAGGAATTATATGAATGTAATTAAAAGAAGTGGAGAAGAAGTTGTTTTTGATTCGATTAAAATTGAAAATGCAATCAAAAAAGCCAATAAAGCAACTACACATAATCAAATGACAGATGAATTGATTCATACTGTTACACAAAGTGTTGTCGATAAATGTGAAAACTTAAAGAGAAGTCCAAATGTTGAAGAAATTCAGGATATGGTTGAGGGTGAATTGATGGAGCATCGTTGTTTTGCGGTGGCTCACAACTATATTACATATCGTTATGAGCGCGCATTGGTTCGTAAGGCAAATTCAACAGATAAACAAATCATGTCTTTACTTGAGCGTAATAATGAAGAAGTAAAGCAGGAAAACTCAAATAAAAACCCATTGGTGAATAGTGTTCAGCGTGATTATATGGCGGGTGAAGTTTCGAAGGATATCACAAAACGTTTCTTGTTGCCTCAAGATGTTATGGAAGCTCATGAACAAGGAATTATTCATTTCCATGATTCAGATTATTTTGCGCAACACATGCACAATTGTTGTTTAGTGAATTTGGAAGATATGCTTCAAAATGGAACAGTTATCTCTGAAACTATGATTGAAAAACCACACAGTTTCTCAACTGCATGTAATGTGGCAACACAAATTATTGCACAAGTCGCAAGCTCTCAATATGGAGGACAAAGTATTACACTTTCTCATTTAGCTCCTTTTGTACAGGTTTCAAGAGAAAAAGCACGTCGTGAAGTAAAAGAGGAATTGGAATCATTAAATCTAGATTCTTCTGAAGATACAGTGAATAAAATGGCAGAGATGCGTGTTCGTAAAGAAATCGAAAAAGGTGTACAGATGATTCAATATCAGGTCATCACATTGATGACGACAAATGGACAAGCTCCTTTCGTAACTGTATTCATGTATTTAAATGAAGTGCCTGAAGGACAGACTCGTGATGATTTGGCTATCATTATTGAGGAGATGTTGAAACAAAGAATCAAGGGTGTTAAAAATGAAAAGGGTATTTGGATCACGCCAGCGTTCCCTAAATTGATCTATGTTCTTGAAGAAAACAATATTGAAGAAGGTTCAAAGTATTGGTATTTAACAGAATTAGCTGCAAGATGTACAGCTAAGCGTATGGTTCCGGATTATATTTCTGAAAAGAAAATGTTGGAATTGAAAGTGGATGTGAATGGTGAAGGTCATTGTTATCCATGCATGGGATGTCGTTCATTCTTAACTACATATTTGGATGAAAATGGAAAACCAAAATATTATGGTCGTTTTAACCAAGGTGTTGTTACATTGAACTTAGTAGATGTTGCTTGTTCAAGTAAACAGGATGAAGAAGCGTTCTGGAGAATCATGGACGAAAGATTGGCTTTATGTAAAAAAGCATTGATGTGTCGTCATGAAAGATTACTTGGAACACCAAGTGATGTAGCGCCTATTTTATGGCAAAATGGTGCATTGGCTCGTTTGAAAAAAGGTGAACCAATCGATAAATTATTGTTTGGTGGATACTCTACAATTTCATTAGGCTATGCCGGATTATGCGAATGTGTATATTATATGACTGGACATCCTCATACTGAGGAGCCAGGAACTTCATTTGGCTTAAAAGTTATGCAGTATTTAAATGATGCATGTGCTAAATGGAAGGCTGAAGAAAATATTGATTTCTCATTATATGGAACTCCAATGGAGTCAACTACATTTAAATTCTCGAAACATCTACAAGAACGTTTTGGAATTATTCCTCATGTAACAGATAAAAACTACATCACGAATAGTTATCATGTTCATGTTACAGAAGAAATTGATGCATTTACGAAATTGTCATTCGAATCTCAATTCCAAAAACTTTCTCCAGGTGGAGCTATTAGTTATGTAGAAGTTCCAAATATGGAAAACAATATCGAAGCTGTTTTGGCAATTATGAAACATATTTATAATCATATTATGTATGCGGAATTGAATACAAAATCTGATTATTGCCAAGTATGTGGATATACAGGTGAGATCAAGATTGTAGAAGATGAAAACCACAAATTAGTTTGGGAATGTCCAAACTGCGGTAATCGTGACCAAGAAAAAATGAATGTGGCTCGTCGTACTTGTGGATATATTGGTACTCAATTCTGGAACCAAGGTAGAACACAAGAAATCAAAGAAAGAGTATTACACTTGTAATAGATTTTTGTTGATAAAACGGTTTGATGTGGTAGAATATAAATGAAAAGAGAGTATCCAATAAAGGGTTCTCCTTGGGAAAATGTATAGTTATGAAAAAACTACTTTAATTTCTTGCCGGAATATCGAGGTAGTTTTTTCTTATGTCTTTTCAACTTATGTATTTGTTTGTCCATATCTTCAATTGTATGGAGTAGATTTAACAATGATTATGATATTGCAACGAAAATTTTGGCTTTAAAAGGTTAAGAGAGTTTTTGGTGATATTTACAATTTTTAAGTCTCTCGTTATAATATAAATCAGAAAAAGCGGTGTACCCTACCAGAATCAAGTGGGAGCGAAAAAAGCGGTGTACCCTACCAAACAAAAGTGGGAGCGAAAAAAGAAAGTGGTCAATTCAATTTTGGGTTGACCGCTTTACAATATGTGGAGGCATTTAAATGTACTACGGAAATATAAAAAAGAACGATATCGCAAATGGTAAAGGTGTGCGTGTAACACTATTTGTATCAGGATGTACAAATCATTGTAAGAATTGTTTCCAACCAGAAACATGGAACTTTGATTATGGTAAGCCTTATACAAAGGAAACGGAAGATGAGATTATTGAAGCTTTAAAACCAAGTCATATTTCAGGATTGACATTACTTGGTGGAGAACCGTTTGAACCGGAAAATCAAAGAGAACTTGTAAAACTTCTTCGTCGTGTTCGTATAGAATTACCGGAAAAGAATATTTGGTCGTTTACTGGATTTGTTTTGGATCAAGACTTATTGGATGGAGGAAGAAAACATTGTGAAGTAACCAATGAAATGTTGTCATTACTTGATGTTTTAGTAGATGGACCATTTAAGGAAGAAGAAAAAGATATTACACTAGCGTTTCGTGGTTCAAGAAATCAAAGAGTGATTGATATGAAGAAATCTTTGAAGGAACAAGAGGTTGTAGAATTGGAAGTTTAATCTTCCAATTTTTTTATCAATTGTTAAGAAAATTTGATATAATAGACGCATGAACTATAGTGTGATTGTTTTAGCTGCTGGAAGAGGCAGTCGTACGAATTTAGATTATAATAAAGTATTTTATACTTTCGAAAATGGACAAACTGTGTTAAATAAGAGTCTGTCTGTTTTTTTATCAGATGATGAGTGTAAACAAGTGGTTTTGGTTTGTGCTGATTATGAAAAGGACTATGTGAATGAACATTATACATATGATTCAAGAATCCAAGTTGTAACAGGAGGAAAAACACGACAAGATAGTGTATATAATGGCTTACAAGTTGTTGATCAGGATTATGTAATGATTCATGATGGAGCTAGACCTTTTGTTGAAAAGAATTGGATTTCGGATTTGAAACAAACATTAGAAACAGAATCGGCTTGTTTATTAATGGTTCCAAGTGTGGATACCACAAAAATTGTTGTGGATGGGTACGTGAAAGAATCGTTAGAAAGAAAACTTGTATATCATGCACAGACACCGCAATGCTTTAAAACCGATTTGATTAAAGAATGTCATGAACTGGCAAGAAATAAACAAGTACAGGCAACCGATGATGCACAACTTGTAGAATGGTTTTCTGATACAAAAGTAAAGGTTGTTTTATCAAGTTTCACAAATAAAAAAATAACTTTACCTGAAGATTTGAAAGGATAGGTATAAAGATGGAATATTCAGCTTTGATATTTGATGATTGTAAAGAAGTAGAAGATACGTATGACAAATTATTAGAAACAATCGATTTGTTTGCGCAGGATGAAAACTGTACACAAATTGTTGTAAGTTGTAAAAGTGTATGGACACTAAGACTTGCTTCTTCACCAAAAAATAAGGTGATGCTTGTACAAAGACCTGACAAACCTTATGTGGCTTTGTTGAATGGCTTAAAGGCTATTAAACAAGAAAATGTGGTTGTGACAGGTATTTCTACAAAACACACAAAGGAAAATGTAGATACATTATTGGATCATCTATCAAGATATCCAGCAATCAATTTTGATAAAGATTTACAGGCATTTGATACAAGACTATTGATGTTCTGTCTACAAAAAGCCATAGAATCCAACTTGGCAATTACATCTTATGCTCAAGCTGTTACGCTTGCCAATACTCCACTTGAATCAATTGAATGATACGGCTATAGTCGTATCATTTTTAATAAAATCTTAATTATTTTGCATGCTTAAAGATAGTACAATAGATATATGCACAACTCAAATAATTTATCAAAAAGTTATAAAGAAATCATTAAACAACACGTATTTACTTTGTTTAACGGAATCAACGTAGTATTGGCTATATTTGTATTTTTTACGGGCTCTTATCGCAACATGCTTTTTATGATTACCGTTATTTTAAATATGCTCATTGGACTCTTTCAAGAAATACGCTCTAAACGAATGTTAGACAAGCTTTCTTTATTAAATCAGACAAAGATTCATGTGATTCGAAATGATGTTGAAGTTGAATTAGCTGTGGATGATATTGAAGTCAATGATCTTGTCGTCTTATATGCAGGGGATGAAATCAGCTTTGATGGTCATATCGTATCTGGAAGTATTGAATGTGATGAATCCATGTTGACAGGAGAAAGTGATGCGATCTATAAACAAGAAAATGCTTCATTACTTAGTGGAAGCTTTGTGGTTTCAGGAAAATGTTTGATGAAAGTAGACAAAGTAGGACAAGATACATATGCCTATTCGATTTTAAAACATGCCAAACGCTTTAAAAGATATCCAAGTCAACTAAGAGATTCGATTGATACCATTATTAAATGGTGTACATACATTTTAATTCCACTTGGATGTGCCTTGTTTATTAAACAATTCATCAAGACCAACTATACAACAGCTACCTTAAATACAGTAGCAGCCGTTGTAGGCATGATTCCTGAAGGCCTTGTCTTTTTAACGAGTGTTGCCTTAGCCATCAGTTCATTTAAACTTGGTAAACAACAAGTACTCGTGCAAGAACTCTATTGTATTGAAACACTCGCAAGAACCGATACACTTTGTTTAGACAAAACAGGCACACTGACACAAGGAAAGCTAAGTGTATGTCATGTAGAAGAAATTGAAAATATTGATGGAATTCTAGGTGATATGATGCAGACTTTACCTGATGAAAATGCGACAGCACTTGCACTAAGAAGTTATTTTAAGACAAGAAATCACAAGAAAGTCATATCTTTTCTGCCATTTTCAAGTCAAAGAAAATATTCAAGTGTGACATTTGAAGATGGAGAATATAAACTAGGTGCCTATTCGTATATTGCCAAAGAGATAGATTCAAAAGTAAAAGAACATATCGAATCCTATACATCTCAAGCTATGCGCGTTATTGTGTTGATGAAAGAGGATGTTGTTTTAGCTTATATATGCTTGCGTGATGAATTAAGACCTGATGCCAAAGATACATTGAACTTCTTTAAAAAACAAGGCGTGGACATTAAATTGATTTCAGGAGATGATCCAAAAACAGTTGAAGCTCTAGCTAGAAAAGCAGGCTTTACATCTAAAAGTATAGATATGTCGAGTGTAAAAGATGTAGAGTCTGTAGTCGATTCCTATTCGATTTTTGGACGTGTGACTCCCGAACAAAAGAAAGAACTTGTTTTGGCATTAAAGAAAAGAAATAAAACTGTCGCAATGACAGGGGATGGTGTTAATGATGTCATGGCATTAAAGGAAGCGGATTGCTCGATTGCGATGGGATCGGGTTCCCAAGCTTGTAAAAGTGTGGCCAGTTTAGTTTTGTTGGAAGATCAAATGAATGCATTACCTGCTATTTTGTATCAAGGACGATGTGTCATTAATAATATTCAAAGAACAGCCTCTTTGTTTCTAGTGAAAACACTTTTCTCGATTGGTTTATCCATTTTAACATTGATATTTTTAAAGAATTATCCATTTAAACCCATTCAATTAACTTTGATTTCCGCTTTGGCAACAGGAATACCTAGTTTTGTATTAACACTAGAACCAAATGGAAATAAAGTGAAAGGTAACTTTCTACAAAACGTCATCTCAAAAGCATTGCCAGGAGCTATATGCGTTATATGTAGTGTAATTGGTGTATCGATTTTAGGTCGTTTTGTGCCTATTTCACCAAGTGAATATTCAACCATGTGTACAATTCTTGCCGGAGTCAATGCACTTATGGTATTGATACGTGTATGTGTACCTATGAGCCTTTTAAGAAAAATATTAGTTACAATCATGTGTATGATTTTTATAGGCTCCATGATCTTATGTCAAAACTTTTTCTACATTGTTCATTTAAGATGGTATGAAATTATATATGTGATTTTGAATATTTGTCTCATTCCATATATATTAACAGTTGTATCCTCTTGGATAAAATTGTTCATGAAACAAAAAAATAAAGTTTGGAAATGATCCAAACTTTTTTCTATTTCCAAACTTCTTCAGCAATTTCTTTGACTAATTTTACTTTAGCCCATTGTTCCTCTTCACTCATAATATTTCCTTCTTCCGTAGAAGAGAATCCACATTGTGGGCTTAGACAAAGTTGTTCTTTTGGAACATATTTTTCAGCTTCTTGAATTCTTTTCTTTACTTCTTCTTTATCTTCAAGTTGTGCAAATTTTGAAGTAATCAATCCAAGAACGACTTTTTGATTTTGAATAAAACGAAGAGGACTGAAATCACCAGATCTTTCTGAATCATATTCTAAGAAAAATCCATCTATTTTACATTGACCAAATAAAGTTTTTGCGACGGGTTCATATCCACCTGATGAAAACCATGTCGATCTGAAGTTTCCACGACAAATATGCATTGTGATTGTCATATCTTCTGGCTTTGCCTCTAAGGCTAGATTGATCATGTCTACATAAGATTTTGCGATTTTCTCTAAATCAAGACCTCGTTCCTTATAGGCTTTTCGCTTATCGGCATCACAGAATTCTCCCCAAGAAGTATCATCCAATTGTAGATATCTACATCCAGCATCATAGAATGCACGGATAGCCTTCTGGTAAGCGTAGGCAATATCATGATATAACACATCCATATCTTCATAACGTTTGATTGATGTATATTCTTCACTACGTACGCAACAAATCAAATGAAGCATAGAAGGAGATGGGATCGTCATCTTACAAAGCGTACCTTGTGCAATGCTATTTAAGTATTTGAAGTGTTCTAAAAATGGATGGTTACCAAAATCAATTTTATCTGTAATCTTTAATGTGGCTGCTTTAGGCTGATGCCCCTTAAAATGTACAGACCAATGATCTGCCTTAATTTCTTCTACACCTTCAAGATCGGCAAGAAAATCTAAATGCCAATATCTTCTTCTGAATTCTCCATCTGTAACGGCTTGAAGTCCGACTTCTTTTTCTTTTGCGACTAGTTCTTTGATGGCTTTATCTTCAACGTCCTTTAATTGTTTGGCATCAATGGTTCCATTCGCAAATTCTTCTCTAGCTTTTTTAAGGTAGTCTGGACGCAAAAAGCTACCGACTACATCATATTTAAATGGTGGTTGTGCTGTCATAATTAAATTCCTCAACTTTCGATGGATTAAGTCTATCATATTTGTAGACTATAGAATAATTGAAATATTCTTTATGTGGTTATAGTTAAAAACTATAATAAAAAAGAAATCTGGAATTAACCCCAGACTTCTTCAGCAATTTCTTTGACTAATTTTACTTTAGCCCATTGTTCCTCTTCTGTTAATTTATTTCCAATTTCACATGACGCAAAACCACATTGTGGACTTAGACATAGGTTTTCTAATGGAACATATTGACTTGCTTCTTTGATACGAGCAATTACCATTTCCTTGTCTTCTAATTTAGCAGATTTTGTCGTAACCAAACCAAGTACAACTTTTTTATCTGGTGTGACCTCTTTTAATGGTTCAAATCCACCAGAACGAGCATCATCAAATTCTAAGAAATAGGCATGAACATTTTCTTTCGCAAATAATGTTTTTGCGACGGCATCATAGGCACCACTTGAAGCATAAGTAGAGTGGAAATTACCACGACAAACATGCGTATTGATTACTAAATCTTCCGGTTTATCTTCGATTGCCAAATTATTGATACGCAAGAATAATTCTTGCACCTTTAATAATCCTTCTTGATCCGTTTGGAAAAATAATGGTGCTTTTTCATCTACCAACATACCCCACGAACAATCATCCAATTGAATGCAGCGACATCCTGCATCATATAATTGTTGGATCACAACTTTGTATCCATTCGCAATATCTTGAACTAATTCTTCTGTATCTTCATAATATTTTTTCGTATTTTCCATCGCAAAAGGAAGAATCATTTGTTCTAAAAATTGGGCTGGAGCTGGAATGGTTTGTTTGGCAATGGTGTTTTCATCTTCAAATTGTTTCACAAATTTAAAATGTTCTACAAAAGGATGAATACCACTTACACCTACTTTTCCAGTAATATATGTATCATCAATCATAGCGGCTTCACCATGGAAGGGAAGACCTGTTTTTGTTGGGGTATGAGAAACGCCATCAAATCCCCACATGAAATCTAAGTGCCATGTAGCACGTCTAAATTCACCATCTGTGATGACATGAAGTCCGGCTGCCTTTTCTTTTTGAATTAAATCTGTGATGCACTCATCTTCAACTTGCTTCAATTCTTCTTTTGAAATCTTCTTAGATTCATAATCTTTACGAGCCTGTTTAAGTTTTTCAGGTCTTAAAAAACTTCCGACTACATCATATTTATAAGGGCTTTGTACTGTCATAATAAAATTCCTCAACTTTCGTATGGATTAAGTCTATCATATTTGTAGACTATAGAATAATTGAAATATTCTTTAGGCTGTTATAGATAAAAGCTATAATAAAAGACCAATTTTATTTGGTCTTCTCAATATATTGAATTAAATGATTTAGATAGTTTTTTGACATATTGGATAAGACTCCATCACTAATATAGCCAATTTCCATGACTTCATCACTATCCAGTGGAATGGATACAATGTTATCTCCATTTAAATCCGTGCTTAAGATACCAGAAGAAATGGTATATCCGTCAAGTCCAATCAATAAGTTGAACAATGTGGCACGATCGCAAACTACAATACTCTTTTTAGATGGTTGCGTACTATGTAATTCTTCTGAAAAATAGAATGAATTGTTGATTCCTTGTTCATAAGTTAAACGAGGATAGTTTTCTAAGTCTTCCATTTTCACTGTTCTTTTATTGGATAAAGGATTTGTCTTAGATACAAAGACATGAGGTCTAGCCTCAAATAGTTTTGTGAATGTTAAATGTTCTTTCTTTAAAATACTTTGAATCACTTCACGATTGAAATGAGAAAGATAAAGTATACCCAATTGACTACGATGATTTTTTACATCTTCAATAATATCGTATGTTCTTTGTTCTCTTAAAGAAAATTCATATTCACTTTGATTATACTCTTTGACTAAGGCAACAAAGGCATTGACCACAAAAGCGTAGTGCTGACTTGATATCGCAAATACCGTTCTTGCAGGAACAGTATTTTTATATTGCTCTTCAAGTAAGTTTGCTTGTTCAATGACTTGTCTAGCATAGCCTAAAAATTTTTCTCCTTGTTCAGAAAGTAGAATACCCTTGTTTGTACGAACAAATAAACAGATGGACATTTCTTCTTCTAGATCATGAATGGCTTTGGATAAAGATGGCTGCGAAATAAATAAGGCTTTGGCTGCGGAATTAAAAGATCCAGATTCAACAACCTGGATCACGTAGCGCAATTGTTGCAGCGTCATTAGTCAACAAGTGTGATTGTATCAATCACTTGAGGATTTCTAGGACGGTCATTGAATGTAGTAGGGGTCTTCGCAATTTTATCCACATTTTCCATACCTTCAATAACTTTTCCAAACGTAGCATATTCACCATCTAAATGAGGTGCATCTTGGTGCATAATGAAGAATTGACTTCCTGCACTATTTGGATCCATAGCACGAGCCATAGATAAAACTCCACGAGTGTGTTTTAAATCGTTTTTAAATCCATTAGATGCGAATTCACCATGAATTGTATAACCTGGACCACCAGTACCATTTCCAATAGGGCATCCACCCTGAATCATAAATCCTTTGATAACACGGTGAAAAGTTAATCCGTTATAGAATTTCTTTTCAATTAGATTTAAAAAGTTTTGAACTGTTTCAGGAGCAATCTCAGGATATAACTCAGCTTTGATTTGATCTCCATTCTTCATTGTGATTAAAATATTTTTTGTTTCCATGTTTTAGTTTTCCTCTCTTATATATTGTATTGCGATACAACCAAGACCAGTATGTACGGCAATTACGGAACTAATATAGTTTATATGAATATTTTGTTCGGGTACACCCTTTTCGATAAAACAATTTTTAAAATGTTGGGCACCCTTTAAAAAATCAGAGTGAATAATATAAATATGTGTATGTTGAATATCAATATCATCGATGATTTGATCAATCGCATAGGCATCGGCTCTTTTTTCGGTACGAACCTTATTTAAAACATCAATTCTACCTTCTGTACTTTTATTAAGATGTAAGATAGGATAGATCTTTAATAAACCCGCAAGCGCTGCTGCCATGGGCGTTAATCTTCCTCCGCGTTTTAAATGTTGAAGATTTTTAACAAGAATCAATGAGTTTGATTCATCAATGGCAGGTTGAACGATATCTAATATTTCTTGTGAAGATTTATTTTCATCCACTAATCTCTTGATCCAAATCGCAACATGTTTTTCAAGTTCACACGTTGAATATATATCAATCACATGGACATTCATTTCAAGTTCACGTGCAATACTTTGCATGGTGCTCGCATTTGTGGATAGTCCATTTGTCAAAGGAACTGCAAATACGGTGTCATATTCTTTTTTTAGTTCTTCAAATAAGTCGTAGATTTTTTGGTAAGCAGCCATACTTGTTTTAGGCATTTTACCCTTAGCCAATTCGTTATATATATCTTGGGTTGAAATTTCTAATGTATCTTGATAGGTTGTTTCATCAATAGTGATCTGTAAAGGCAGCAAATAGATACCTAATTCTTTTGCCTGCTCAAAAGATAAATTGGAACCTGTATCTGTTACAACAGCAATTCTTTCCATTTAGAAGCCTCGAATTGTTTCGGCATTGATGTTTTTAATGATTTCAACCGCAAGTTTTACGGCATTGTCATAATCTTCTTCAGAACAAATGCCAAATGAAGCATGCGCAAAACGAACAGGAATACCAATGATAATGGTTGGTATGTTGTAGCGGTGTGTGATACCTGCATTGGTTCCTCCACCTTTTCTTACGCTTTCTTGTACAGGGATATTTTTTTCATGCGCTAAATCAATCGCATAGCGCATAAAACGAGGACTTGTGATATAAGAACGGTCAAACCAACGTAACATTGGACCTTTTTTAAGGGCAGATTGAATCATGTAGTCTGCTTCAAAAGTATCATCACTTGGGCATCCTTCAAAACAAATCGCAATATTTGGATGTAAGTTTTTAATGGCCGTATCCATACCTCTTTCGCCCACTTCTTCTTGTGTAGTTAATGTGGCTTCAATGTTGTGGTTTACACCTTTTAATTGGTGAAGAACATCCATTACGGCAGCACATCCAATACGACAATCAAAAGCTTTACCTAAGAAGATCTTATGAGCTTCATCATATTTACAAGTGACAGCAGGACACATGAAGTTACCGACAGAAATATGGAAATCTTCTTTCACTTCTGCAGCACTTGTAGCTCCTACATCAATAACTAGATCATCAAAATCTACTTTTCCATTACGCTTTGCTTCTGATAAAAAATGAACAGGTTGACTTGCGACAATACCAGATACTTTTTCACCCTTATCATTTAAAATCCAAACTTCGCCTGATACGATATTTTTTGGATCCCATCCACCAAGTGGTAAAAAGCGAATTGTACCATTTGGCTTGATAGCTTGTACAATAAAACCAACTTCATCGGCGTGTGCGTCCAAAAGAATGGTTGTCTTGTGTTCTTTATCTTGTTTAAAGTGCATATATGTATTACGCATTGTGTCATCATGAACTTCACAAATGTCTTTGACATCTTCCATGGCCAATTTAGATACTTCATCTTCCATGCCACTTGGCCCAAAGGCAGTTGAGAAGTCAAGAATTCGTTTTATTTTTGAATTCATATACATTTCCTCCATAAATTTGTTAATATTATAACACAGATACATGCTTGTGGATGTGATTCTAATCATTTGAATCAAATTGTATTTCGACAAAGGATTAGAAAAAATGTATCTTAGCCAAAAAGGAGATTTTTGAATGAAAAAATTAATGTCAAAACTACATTTTAGAAGTATATATAAAACAATCGTATTCACTTTAGTTTTATGCTTTTTATACAATATCGCATATTTGTTGATGAGTGCATCAACTATGAATGTCTATATAAGACAAAGTCTAGAAGTTGTACTAAGCTTATTATCAAGTCTAGGCTTTTACTTCATCTGTACAAAGATCTGGAAGGCAAAGAACTTTTCGGCTTCTGCAATTTTAAAAGTAATCGTACTACAAGGTATTTATATCTTGATTGTGAGTGGAATTCTTTCAAATCTTGTAAATGTTTGCGCAAATAATACAAGCTTAATGTTAGTATTACAGCTTATGAGTGCATTCTGTTTAGTTGTGATGGTACCATTCCAGTTGATTTTCTATTATGGTTTGATTCATGACAAAAATTTAAAGGAATTTATTCCTTATGCATTAAAACAACATCAGAAAAAGATGTTGAACTGGTATTGTTCACTACTCATCTTAATCGTTGTATTGGATACAATGTCAGGTGGTTTGTTTAGTGCGGCCCAAGGCTTTAATGCCCAAAGCATTTTAGTTGGATCTATGTATATGGGCAATCCCATGATATCTTGGATGATGTATTTATTTTTAGGTGTAAGCTTTCAATCGAGTCTTGCATCGATGTTTACTTATTTATTTGTGAATTTTTTGATGGGCTTTTTCTATTGCGTTCTTGAACTAAACTATGTTTCTTATGTGGGAAGTCTTTTAGATGCAGATTAACGAATTAAAAATTACCAGTCGAAGACTAGGTCTTTTAGTAAAGATGAATATCTTAACTGTCGAAGATTTATTGAAATATTATCCTTTGCGTTATGATACTGTGCAAACTTTGCCTTATGCAGAGTGGAACGAAAAAGAAAATGTTGTTTTTCAAGGCTTGATTTGTTCAGCCGCAAGAGTGATTCGTTTATCTAAGAATCGTTCGATGACTAAATTTAAAGTGATGTCATGGAATGAAGAATTAAATATTACTTTATTTAATCGTCCATGGCCATCGCAATTTGGTTTTGGCAAGACCATTACGATTTATGGTCAATACCAAGGAAATAATAATGTATTAGCTTCTACTTATAATTTTAAACCTTTAGATCAACAATTAGGTTTACATCCTGTATACCCATTGATTGAAGGTTTAAAACAATCAGATATTCAAGCCATTATGAAAGAGGCGCTTAAACATGTGGATGTAATGCCTCAAAGAGTACCTCAAAGATATATTGAGAAGTATAAGTTATTAGATATATCTACAGCTTATAAGTGGATTCACTTTCCAGAGAATGAAAAGCAACTGCATGCAGCCATTCGCACTTTAAAGTATGAAGAGTTTTTGTGTTTTCAATGTGTTATGCAGTCGATGCATGAAAAGAAAGAAATCAAAACGAAGAAGGATTTTTCGGTTTCTACCGTCAAAAATTGGATTTCAAATCTTCCTTTTGAATTAACGAAAGATCAGCTTTCTAGTATTGATGATATTCTATATGATTTAAAAAGTACAAATGTGATGTTTCGCCTTGTTCAAGGCGATGTCGGTTGTGGTAAGACGATTGTGGCACAAATCAGTATGTATGCCAATCAACTTGCAGGCTATCAATCGGCATTACTTGCACCCACTGAAATCTTGGCAAGACAACATGTAAAGAATATGCATAAATTAGGTTTTGAAGCGACTTTATATGTTTCAAGTTTACCGTCTAAGGAAAAGAAAGAAATCTTAGAGAAACTTGAAAATGGCGAGATTTTTAATGTGGTAGGAACACATGCTCTATTTCAAGAAAATGTAGTATTTCATAAATTAGGCCTTGTGATTGCGGATGAACAACAGCGCTTTGGGGTGAAACAAAGAAGGTCTTTGTTAGAAAAAGGAAAGTGTGTTGATTTTTTAATGATGTCCGCAACCCCGATTCCTAGAACGTATGCGCATTTCTTATATGGAGATATGGATATTAGTTCGATTCATACGATGCCTAAAGGAAGAAAGAGTGTTGTCACAAAATACTTTAAAACGGCAAGTATGGCACCTTGTTTAAAAGATGTTTTAAGTTTTATTAAAGAAGGAAGACAATGTTATGTCGTGTGTCCTGCAATTGAAGAAAATGATGAATATAAGATGCGTAATGTGTTTGAAATTTACGAGGGAATGACAAAGACATTAAAGGATGTGCGAATTGGCTTGTTGCACGGGAAAATGACAAGTCAAGAAAAGGAAGAGACGATGGCTAGGTTTTCTAAGCATGAGTTAGATATTCTTGTTTCTACAACTGTTATTGAAGTTGGAATCGATGTAGCTAATGCGAGCGTGATGGTGATCTATGATGCGCATCGTTTTGGCTTAAGTACATTACATCAGTTAAGAGGACGTGTAGCTCGTGATAATAAGCAAGGATATTGTTTCTTGTTGTCGGCATCCAGTGATCCGCAGGCAATCGAGCGCTTAAAAAAGATGGAAGAATTGAAGGATGGCTTTGAAGTATCAAATTATGATTTACATATGCGCGGGCCAGGTGATATTTTAGGAATAAGACAAAGTGGTATGCCTTGTCTTGTGTTTGGTGATTTTGAAAAAGACCAAGCTATGATGGAAATGTGTATTCAAGATGCAAAAGAAATAATACAAGATCAAGTGGATGTGGATCTCTTGTTGTATATTTCGAATGCGATTGAAAATGCACAATATTTTGATTAGGAGACTCATGATGGATAAACAGAAGATAGAGAATAAATTCATATATTTTATCAGCCTACTAGGTATGGTAACGATTCTTGTTTTGATTGCTTATTTCTTCTTTTTGCGTAATGTTGAAGTGGATATTATGGATAATGCGCAACATACCTATGTTGGAGAAAATGGAAATGCAAGTGTTGTCGTAAGCGCAAAGCAGGGAGAATTGAATCAAAGAATGCAGGACTTTTTGGATTCAGTTAAATACGAGGTGAGTCCAAGTTCAGATTTATCCAATGGAGATACAATTCATGTTACGGCAACCTATGATGAGGCTTTGGCGAATCAATATCATTACAAGCCTAAAAGTGTTGAGGCGGATGTTGTCGTTGAAGGGCTTGCCAATCGTTATCTTTCTTTGAAAGATATTCCGAAAACACTGATTAAAGATGGTGAAAATGCAGCACTTGATTATGTGAAGGATAATCAGGATGAAATCTATGAATTGGATGGAAAAGAAGAAAAGACGCCAAGTCTTGATAAAATGAAAATTGTATATTCGGCATATTTAAAATCGAACCAAAAGAAGAACAGTGATCGTTTTGTGTATATTGTATCTATGAATTATTCGTCTGAAATCCTTTATTATATGGTGTGTATTCCAAACATCAATGATTCTAATGAAATTGATACACATAACATATATGGAGAAAAAGCCTATTTAACGCAGGAAGAATTGGATGGTAAAGATTTTAATGGTTATGTAGATCGTGTCTATTCATCGAAATATCAAATTGAACAAAAAAAATAAAGAAGTCGTCGACCAATGTCATTAAGTTAAGAAATGACGAACCATCCAGATACTATTGTCTGGATGGTATTTTTATTTGAAGGCACGAC
>NZ_CAKVJB010000001.1 GCF_934754935.1 uncultured Holdemanella sp. | reverse complement strand
ATTTTCATCATCTTCAACCACGAGTATACCTGGCATAGCATATGCACCTCTCTTTATTAACTATATATATCAGCTGGAAGATAAACTTCCATATTTTATCCCCCAACTTCTGATTTATCTTTTTCTTCTTAAATAAATCATATTTTTAGACTTAAATCACTAAGATTCCAGCCATCTCTAAAATAACACAAAGAATAAATAAAATAACAATTAATAATACGGGTGAAAAACCTTTTTTTAGTATCTTTGTACAACCAAAGAATACACATAAAGAAAGAATTCCAGGTAATACCATATCTAAATCGGATTGAATACTTGCTACATTGATTGAGACAAATCTTTGAACCAATATACCAACCACAAACATTCCAAGCATACTTGCTGCAAGTGTTACATTCTTTAAGAATGTATCGGATAAGTCCGTAATCAACTTAGTACCTTTCTTATAACCAAGCTCTTGTGTGATCCATAAAAAGCCAAAGCGTAATACGTTCCATGCCACAAAGAAGAAAATAGGACCTAAGATATTTTGCGATAACGCAAGGGATGCACCAACAGCTGCAAGAATTGGACGCATAGTAAACCAGAACACTGGATCACCTACTCCTGCCAACGGTCCCATTAAACCAATCTTTACATCTTGAATGGAAGTATCTGAAATATTGGCACCTTTTGCCTTTTCTTCTTCCATCGCCAAGACAATACCAACGATTGGAGCTGAGACATATGGGTGTGTATTATAGAATTTCAAATGACGTTCTACAGCCTTATCATACTCTTCTTTACTTGGATATAATTCTTTTAATGCCGGAAGCAAGCCGTAGCACCATCCACCATTTTGCATACGCTCAAAGTTCCATGAGCCTTGTAAATATTGATGGTTTAAACAAACCTTTAATCTTGTACTCTTCTTCATATAAACCACCTACTCATAATCATTTAAGATGTCACCTAATGGATCATCACTTGTTTTACTTGATTTTTCTTTTGCGTTCAACAACATATATAGCCAAACTAAACCACCACCAATAAAGCATAAAGATATTAAAGATAAGTTCGTCATACATGCCAAGCCAAAGCCAATCATAAAGAATGGATATGTAAATTTAGATCCTAATACATTCGCTACAATCGCAAAACCAACTACACAAACTACGCCAGAACCAATCAATAAGCCTTTATAAATACTGAATGGAATCATTTCCAAAATCGAACAAATCACAGATGATGGAATCAATAATAATACAATTGTTGGAATCAAAACACGAATTCCTTGCATACAAATACCAAGCCATTGATAATATGAAACCTTTTTTGTTTCATCCATCTTGTGTACAAGTTTAATTGCTAAATTACGACATACCTTTGTCAAAGATAAACCCACTAAAGATAACGGAATCGCAAGCGCAATACTGATCGCAATCACGAATCTTGCTTCAATTGCACTATTTAACCCATGAACCATCAATATAGATGAAATCACACTGGCTAAACAAACATCGGGTGCAACAGCCGCTCCAATGTTGGCCCATCCTAAGGCAATTAATTGTAAAGATCCGCCTAATAATAATCCTTCTGCTAAATGGTTTGTCACTAAACCAATTAAAGTACAGGCAACAATGGGTTGGTGAAATTCAAACTCATCCAAGATGCCTTCAATACCTGCGACAAAGGCCACAAGTAAAACTAAAATAGTCTGCATATCTCTTCCTCATTTCTTTTTGATTTTTTTAAAATCATTTGAATTTAAAAAATAATACAAGATAAATGCCCATACAAGAAGGAGTAGTGCACCTAATGATATAAATGTCTTATAATAAGGATATCCAAAAACAGCTCCTACACTTAAAATCATGCCAACAAAGATATAGGAAACAAATTCTTGGATCACATCATAGATTTCTTGAAAATTATATTGATTATGTGTTCCTTCATTTTCTTGTAGCCCATCATATATACCTTGTGCAATATCTTTTAAAAACCTTTTCATATGTATAATATACCACAAGAAAAGGCTTTCCCATCAGGAAAAGCCAAGATTATTTATTATTCATCATCTTAAGTGCAATTCTAAGAATACAAATGCCCATCACTACAATCACAACTGAATTTAATAACCAAGTGTTGATTGTATCTGGTATTGTATAAACAAAAACGGTACAAGCGCAAAGTAGTAAAATAAAGAGTTCTACCACTGAATTTTTAATCATAGTCATATCTGTACCTCCTTACACCTTTAGTATAAAACGCCTTAAATAAAGTACAATATGGCTTGATACGATTGAACTAACATTTAGCATTCACTTAATTTATGTTTAATCTTTGTAAAGATTAATTAACATATAAACTATTTCATTTGCACAAACTCATAAATAAGTCTATGATGATACTGATAACCAAAAAAAGAAACGGAGTTAATTATGATCAACATACCCGAGATACTAGTGGCAAACGGGACCGGTGCATTTTTAGTACTCTTCTTATTATTATATAGAATTCGTGTTGCGCAAACGAATCAATTTGACGAAAAAGCATACAACTTTATGCTGATAATCACCTTTATTGCCACAATCAATGAAACGCTTAGTTTTATCATTGAAGCACGCCCAGGTTTTATCTTTTATATTCTGCAATATCTCACAAATACAATAGCTTCAGCTATCTCAGGCATCATCGGATTTTGTTGGTGTCTATTCGTGGAATATCATATTCATAGAAATTTTGAGCGTATCAAGAAGAAATCAAGACGCTTAGCCATTCCATTGATGATGGCCACGATCTTGATCATTATCAATTTATTTGGCAACGGCATCATCTTTGATATTTCAAAAGAAAACACATATACCCGTGGCCCAATGAACTTTATTTTGTATATCATTGTCTTTATTTATTATATCGAAAGTATATATACTGTTCAAAAAGCTAAAAACGATTCTACTTTAGTAGATTTCTTTCCCATTTATTACTTTATCATCCCTTGTATGATTGGTACCATGATTCAAGGATTCTTCTTTGGGATTAGTACAATCTGGCTATGTGTCGCAATCGCATTTATCTTAGTTTATATTGAAATTCAAATATCTATATCCTATATTGATGATTTGTCTGGACTTTACAATCGAAAATACATGAATCATTATCTAAATAAGCTTCAAAATGCTAAAAATAAACATGTATATGGATTCTTGATGGATATCAATGAATTTAAAGCTATCAATGATACATATGGACACCTTACAGGTGATCATGCCCTCATACAGTTTAGTAAAATTCTACAACATTCAATTGATAAAGATTCAGTTGCCATTCGTATGGGTGGTGATGAGTTTGTGATTTTCGCAAAAATACAATCAGATACTGAAGCCGTGAAATTGAAAAAGCGAATTGAAAACAATGTTCGACAATTTAATATCCATTCAAAAGAACCCTTCCATTTATCATTCTCGATTGGAATCGCAAAATACAACGGAAAAAACATCGATACATTCTTATCCGCAATGGACGATTCCATGTATGAAGCTAAAAACATGCATCGTTTAATGCAGTAATCAAGGCGAGTTTGTCGCCTTTTTATTTTGCACGAAAAAAGATGAGCAATTACTCACTCATCTAATTTCTCAATCACTTTTTTAATGTAGTAGGTTCTTAATAAACCAAAAATCAAGATAACAATTCCTACAATAGAAATTGCTTTTTCTTGATACAACAAGCCAAACACAAAGACGACTATGCCAAGGCCAGCAAGTTGTAATTGTTTAAAAACAACCTTTTGTTTATCATTCATTAGCGAACAGTTACACCATTCGGCATTTCTTTTGCGACTGTGACAAAAGATAAATCTTTATCATCTGTAGCACATAAGATCATACCATTTGATTCTACACCACGTAATTTTACTGGTTTTAAGTTTGTCACTACGACAACCTGTTTTCCAATCAACTCTTCTGGTTTGTAGTGTTTTGCGATACCACTCACAATTTGACGAACTTCACCACCCAAATCAACTTGTTCTACCAACAAACGATCTGCCTTTGGATGAGGTTCACATTTTACAATTGTACCGACTTTAAATTGTAGTTTCGCAAAATCATCAATTGTGACTTCTTCTACTTTTTCTTCTTCCTTTTTAGGTTCTTCTTTTTTCTTATTGAATTCTTCCATGAATTTCTTTTCATCAATACGCGCAAACAATGGTTCACACTTTTCAACAACATGAATATCTGTTTCTAAGTTTCCAAAAGAATCACAAGAATCTAAGTCTGTTACTTTTGTATTTAAGTACGCAAACATCTTCTCAGCTGTTTCAGGCAAGAATGAGTGCAACAATACAGCTGAAATACGAATAGATTCTAATAAGTTATATAAAACTGTAGCTAAACGATCATGTTTTGATTCATCTTTAGCTAGTACCCAAGGCATTGTTTCATCAATATACTTATTTGTACGACGTAACAATGTGAATACTTCATCTAATGCATCACCAACACGAAGATCTTCCATTTTAGCTTCCACTTTTTTCTTAGTCTCTAAAGCACAAGCCTTTAATTCTTCATCCACTGGTTCACATACATTTGGATTTGTGACTAAACCACCAAAGTATTTATTTGACATCGCAATAGTACGAGATACTAAGTTTCCTAAAATGTTAGCCAAATCAGAGTTGATTCTTTCAATCACTAGATCCCAAGTAATTGTTCCATCTTGCGCAAATGGCATTTCGTGTAAACAATAATAACGTACGGCATCGACACCAAAGTGTTCCACTAAATCTTCGGCATAAATCACATTACCTTTTGATTTAGACATTTTATCACTACCAGTAAGTAACCATGGATGTCCAAATACTTTCTTAGGTAAAGGTAAATCTAATGCCATTAAGATAATTGGCCAATAGATTGTGTGGAAACGCAAAATATCTTTACCAATAATGTGAGTAGCTGGCCAGTATTTATTGAATTTTTCATCACTTTCACCTTCAGCATGATAACCAAGAGTTGTGATATAGTTGCTTAATGCATCAATCCAAACGTATACAACGTGTTTTGGATCAAAATCAACAGGAACTCCCCAACTAAATGAAGTACGAGACACACATAAATCTTGTAATCCTGGACGTAAGAAGTTATTCAACATTTCATTTTTACGCGATTCTGGTTGAATAAAATCAGGATGATCTTCAATATATTTGATCAAACGATCTGCATATTTTTGCATATTGAAGAAGTAAGCTTCTTCTTTTGCCTTTTTAACAGGACGACCACAATCTGGGCAACATCCATCAACAAGTTGAGATTCTGTCCAGAAAGATTCACAAGGCGTACAATACCATCCTTCATATGTTCCTTTATAGATGTCTCCTTGATCATATAAACGTTTAAAAATACTTTGTACTTCTTTTACATGATAATCATCTGTAGTACGTACAAAATAATCATAGCTTGTATTCATTAAATCCCAGTTGGATTTGATTTGAGCAGCTACACCATCGACAAATTCTTGTGGAGTCACTCCTGCAGCTTTTGCCTTTTCTTCAATTTTTACACCATGCTCATCAGTACCTGTTTGGAAAAATACATCATATCCCTGTGCTCTTTTAAAACGAGCAATCGCATCCGATAAAATGATTTCATATGTATTTCCAATATGAGGTCTACCAGATGTGTACGCAATGGCAGTTGTTAAATAAAACGGTTCTTTCTTTTGTGTCATTTTTATTTCCTCCTATCTTACAAATAAAAAAAGCCTTCATCCAAGGACGAAAGCTTCGTGGTACCACCTTAGTTTGTGTTTTCACACCTCAAGCTGTTAACGCCAGCATACGTCTTTATCTACATATCGATAAAGAAGCTCCAAGACCATATTCTTTATATTTTATACACAGATTTTCACCAAACATCTGCTCTCTATAGTACGCAATATAAATACTCTTCTTTTCTTTGCTTATTGACTGCTCTATTATACGCTATAAAACATATTTTGAGCAAATTTATTTTGCGGCTTTTGTCAAAATTTTTACAAGTGGCAACGCCTTTTCAGGACAATTTGAAACACCCATATGATATTTTGGCTTAGTCGGACCATGATAATCACTACCACAAGAAACAAACAATTTACGTTTTTGCACGATCTTTAAGGCTGCCGCAATCGTTTGTTCATGAATATCATTCGAGAAGCATTCCACTCCATCCATACCTAAATCCACAATTTCTTCTAAGACTTCATCCGAAATATAATCTAAATGCCAGCTTGATAAAATCGCAATTCCACCAGCACTATGAATCGCATCAATAACCGCTTTAGCATCTGGATAATTTGCCTTTACATAACAAGGTCCATTCTTACCAAAAACATCCGTTTCAAATCTAGACATCGCAACACTATGACTTTCACAATTATCCAAATATTTCTTCACAAAAGGCAATGAACGCGTTCTTTCATTATGGAATACCATTTTCGTGATTTCCGTTGGAGTAATTGTTTGGAAGCGAGAATTTGACATCAATGAATCTACATCAATACGAATACCTGAGAAGTTCTCAAATTTTTCGACACGCTCAATTGATAGATCTTTTTCACGTTTCAAAGAATTTTGTTCTAATACTTCAAACACTTCATTTGTCCAATCAATATAATAACCTAGAATACGAACGCGCATTCTTTTATATTGCGCATCAATTTCAACGCCTGGAATATATTGAATATTATAAAGACTCGAAAAACGCATAGCTGCTGCATTGGCTCTTGCACAGTTGTGATCCGTAATTGAAATCACTTCTAAGCGATTATCCTTTGCCTGTTTAAATAATTCTTCAACATCATAATATCCATCATCACTATAATTTGATCGAATATGTAAATCAATTGGTGTGACATGCAATTCTTCTTTAACTGATTCTGGCTTTGTTTCAAAACGAATTTCTTGATCTGGTTCGCGAACTAAAACTAAACCAAAAATCAAGTCAAATAAAGTTTGTTGGTGTGGTGTAATAAGTACAAAGATTCCATTGATGATCCACCATAACATAACACCTACAACTTGAAAGAAGAAACCTAAAATCATAAGTGGAACACCAAAACCTAATGCTTGTCTTAAAATTAAGTTTAATGGCATTGCCTCTTTTTTATCTTTTTTTCTGACTAACTTCAAATCCAACATGGCATAACCAAAAGATTGTCCGTTTGTCCTCGCTGTAAAAAACGCAAGCAATAAGACGCTCGACACAAATAAAAGTGCGAACATAATATAGAATAATAAATCAAAAAAGTGAGGTGGAATCAATCCACACATAATTAATAAAAACTCAATAACCCATATATAAACAGGTAATAAACAAATATTCATATCCATTAAAAACGCAAAAAAATGATCTTGATAATCCGATAGACTACGTTTTAAAGGCGTCGCATATTTATATCCACCTGCACGATACAATTTCGATTTTTTTTGAAAGTATGCTAGAGTTAGATCCTTAACATTGTATTTTTGTTGTTTCATAAAATCATAAGCCTTTCTCGCACTATTATAACAATTTTTAAGCATGAAAAAAAGGGCCATAGCCCTTAATCTTGTTTTCTTAGACGCTTTGTCACAAATGTTAGCATACCCAAAGACATCACACATAACCATGTATACAATGTGGAATCTGTATTTGTAGCCGTATTGATACTTCTTCCAGAACTCATTTTTAAATTCTGTGCTTCTTGTAATAATTTTTGGTATGTTTTACCAACCTGATTTTTTAATTCCGCATTAACTGCTTTTTGATCTTGTGACGATAATTTTAGCCAACTAGGCATTGCCGATAGAATCTTTTGATAGTTTAAATAATTTGCGGTAGTAAAGATATTACCACTAGCACTTGTTAAATATGTCTTAATGAAGTTATCCGCAGCACTTGTTGTGGCCTTAGGCGAAGTTGTTTGCGACTGTTGAACTGTATTCACTTGTTCTTGTACAACCAATTGAGGTGTATCCAACAATTGTTTTTGAGGTTGGACAACCACATTATTTTCTAGTGTCATCACCTTATATACAAAATTCTCATTATTTTCAAAATAAGCATTCAATTTTGCCAATGCATTATTGATTTCATCTTGTGTGGATTCATCGTTTGAAAGAATAACACTACAAGCATCCAATTCATTTTTAAAATTCGTATAAGACGCTTCTTCAAGCATATCTTTATCGGACTCTAAAAATGCATAGCCTTCCTGCACTTTTTCATTTAATGCACTAAAATCAGCTTTTTTTACCAACGCATTGATGGCAATGCTTAAATCCTCTTGTGCCTTTTGAATTTCTTCTGTCGTACTATTCGCATTATCTAAAACTGCCTTTGCCTGATTCAATACAGTTTCATACGTACGATAACTATTTTTTGTATATTCTTCTTTTACATAATTTGATTGTTCAACAACACTCTTCAATCCAGAAAGATCGATCAATGCTTTTTTTGCATTCACCAATTTAACTTGTTCTTCAACTACTTGCTCTAAAGTTGCAGTGTCCAATGCGATCAAATTTTTTGATTCATCCATTTCAGTCTTTAATGATGCATATGTACTTGCAGTATATAAAGAGGCATCTAAGCTTTCAGCATCTTTTACTAAAAGCGACAATTGTTCCTTCGCATCAGAAACCATAATACTAGCTTGACTTACAATCAAATCATATGCACTTAAAGTACAATTCTTTGCCTTTATCATTCCTGCATTTTTATATGCAGTTTCATATGCATTCTTAATTTCATCCTGGTTTTCTTTTGTCAATTCCTTAAACAATTGATTTCCAGTTAATACAATCGTACAATTCTTTTCATCTACTTTTGTGATCAAAGTATATTTTTCAATATCTTTATTGTTAAGATCCTTAACAATTTCTTTCGTACTCAAATAATACTTAATATAATCTTCAGCTGAAATTGTTTGTTGGGCTTTTTCTTCTAATTTTACTGGCTGTAAATGTTTGGCAAGTACATCCATACTAGGATTTGAAGCCACACAAACCGCAACAGCACTTGCTACACAATAAACCTTTGCTTTATTCACGACAAACCCTCCATTCCATTTTACTATTTTACTCCCAAAATTTCAATTGGTCTAGTCCCAATATTCAATGACGAACTTTCTAGCCCATGCATCTGTTGCTTCTAATTGCTCAATTGTAGGATTTTCAATATATTCAGCCTGCTTACAAGCTTGTTCAATACTTTCTTCAATTTGTAAAAAAGAAATCTTCTTCTCTAAGAATAATTGTACAGCCTGTTCATCCGCCCCATTAAATACAGCCCCTAGATTGCCTTCTTTTTTTCCAATCTCATACGCTAGTTTTAACATTGGATAGCGAACATAATCCATTTCCTTAAAATTCAAATCCATTGTCTTTGTCATATCCAAAGGATGATCCTCTTTTAATACAGGACGATCTGGATAACATAATGCATATTGAATTGGTAAGCGCATATCCGCTGAACCAAGTTGTGCAATAATCGCATTATCATTATATTCAACCATAGAATGCACAATACTTTGACGATGTAACACTGTATCGATTTTTTCATAAGGCAAATCAAATAAATAATGGGCTTCTATCACTTCAAACCCCTTATTCACCATAGTTGCACTATCCACCGTAATTCTTTTACCCATGTTCCAGTTTGGATGTTTTAAAGTTTGTTCAACCGTTACATCATGCAATTCATCTCTAGATTTGTCTCTAAAACTGCCTCCACTTGCTGTAATGATCAAACGCTTTACATCATCACTACGATTGCCTTGCAAAGACTGGAAAATAGCGGAATGTTCCGAATCAATAGGATATAATTTAGTATTTGTTTCATGCAATGTCTTACGAACCAAAACACCACCCGCTACTAAACTTTCCTTATTCGCTAAGGCAACATCGATTCCTTTCTTTAAGGATGTAAGTGTTGGTTTTAAACCTCTAAATCCAACCACCGCATTCACTAATAGATCATATTCACAATTTTCAATACAATCCACCATGGCATTTTCCCCACTATAAACTCTAACACCATGTAATTTTTCAACTTTTGAACCATCGGAAATACCAGCCACTTGAATCGATGGATGTTTATCAATGATTTTTTGCATCACATCCGCTTGATGTCCAGCCGCAATTCCAACTAGACAAAACTGGTCTGGATGTTGTTCAATCACATCCACTGTTTGTAAACCAATCGAGCCTGTAGCCCCTAATAATAATATTCTTTTCATAACTAATCACCTTTATTTATAATTTTATCACAATACAATAAAAATTGTGGTTAAATATCTTTAGGAGGTCACTTATGAAAGTCATTGATTTAACACATACCATTTCTGAGGATATGCCAGTATATCCAGGAACTGAAAAGCCCAAATTAACCACCGTAAATACATATTCAAAAGATGGATTTAAAGAGACATGTATCGAAATATATTCTCATGTGGGAACCCACATGGATCCACCTGCCCATATTTTTGAAAACCGAACGACACTCGATCAATTTCCACCTGAACAATTCATTGGTAAAGCACTTGTTGTGGATTGTAGAGATTTAAAAGAAGGACAAGCCATCACAATGGATAAAATCAATATAGAAAAAGCTAAATTGGCAGACTTTCTTTTATTTAATCTTGGTTGGGACAAAAGATGGAAAGACGCATCCTACTTTTATGATTATCCATGTATTGATGATGAAGTATTAGAATTTATTCTTACAGAAAACTTTAAAGGCATTGGCTTTGATGTGATTGGATTCGATCCCATACATGATGAAAATCTGACACGGCACAAAGCTTTGTTTAAAAATAAAGATATTGTGAACATTGAAAACCTTAAGAATCTAGACCAATGTGGAAATGACTTATTTTGGTTTAGTTGTTTTCCACTAAAAATTAAAGATAGTGATGGCTCACCCATTCGAGCTATAGCTTGGTACGAATAAAGACCGGATTACCGGTCTTTTAATTTCTTCTTTTCTTGATACAATTGTTTATCGGCCACAATAAACCAATCATTCCATTTACGTAGGCCACTTTGATATGGTGCACATCCGATACTTACATCTAAATCAAACGGAAAAGATAATTGTTGTATATACGTATGAATTCTTTGACATAATCCTTCTACGTCATTTCCTTTATAGACAATCACAAATTCATCTCCACCATAACGAGCAATGAAATCACTCTTTTCAATGCAGGCTTCTTTCAAACAATTCGCAATCGACTTTAAAGCTAAATCTCCTTGGGCATGTCCATATGTATCATTGATTTGTTTAAATTTATCGACATCTAAAACCAATAGATACATATTCGCATCCGCATTTCTCATACATTCAAACAAGTATTGTTCCATACGATTTCGGTTATTTAACTGCGTTAAAGGATCGATTGAAATCATTTGTTCTTCTAAACTAATATATACAATAAGAATACTCAGACTAGTTCCAACACAAAAGATAGGAATCGAGCGAAAAATATCTTGAAGCGTACCTACAATCATAATGACAGCCATGTAGATACCTAAAATTTGATACGATTTCTTTTGTTGATAATTTTTAGCCCTGCAACTATACACATAAGCTTGATAAGCACTGATAAGAAAATATAAATCATTTATAAGAACATATAAAAGATAGAATGGTCCTTCTTGAAAATTCCCATTATGATCAATATAGAATAAACATCCATTCAATGTATTAACCAATAATAAAACAACACTTACAATCAAAGGAACCAAAGCTATAAGTGTTTGTGTTTTCTTGATGTAATGTATTTCTAGCATAGTTTGAATGTAGTTAAACCATGAAAAAGTACATAATGAAAAGAACAGAAAACTCATTTCATTCAAAAAAAGGTTCTGCGTATTTGTCATTCGTACTAGATCAGTTTGGAAATACAATATATGCAAAAAAGCAACGACTAAAAAACTGACTTTTTGCGTGTTTTTCATCATGGAACGATAAGTTTTAAAGCCTAGAATCAACATGATAGCTACACATATATAATAGATTTCGGCAAATAATATTTCATTCATACAAATTCATTTTAACACGAAAAAAAGACCATATCATCAAAGATATGATCTTTTAAACATTTTAGTCTTCAAATGACAATGGTTTTAAATCCCAAATTTCTTTAGCGTATTCGCTAATTGTACGATCGCTTGAGAAATAGCCAGATTTCGCAATGTTAATTAACATTGTCTTAGCCCAACGAGACTTATCCATGTAACGAGCTTGTACTTTTTCTTGAGCATATACATATGCATCAAAGTCAGCTAATACGAAGAATTCATCATTACGCATCATTAAGTCGTTGTTGATCAACTTAAATTCATTTGGATCATTTGACCAAGTGCAGTTTTTAAGTGAATCAACCACCATACGAATGTTGTAGCTTTTGTTATATAAGTTCCATGCATTATATGAGTTTTCATGACGAAGTTCATTGATGTCTTCTACATGTAAACCGAAAATTTCAGCATTTTCATATCCAACACGCTCAACAATTTCAACATTGGCACCATCTAATGTACCAAGTGTAATAGCACCATTCATCATGTATTTCATGTTTCCAGTACCACTAGCTTCTTTACCAGCTGTAGAAATCTGTTCAGAAACATCTGCCGCATTCAATAAGATTTCAGCAATTGAAACTGAATAGTTAGGAATAAATACAACCTTCATATATTTAGAGATTTCAGGATCATTATTTACCACATTGGCAACCATGTTGATCAATTTAATGATTTCCTTCGCCAAATCATAACTAGCTGCAGCTTTTGCAGAGTAGAAGAATGTATGAGGATAGATTCTGAATGAAGGATCTTGTTTCATTCTTAAATATAAATACATAACATGGAAGATATTTAACAATTGACGTTTGTATGCATGTAGACGTTTTGCCTGGCAGTCAAAAATTGAATTTACATCAATATCGATACCAAGATTTTCTTTTACATAGGCAGCCAAGATCTTTTTACGTTCTAATTTCACATCCATGAATTTATTTTGTAAAGCTTCCTCTTCAACATGAGCCATTAAATCTTCTAATTTTTCTGGATTTGTTTTGAACTCATCTCCAATTGTTTCTTCTAACAATTTTGTTAATTGAGGGTTTGAGAACAACAACCATCTACGGTGTGTAATACCATTTGTCTTATTGTTGAATTTATTTGGATAAATTGTCACAAAATCTTTGAATACATCATTTACTAAGATTTCAGAGTGAAGTTTCGCAACACCATTTACACTATGAGAACCAACAACAGCCAAGTTAGCCATGTGAACTTGTCCTTCTTTAAGAATAGAAACATTGTTGAAAATTCCACATAATCCTCTATGATCTACATCATATTTGAAACGACGGTTGATTTCTTCAATGATCATATATAGACGTGGTAATAATGAACGAACCATGTCTTGTGACCATTTTTCTAGTGCTTCTGCCATAACTGTGTGGTTTGTATACGCAACTGTCTTTGTAACGATATTCCAAGCATCATCCCAATCATAGAAGTAGTCATCCAATAATACACGCATTAATTCAGGAATAACTAATACTGGGTGTGTATCATTTAATTGGATTGCAACTTTATCTCCTAAGTTATCTAAGCTTGGATATACACGTAAGTGTGAACGAATAATTTGATCAATTCCAGCACATACGAAGAAATATTCTTGTGTTAAACGTAAACGTTTTCCTTCGATTGTTGAATCATCTGGATATACGTTAGCTGTAATAGCTGTTACTTGATTCAAATATTCATTTAATCCACCTGAGTTTACAGAATCTTCATCAACTTCTGCATCCCATAAACGAAGTGTATTAGTTGTTGTTGTGTGGTATCCAACGATTGGTTCATCATATGGTACAGCACGTACAACAAAATCAGGGTGATGTTGTGCATGGAATTTTCCATATCCATCCATATATCCATCAACATATCCACCAAATTTTACTTTAACTGCATGTTGAGGTTTCCATACTTCCCAAACATTACCATTTTTTAACCAGCAATCTGGCAATTCAACTTGTTGATTATTTTCAATCTTTTGTTTAAATAAACCATAACGATAACGAATACAGTTACCATGTCCGGCTAAATCAAGCGATGCTAATGAATCCATGAAACAAGCAGCTAGTCTTCCTAGACCACCATTTCCTAATCCTGCATCACTTTCAATATTTTCCATGTCATTGATGTCCATACCTAAATCTTTTAATCCGTCTTTAACAACATCATAAATGTTAAGATTCATTAGGTTACTCGTCATTAAACGACCCATCAAAAATTCCATAGAAAAATAATAAAGCTGTTTCGCTTCGGTTTTCTTGATCGCATTTTTTGTTTCTCTCCAATGCTCTCCTGCAAAATCACGAATCATGTTACCTAGGACAATATATCTCTCCTCTGGATATGTATCTTCAAAATCACGTCCGTAGGCATCAGAAACAGCTTCTTTAAAATTCTCTTTAAAACTATCTTTAGACTCAAATAGATGTGGCATAATCTAAAATCTCCTTCCAACACTTTTACATTATACCTTTATTTGAGGCTATTTTTCAACTTTATCCCACTTTAAATACATCAAACTTCCAAAAATACCCGACTGTTTTATGCGTTCCAATGTACTCATCACCCAATAAACGCCGAATTGTGGCAATATGTACAGTTAAAGTGTTATCTAGAATCTCATGGTGATAGGCTTGCTCCAAGTAAAAGACCAACGCATTTCTTGAAACCGTCTTATGCGGCACATCCATCAATGTTGTGATGATTGTAAAGGCCGCCTTAGAAACCATGATTTTTTCAAGTCCCTTTTGAATAATATTCGAATCCATATCGATCAATAGATCTCCCGTTTTATATAACCCTCTTTTTCTTCGAACATTTTCAATATCCATATGAATCAAACCATTACTATAATTTGTCACTTCATCATTGACCTTCATATTCTGACAAAGCATAGCCGGTGTTTTGTAATACACCTGACCATTTTCCTCAATACGATCAACGGGATACCCATTGTTTAAAAGCCACTCCAATAATTCTAGATCCACTTCTGTGATCAACTTACAAAATTTCATTTACACTCTCCTGTTTCTAACCATTTCACATGTGACTCACTATATTAAGTATCCCATATTAATGTGAATTTAACATTAAAAAATAACTAAAAACTAAATTGTGCAAATTTTAGATTAATTTGTGCAAACAATTATTGAAATAAATCGATTTTTCCAAAACAAGTTATCCCCTGATCGACAATCATACCTCCATCTTCATAGATTCCATATACAGAAATTCCTTTTTCTTCTTTGACTTTTTCAATACTTTCCATTTGAATCTTACTTCTTCTAAAATGTGGTTCAATGTCAAAACCAGAAAGACAACCTAAACCAGTCTGATAAGAAAAGTCTGGATAATCTTCATCTGGACTTATGTGATAAGAATCTAGTTGTATCATAGCTCCAGCGCTATATCCAATCATGACACCCTTATAATTTTTTATAATTTTCTTTAGCTTCTTTTCCTTGATACGCTTCATCATGAGATCTGGAGCCCCACCCGTCAACATTAATATAGAACTATTCAATATTTTCATCTTCATTTCATCGACTGTATCTTTAAAATAATTTACCCACACAATTTGTTCATCACAAATACCATATTTGTAGAATACATCTTGATTTGAACGATACCATATACCTTGTCCAGGTGCATATTGTTTATTCCAATCCGCCTCATTTTTTGTGTCATCATAAAAACTAAATGGTAATATACAAACGCGATCTTGTTTTGAAATATACTTTTTCAAATTCATATAAATCCATTTCTCATCGATCATACTCGTATTTAATAATATATGAACAGGGTGAATACAATTTTCAACTTCTTTTACTGTATCATACGTATATGGCTTACTATTTTCAAACTCCTCAAAACACTTCATTTCATTTGTAGCCTCATGCATCGTTACTACATTATTCTTTTGATCTATATACAATTTCATTTTGTCTCCTTCTAAGAAAAAAGATGGACGCCTATTGTCCATCCTCTCCATTTTGTGCATTTGCGATATTCTGTTGAATTTGTTCACTTGCGGCTTTTAATTGATTTGAAAGCTCTGCATCTTTTGCGGCTGCCATATTGTCTGTTACAGGGCCACTGCTTGCGCCTGTCTTTGTCAATTTTAAATATGTCCAACCATCTGCCGTATGTGTATCATCAATTAAATAATTATAAGAATCGATTTCTAAATCATACATTTTTGATCCATCTTTATTTGTAAAATATGTATCAATTGGAAGTTGCTCATTCACAATATTATAAGCACTATCAATAGCTGCACTTGCCACATCATCCGTTGCACTATCTACCAAATCAATATGTACTCTAAGCGTTGCACTCAATAGATTCACACTTACTTTATCTACATTTTCAATATTTGAAAGTGCACTCTCTAATGATGAAATATTATCATCGGTAATAGCTGGATCTAAATCTGTTTTCGAAAAACGACTTCCTTCAACAGGATGATTTTGTCCACCTAAACTAGTCAATAATACATAACCCACAATCACAACCGGAATCATAATTATAATTAACGTAAACCATACAAGTTTATGTCCTTGTCCTTTAGGTTTATTGGAAGCGACTCTTTTACGTTTCATTTTGGCCATAAAAAACCTCCTAACAACATTTTTATTATACCACAGGATACAAAAACATTAAAAGTCTGAATGAATCAGACTTTTATCTTTTCTTTAACTCTTCTTGAATTAATTCATTTGTACGCTTAGGATTTGCCTGTCCACGACTTGCCTTCATGACTTGTCCAACCAAGAATCCTACAGCACGATCCTTACCATTTTTGAAATCTTCAATCGATTGAGGGTTTGCGTCCAAAACACTGTTGACGATTACCAAAATAGCACCATCATCACTCACTTGTTTCATTCCCTTTTCTTCGATAACCTTCTTAGGATCTTTTCCTTGCATAACTTCTTCAAAGACGACTTTACCTTGTTTACCACTAATTTCACCAGCCTCAATGACATTGATCAAACTAGCTAAGTTTTCACTTGAACAAGGAACATTTTTGAAGTTTAAGTTGTTCTTATTTAAATATGCTGAAACATCACCAATCACCCAGTTACATGCTTTTTTCGCAAATTTTGTAGATTTCAATACTTCTTCAAAGAAATCCGCCATTTCACGATCACTAACCAATACACTCGCATCATATTCACTTAATTCATAATCTTTCATGAAACGTACTAAACGTGCATCTGGAAGTTCTTCTAAGTTATCTTGAATTGATTTAACCCAGTCAAGATCCAATTGAATTGGGAAAATATTTGGTTCTGGGAAATATTTATAATCGACATTTCCTTCTTTTTTACGCATTAAAATCGTAGTTTTCTGTGCTTCATCATAACGACGAGTCGCCTGTTCTACTTTTTCACCAGCATCTAACAACGCACTTTGACGTTCAATTTCAGCTTGAACGGCCTTTTGTACGTTCGCAATCGAGTTCAAGTTCTTGATTTCTGTCTTTGTTCCTAAAGTATCTTTATCTTTACTCAACGAAATATTGACATCACAACGCATACTTCCCTCTTCCATCTTAACGTCACTGACATTCAAATATAGAAGGTTTTTACGTAATGTTTCTACATAAGCCGCTGCTTCTTTTGCACTATGCATATCTGGTTTTGAAACAATTTCAATCAAAGGTGTACCTGCACGGTTGAAGTCGATATATGTACCTGTTTCTTTATGGAACTGTTTTGCGGTATCCTCTTCCATATGAATACGTTCGATACGAATTTGTTTCTTTTCACCATCTACATCAATTTCAACATATCCATTCGTTCCAATTGGATGGAATTGTTGAGTAATCTGAAATCCCTTAGGAAGATCTGAATAATAATAGTTTTTACGATCAAAACGAACCAATGTTTCTAGATCACAATGCATAGCCGTACATGCCTTAATTGCTAAGGCTACCGCCTCTTTATTGACACAAGGTAAACATCCAGGATGTCCTAGATCAATAACGCTTGTACATGTATTTGCCGTTTCACCAAAACGTACAGGAGCTCCTGAGAACATTTTTGTGTTTGTCTTTAATTCACAGTGAATTTCAATACCAATCGTTACAAAATAATTCATTTTTATCCCTCCACACATTGTCCTTTTAAACCAGTACATTCTTCAATAGCACTTGATACATCAAACATTTCTTGTTCTTCAAAAGGTTTACAAGTTAAATTCACAGCTACAGGCATAGAATCTACTTTTCCTAATGGAAGGGTAATGCTTGGATATCCTGAGAAATTTTGTAACTGCATATGCTCTTCGGCAAAACTAGATACACCAAAACGAACATTTGAACTTTCATTTATCAATGGTGCAATTGTTGGAGCTGCAACACTTAATATGGCATCACATTCTTCAAACATCTTCGCATAAGCTTCAACGATCAAACGACGAATCTTTTGTGCTTTTCTAAATAAACGATCTTGGTTTTCTTCAAATAAAGAATAAGAACCAATCACAAAACGAGCACGAACATAGCTTGAGAATCCTTTTGTACGAGTATTTGTCATGACTTCTTCTAAATCTTGACCTTCTTCACGCATTCCAAAACGAATACCATCTAAATTTGAATGGTTAGCAGTTGCTTCTGCATTCGCAATTGTTTTATAAACAGGCGCAATCAATTCCATGTATTCTTTTGGCATTTCCACTTCAACAATCTTAGCTCCTTTTTCTTCTAATTTAGAAACTAAGGCATTGAATTGAGCTTTTAATGCTTCATTTTCAACTTCATCTAAAACCGTTTTAAATACACCAATTGTTTTATTTGTAAGATCACTATTCAATAATTTAGAATATTCACCAACTTCTTTATAGCTTGAAGTCATATCATGATCATCACGACCTGCCAAAACTTCTAAAGCTAAAGCTGCATCTTTTACATTTGTCGTAAAATATCCAACGTGATCCAAAGAACTTGCGTAAGGAATAATTCCATAACGTGAGATACGTCCATACGTTGGTTTTACACCAACTACGCCACAATAAGCTGCAGGTTTTCGAACACTATCACCTGTATCCGTACCAATTGCCAATGGAACACATCCTGCCGCAACTAAAGCTGCACATCCTCCACTAGATCCTCCAGGAATTCGGTCTAAATCATAAGGGTTGTGCACAACACCTGTATAGGCATTTTTGTTTGTTCCACCCATACCAAGTTCATCCATACTGGCTTTACATACAAAATCAGCACCAGCCGATCTTAATTTTTTGACAATTGTCGCATCATATACTGGAACATAGTTATCTAAAATACGACTGCTTGCCGTTGTTTTAATTCCACAAGTAGAAATATTGTCTTTCAATACAACGGGTACACCAGAAAGTTTTCCTTCATTTGTGTTCGCATCTTCATCGATCATAGTTACAACCGCATTTAATTTTGGTTGTACGGCATTGATTTTTTCAATGGCCACATTTTTATTTACACAATTTGAAATTTCCATCTTACTTCACCACCTTTGGAACGTGAACATGTCCCATACGAGCATCTTTAACATTCTTTAACGCTTCTTCTTGCGTTAATACATCACTTACAACATCTTCTCTTAAGAATGTTGTAGGTGCTTCAAAAGGATAGACCATAGGTTCTACACCTTCTGTGTCCACTTTTTCAAAAAGGGATACTTGTTCTTCGACGGCGACAAAATCTTTTTTCAATTCTTCGATTTCTTCGTCACTCAAATCAAACTTTAAGTCGTTTGCTAATTTGTGAAAATATTCTGTACTGAATTTTTCCATACTCTCCTCCTATATCTTACTGATCACATTACATTCACTTGAACCAGATTTTCTTTCTATTAACGCATACACTGTATCATCATTTAAAATGGTAATCAAATAGTCACACTTCTTCGTTTCAAATGTGCTCATTTGATCTTGTGCATGTTCAATAATAGCTAAAACTTCTCCAGCTGTTTTTCCATGTGCTGTAATAGTCAAATTTAATTTTCTTAATTTTTTCGATTCGAACTTCGCTTCTCCCGTCACAAACGTATTGTCCGGAAGAACATTCGATATCTCTTCTTTAAAAGTTGTAAATTCATTGGCTGCCGTTGAATCCAATTCTGTAAAACGAGAACTTGGGACTAAAACCCATTCTTGTTTTAAAGATGTGAAATTTCCTTGTCCACCCTTATAATAACCTTCATATACATAGCCACCCTTATCTGTTGTACTTGTCTCATCCAGTTTATAGGCTGCTATATATATAGGAATGTTTTTGTTAATTTCATTAAAACGCTCATGCATATAGGAAGCAAGTTTAGAGAATGTTACTTCCAAATAATTTTGCATCTTTTCATCTGTAATTTCTACACTGGATCCGTCTGATGTATTTAAGTCTCCATTTACGACTAGACCCAATGAAATACCTTTTAATGTATCATTCGTATACCAATCTAATTCATAAATATCCACTAGAACTGTCGCATTGGTCACAATTCCATTACCCGTATCAAATTCTTCATCGGCACTTGGATTTAGACCATTGGGATTGCCATCACGAACCGTACCAAGTAATCCTCTTGATCCGTCTGTCGCATCTAATTCATCGTAATCTAAGAATTGATGTGTCTTATAACCGACAGAAGAAGTGGAAAAATATTTCTTGGAAAGCTCCATTAATCCACTTTCCATTTCAACACGCAAATCTGTATCGTTGATCAAACCTACATGTTTACTTCTTGTATCACTAGCTTCATAAGGCAAAATAGCCTGATACGAATCATCATCTAGGGCATTCGCCTGATTTTTGTTTCCGGTAGAACAAGCGCATAAACTCATTGCCAATAAACCAATCAATAATTTACTCTTTCGCATTTTCTACCTCCTGTACAAACTCTTCTTCACTCATTGTCATAACACCTAAGCTTTGTGCCTTTGTAAGCTTAGATCCTGCAGCCGTACCATAAATGACATAATCTGTCTTCTTAGATACAGAACCTGAAACATTGGCTCCTAATGATTCTAAAATTGCTTTGGCTTCATTACGTGTATAATGTTCTAAAGTTCCCGTTAAAACACATGTTTTATTTGTGAATCGACTCTCTACAACTTGTTTCTTTTCTTGTATAAAATTACATCCTGCTTGTTTTAACACATCAATTAAATGAAGATTCTTTTCTTCTTTAAAGAATGCCACAACACTTGAAGCTGTAATCAAACCAATATCATGAATCAAAACTAATTCATCCACACTCGCATGCATTAGAGTATCAATATCACCGAATTGTTCAGCCAAGATCATAGCGGCTTTTTTACCAACTTGTCGAATGCCTAAACCATATAAAATAACACCTAATGGTTGTTTCTTGCTTTTTTCAATCGATTCTAAAAGCTTATCCACCGACTTTTTTTGATAGCCTGGCTTTTCAATCAATTCATCATAATAGCGATCTAAAAAATAGATATCTTCGATTGAATTTAAATAGCCCCATTCATGAAGCTGTTCAATTTTTTTATCCCCTAAAGTATCGATATTCATCGCATCTCTTGAGGCAAAATGAATCATACTTTCAACAACACGAGCTGGACAATCCTGGTTGATGCAATAGTGTGCTGCCTCATCGGGTAGTCGCACTAAATGAGAACCACAAATTGGACAAGTTGTTGGAAATTGATATGGCATTTGGGTTCCATCTCTTCTTTCAGGTACGCTTGTTACGACTTCAGGTATAATTTCTCCAGCCTTACGAACAACCACAATATCACCAATACGAAGATCTTTATTCGCAATCATATCTTCATTATGTAACTGAGCCGCACTAACTGTAGTTCCTGCAACACGTACCGGTTCTAATACGGCATTGGGTGTAATCTTCCCAGTACGTCCTACTGTGATCACTATGTCTTTTAATCGTGTTAATACTTCTTGTGCGGGAAATTTATAGGCTGTCGCATAACGCGGAACCTTTGCAGTACTTCCAAGTCTTCTTTGATCGGCCAAATTATTTAATTTAATGACCATACCATCGATTTCATATGGTAGATCCTCACGTTGTTCTTGAATTTCTTGGATAAATTGCCAAATCTCATCTACGGTTGTACAAACCTTTCGTAATGGATTGATTCTAAAATGCATCTTAGACATTGCTTCTAATGCTTCTTCTTGTGTTTGTACCGCAAAATCTGAAGCATTCTGGAAATAATACCAATAGGCATCGAGTTTACGACTTGCACATACGCTTGAATCCAATTGTCGAATGCTTCCTGCAGCTGCATTTCTTGGATTCGCAAAAGGAGCCAAGCCTTTTTCTTCTTGTCTTTTATTCAATTGCTCAAAGCTTGCCTTAGGCATATAGACTTCACCACGAACTTCAACATGACGCATTTCAGGAATATGCATTGGTATGGAAAGAATGGTTTTTACATTGTTTGAAACATCTTCTCCTACAATTCCATCGCCTCTTGTCACGGCTCTAGTAAAATTACCATCATCATAAAGTAATGCCATCGCCAGTCCGTCGTATTTGCATTCTACGACAAATTCTGGGGTTGAAACACTTTCTGAGATTCTTTGAACAAATTCTTCAATTTCTTCTTTATTAAACACATTTCCTAAAGAAAGCATCTGCGTATCGTGTGTCACTTTTTCAAAACCCTCAAGTACAGAGCCAATGATTCTTTGGCTTGGACTTGTCGCATCCTGCATTTCTGGATGTTTTTCTTCTAATGCCATTAATTCTTGCATTAAACGATCATATTCTTGATCGGTTACACTTGGATTGTCATATACATAATATTCAATAGAATACTTTTCTAATTCTTTACGTAAATCTAAAATTCTTGCCTTTTCATCCATCATACTCACCTAGGCTTTCTTTAAAGAAGGATGTGCTGCATTTAATTTTTTCACACCAATTGTATGACCAAAGGCAATGGTTGCGACATCACCACGAATTTCAAGTACAACACCCTGACCATAGATTGTATGTTCAATGGCATCTCCTTTACGTAAACGCACTTTCTTTTTGTTCGCACCAAGCTTTGATGGTCTTCCTGTTAAGGATTGTGAAACAACAACTTTTGACTGTTTTGGTGCTTCTTCTTTTTCTTCTTGAACAATATATTCCATTGGGATTTCGGCTCTAAAACGACTTGGTGTTTTAAACGCATCCTGCATATAGCTAAAGCCTGTATTCCATGAGATATATAGTGTTTTTTTAGCACGTGTCATCGCAACATATAGAAGTCGTCTTTCTTCTTCTAACGCTTTCATGCCACCTTCATCACAAGCTCTAGAACTTGGGAACACACCATCATTAAAGTTAACTAAGAATACTGTATCAAACTCTAATCCTTTTGCGGCATGCACTGTCATCAAGCTTACTGTATTTTCACTTGTTTCTTGTGTTTTATCTGTAAATAAGGCAATGTCTTGTAAATAAGATTCTAAAGTCATTTCTGGATCTTCAATCATACTTTGGGCAATGTCTTCTTTTAATTCTTTTAAGTTATCAATGCGGTCTTGACCACTTTCGCGATCTTCTTTCAACATCGAAATATAGCCTGTTGTATCTAATACGTAGTCTAAGAAGTCTTCTAAGGCATAATGTTCTCTATTTTCGCGTAGATCTTCAATTAAGTCTACAAACATTTCACATTTTTTCGTAACCGCTGTACTTAATCCGATTGGATCTTTCATGACATCATATAGATTCATGTGTCTTTCGGCCGCTTGTTGTTGAAGATTTTCAATTGTACGCGCACCAATACCACGGCGTGGCACATTGATCACTCGAAGTACAGCTAGATCTAGTGCCATTTGGTCTGGATCTTCTTCATTGCGGTTTGTACATAATCTTAAATAACATAGGGCATCTTTGATTTCTTGTCTTTCATAGAAACGAATTCCACCATATATTACGTATGGAATGCCTACCGATTTAAAGATACGTTCAAATGCACGTGAAGAATAGTTTGAACGATACAGAATTGCCATATCTTTATATTCCAAACCTTTTTTATGTTTTTCATTGATTTGACGAGCTACAAAGATAGGTTCTTCGCTGTCTTCTTTTCCTTCAAACATTGTGATCTTTTCATCACCAGGAAGTTTTGTATATAAATCTTTATCAATACGTTCCTTATTGTATTTAATAACGGCATTACTTGCGTCTAGAATCGGTTGTGTTGAACGATAGTTCTCATTTAAAATAACGGTTTTACATGGTTCAAAATCCTTATTAAATTTCAAGATAATATCAACACTGGCTCCACGCCAAGTATAAATTGTCTGGTCTGGATCTCCTACAACACATAGGTGTGTGTTTTTACCAGTCAATAATTTAATAATTCCATATTGAATAGGGTCCACGTCCTGGAACTCATCAACATGAATGTAGTCTAAACGATTTTGCCACTTCTCACGAACGGAAGATACGCTATTTAATAAGCGATGTCCTTCTAATAATAAATCATCGAAGTCCATGGCTTTCATTTCATTACGACGTTTTTCATAGCCTGCATAAATTTTAGCTAATGTAATACTTACATCATCCATAGCCATATTACCTGCCATTTGTGGATCAATATAGTTTGTCTTATAAGCACTAATAGCACCTAATGCACGATTATAAGAAATCGTAGTTTTATCCACTTCTAATGTTTTATAAATCGGCTTTAAGATAGCCTTTTGATCTTCTGGATCCATAATTGCGAATGTTTTTGGATACCCAATCAAGTCAGCATCTTCTCTAAGCATTCTTACGCATAAAGAGTGAATTGTTGAAATGCGCACTACACTTGCCATACTGCCTAGTTGAGCAGTTAGTCGTGTTTTCATTTCATTGGCTGCTTTATTTGTGAATGTAATGGCCAAAATGCGGTTTGGTAAAATACCGCAATCTTGGACTAAATAAACAATACGTGCCATTAAGACACGCGTTTTACCACTACCTGCACCCGCAATAATACGAACGTGTTCGTTGATTGTCGTTGCGGCAGTTCTTTGATTTTCATTTAATGTATCTAATATTGAGTTACTCATAATTTTTAATCACCGTATCAATTTTACCATAAAACACAAAAAAAGTGCTCAGAAATATGAGCACTCCATTCCATTATTTATTGATCAAACTTTTCGCAATAGCTTTGACAATTTCTATCTTTTTGTGTTTTGGTGTTAATACGGTAGGAACAAATCCATAATCCATCAACAATTGATTGACAGATGCATAGCCGTTGGCTTTCGCTATCTTTTCTAACACTTTAGCTAGTCTTCCTGTGTCTTTGTGAAACCAGATTCCTTGATGCATTGTTCTAAGAAAGCTAAATCCTTTTCTTTAGCACATACATCATGGAAATATAAGAATTTTTCTTTATAACGAAGTACAGCCTCCAATACATAGATACCATCTTCTTGCCATGAATCCATCCAAATTGTTTTCTTATCATATTGAATTGGATCTTGTTCCATAATGTTATCTAAGTTTGTGACAATACCCGGTTGTTTACTAGCCTGAATCAACCAATCCCATTGTGCTTCATCCGTATATGGAGACATTAAACACAAGGCTTGATTTACTGGATCATAACTTCTTTCAGCAGCACCACTGGCAACCACTCTTGCATCTTCAAACAAGTGATACACTTCACGAATACGATATTGAATGGCTTCCTGCTCCATATTTTTGGCATCAGACAATTTATTATCTCTACCCAATTGTTCGCATAAGTCTGCATATGCATCTAATGGAAGATCTACATTATGATCTTTTTCATAAGCTGCTTCGATATATTCGCAAATATCGTTCGCATGCTTAACGGTATTTTCATTCATTAATGTATACTTTCCAACACCTTCTTTGGCAAGCAAAGTTAATGCACAATTCTTATAGAATTTGGCATCTCTTTCCCAATTATTCCATACATAGAAGGCATCCATTAAGTCACGAGTATTCATATGTTTAAATTCTTTTAAATCCAAATCACCCTGACTTGTAAGAATACGATCTTCTTTTTGTAGAGGCAAGAAATATGTTTCGTCATACATATAATTCTGTTGGCGCATCACTTCATTTTCCAAAAGAACACCACGAATATAATCCATTTCATCCTCATACATAGAACTCAATCGATCAAAATCTTCATCCTTATCAAATTCCATATCATCCATCAATTCATATTCACCAGGAACTTCTTCCTGAATATCTTTAAATATATCTACCACAAACGCATGAAATCCAGGACCTGCATGACGTGTATTGGCACGTAAAACCATATCGCCATCTTCTTCTGTCACAACAATCTTTCCTTGTGGACAAACCAAGATATCAACATGATCATAACGATCTTCAATTTGCACTTCTTCACGTTTTGCGATAAGGCCTAAAACTTCATACAATTCATTCATTTCTTTTTCATTTCGATCTTTACAAATCATTTGAACAAACATGTTAAAACCTCCTTCTAGAGTCACACTCAATTATATCATAGTTGGCAAATCTATGTTATAATTAACTGGCGAAAGCTCCATGTCAGAATATATTCATTTGAAGAAGGTAAAACAATCTATAAAAAAAAGATGTCCAGGCTATTTTCAAAGTCAAGCTAAAAGAAAGTTCAGAATCTATGTTGAAGTGCCAAAATGAAACAATAGAGTATATCCAAATGAATCAGATCAAAGTCATGAATAGTGGAATAAGAGTAAATTAAATAAATGTTTAATTGGGAGATTGACTATGCTTCCATGTAGAGATACAGAAAACAATCGCTAATGTGCTAAATGTAGTGCTTGATTGTAGAGTTCACTGCTCCAACAGAAAGACAGGAATCCAAAGTTTGAAAATAATGTACGATTGCTGCATAATGTTGTCAGTTCAGAACCCTCACTGCTCGCAGTGAGGAGTAGTCAGAATTACTGAGTTAAAGGAGAACTAAGTATGAATCAAATTGCTAAAGAATGGCAAGACTATGAAGTTATTGATACTGGAAATAAAGAAAAACTAGAAAGATGGAATCAAACGATTCTAAGAAGACCGGACCCCGTAGCTATCTGGCCAATCGAAGATGAGCGTGCATGGAATAAGGCGGATGCTGTATATTACCGTTCTAAATCTGGTGGTGGTCATTGGGAAATGAAAAAGCCTGTTAAAGAATTCTGGACAATCGGATATAAGGGATTGCGTTTTAAAATCAGTCCAACTGGATTTAAACATACAGGATTATTCCCAGAACAAGCTAGCAACTGGGATTTTATGGCCAATAAGATCAAAGAATCAAAGCGTGATGATTTAAGAATCTTAAACCTATTTGCCTATACAGGTGGTGCTACAATGGCCTGCTCAAAAGCTGGAGCGAAAGAAGTTGTGCATGTCGATGCCTCAAAAGGTATGATTCAATGGGCAAAAGAAAATATGCAGCTTTCTAATTTACAAGACCATACAATTCGTTTTATTGTGGATGATTGTATTAAATTTGTAAAAAGAGAACAAAGAAGAGGAAGAAAATATGATGGTATCGTTATGGATCCACCGAGTTATGGTAGAGGTCCAAATGGCGAACTTTGGAAACTTGAAGAAGAATTATTCCCATTGATTCAAGAATGCATGAAGATCTTAAGTGATGATGCCCTATTCTTTATTGTGAACTGTTATACAACAGGATTTAGTTGTTCAACACTAAATGAAGCTTTATCTAGATCGATTCAAAAAGAAAAAGGTGGACACATTGAATGTGGTGAAAACCTACTTCCTGTTACGACAAATGATAGTGTATTACCATGTGGAATCTTTGGAAGATGGACAAATGACTAGTCCATCTTTTTTTGTTTAGAAAAAGAAAAAAGGAAGAAAACTCTTCCTAACAAACCATCCACTCTGGATAAAATTGAATTCCATTTTTAATCATACGATGAATCAAAGGTCTTCCCAAAGTCTGGAAATAATGTTCAATCGTTGTGACTTGTAAAACCAAAAGATCGGCCATCTTACCAATTTCAATTGAACCACGATCTGATAAATCAAATTCTTTAGCTGGTAAAGACGTCATACTTTCGAGTAGTTTTCTAGAACACACGCGATGGGTTTGAAACAAGACATAACTCATAGGTGCCATACTATATACATAGGAGTTTGGAAGTCCAAATCCACAACTCATTAAAAAAGTTTCGGGAATTTCATGATTCAATTCACTTAAACGATGTAAAACTGGAAGCTTCGGCTGATTCTTTTTATAAAATACATCCTGCTCTAACTTCATTCTTTGCGAATTTGGATTGTCACAAATCAAAGTTAAGATTCCATTTTGACGCATCGCATACAACGCATTGATATCTTGTCTTAATTGATCCCCCAAACGAACATGCGTAAAACTTTTATATTGACAATCAATAAAAGCTGGCACGACACACTCGCCTTGCGCATCAATGACACGTGTTGCAGGATCTAGCCATTCTTTATAAGAACCTGTATTGATTTCTATGATCTTATCATGGTGACATGCAATAAAGGCATGATGCAAGATTGTAAAATCCTTATCACATGTATATAGATTTTCAATATTTTTAATCAATAAAGTTGCCTTCATATATACAAGTGACCTTCCTTTCATTAGATGTTATAATAATTATACAACGAGGTGATGCGAATGTCTTTATTTAATCGAAGAAAGAAACCTATAATAGTAACAATCCACGGATTTGGAAGAAATCTAAGTCATGAATTTGATCCATTAGCCCGCTATTTAAAGGCTAAAAAATATGAAGTGATTCAATTTGATATGTATGATTTAAACAATCCAAATGATGCCAACTACAAAGATTGGGTACAAAGATGTGAAGCCAAATTAAGTCTTTCCATTAAAGAAAATCCCAATGTGATTCTAATTGGATTTTCCATGGGAGGCGTGATTGCCAGTTATTTGGCAAGCATTTATAAAGTACAATCATTAATTCTTTGTGCTCCTGCCTTTGAATATCTTGACATCAAAAAAGTAACAGGATTATTTAAAAAATCCGACAAAGAAAAGAAGGGTCCAAGCTCAAAGCAGTACCAAACCTTCACAAAAATTGTTTCTCAATATAAAGAATCTATTTCACAAATCGAATGTCCAATTCTTATGTTGCACGGAACAAGCGATGAAGTCATTGCTCCATCAAGTTCTACTCGTGCCTACAAAAAGATTCCAGCGCAAAAGAAACGCCTGATTTATATTGAAGATGCCAAACATAGAATGTTGTATGATGGAAGAATGGAACAGACTGTGTTTACTATCATTGAACAAATGTTGGAGGGTAAAATATTTTAAAAGGCAGTAACGAATAAGAATCTTATAAAACCCATCTCCTTTTATAGAAAGAAAAACTTGATTATATAAAATTTTTGATTATATGAATTAAAGGAGAAATAAGATGAACGTATATAAACAAAAACTAAACATTAAAGATCAAGTGAAGTATTTGGAAGATAAAGGAATATCATTTAATCTTTTTAGCAAATCAAACGCTGAAGATTATTTAACAAACAACAATTATTACTACAAGTTAACATCTTTTCGAAAAAATTTCAGAAAACATCCTGACGGACCAAATACAAACAAGTATTCCAATCTTGATTTTGCATATCTTGTTGATTTAGCCATTATTGATAACTATTTGCGTAGCATTGTCCTTGAAATTGCTCTGGATATAGAACATTATTCAAAGCTTAAATTATTACATTGTTTAGAAAATAATAAATCTGAAGATGGCTATTCGATTGTAAAAGATTTTATGGTAAATCAAGGGCAAAATAAACAAGTTATAGAAAAAAGAATAATTGAAAAGTGTAACAACTGTTATGTAGGTGATATTATTCAGCATTACGATGGTAACTATCCAGCATGGACACTAATAGAAATTATATCTTTCGGAGATTATTTAAAATTCTATAAATTTTGTGCAGACAGGTGGAATGATAAAGATTTACTAAATGACTTTTATCTTATGAAAGACGTAAAAGCGTTAAGAAATGCAGCAGCCCATAACAACTGTATATTGAATGATATTACAATTAAAGATTCTAAACATAAAACAAATCATGCAGTTAAAATTAGTTTAAAAACAATAAAACATCAAAGAAATGATAAGCATCTTTCAAAAGAGAAAACGAGACAAATCGTTACGCTGCTTTATACATCAATTCACATAATTACTAGCGATGGTGTAAAATCAAAAATCAAGAATCAATTAATATTTTTCAAAAAAAGAGTTTATAGAGATTACAATTATGACTTTAATCCAAAATTGAAAGCTATATTTGACTATTTATTCGATACAATTGACATCTATTATTAATTTGTGATAAAATATTTTTGCTAGGAAAAACATACGTTTTGAGGAGGCAGTCTTGTTAGCGACACTGCTTCCTTTTTTTATAGTAAAACCAGTTTAAATCTAAACTGGCCTTTTTATTATCTATAATTTTTAATCAATTCCTTGTAGAATTCAACAGCTAAACTTAATTTATCTATACTAAAGTTTTCATTTTCTGAATGAACAGAAGCATATTGTTGATTATCAATATCAATTGGCGCAAAACGAATCACGGTATCACAAATATAGGTAAAGTGTCTAGCGTCCGTTCCTGCAGGAAGAATAAATGGTACGCTGCTGCATAGTTAAATACTTTTTCTACTGTTTGTTTCACAATGCATAGCCCTTACTTTCTAACGAAGAAGGCTTATAGTATTCATTTTCTTCAACTACAATTTCAACATCATACTTACTCGCAATCTGCTTCAATCAACCAATAGTCATGCCCATTTAACAACTCATCTTCTCACTCTGACAAATAGAAAAAAAAGTATGATTTGATTTAAATCAATACTCAAATGTATATTCAATTATTGCCAATCATATAATATGCTTTATCTAAAGATATTCTAGCACACTTTCTTTTCCATTTGCACCTACAAGGACTTTTTTTACCTTGTGATTTGCACCTACAAGGACTTTTTTTACTCCTTCATTTGCACCTTTAAGGGCTTTTTTTGTCTTGAGATTTGCACCTATAAAGAAAAAAGCCTGTATTTCTACAAGCTTAATCACCAATAATTGAATAGAATTGATCATAAGAAGATTTTAATACTTCATATACATCTGGCTGAATACGATATTGCGTATAATCACGCAATCTTCCATCCTCTTCTTTTTCAATGACCCTTCTTTCAATCATCTTCTTATTCTTTAATAAACCACCCTGTTTGACATCCCCCTTATATTCCAAAGGCTCATTATCATTATCTAATAGTTCTTCAAATAAAGCCTTATCCTTTTTATTTAAAGATGTCATAAAATTCCATAAATCTGGAACATTCATCTTTTTCTCTTTCTTAAAAAACATAATCATCACCTATTCTTAATTCCATTAAAACTTTTCTATTTTGCAACAATGTTCTTTTGTCTTAGGATCATAAGCAATCCCCACTAACAACAAGTTATTCGTATATTCTTGAATCGATTGAGGATATACTTTTTCCTTGATTTGATCTAATGCACTTTGCACATTATGATTCCATTTTAGTTCCACCAATAAGGCTGGATAATAATCTTTATATTCTGGTTTTGGAATATATACAAAATCCGCAAATCCTCTTCCTGTTGGTAATTCACGTATTGGTTTAAAATAATATTTCAAAGTTGATAAATATGCAAGTGTTAAAACACTACTCAAACTATTTTCATTATGATACACAATATTAGAAGCATACGTATTATGAATCTTTTCCATTTGTTTAGCTACAACTTCCGTATCCATATCCCAAGTCGCTTCTAAAATGGTATCTGATTCTTTTTCAAATTGAATCAAATCATTCCATTTATCTTCAGAAACAGAATTCACAAATTCTTGTCGAATCTCTTCATTTGGAATAAATACTGTCTTATATGTTTGGTTGTATCCAAGATATCCTAAATGAACCAATGCCGTTAACACATCATTCTTATTTTTAAATGAAACCATATCATTTTGAAAAGACGTTGTCTGCATCTTCACTTCATTTCCACTTAACATTTCTAAAACAGCTTCTTTTAAACCATCAAAATTCATTTGAATCAAACTATTTATGGATTCGTAACTACTTGTCTGTGCCCAATAACTTTGAAACACACCTAATGTAAACAAACTAACAACAGCTTTCGGATTATATACATGCTGATGATTTAAGTAATATCCATCATACCATTTTTTGATTCGATTAAAATCTATGTTGTATGTATCACTTAATCTTTTGACTTCCTCTTCTGTAAATCCTATGAAAGAAGCCAATGGACCCGGATTCAACATTGTATATTCATCAAAATTATTTAATGCCGATTGCGTCATCGTTCTTTTGATTGGTAAAATCCCCGTTAAATACGCTAATGCGATATAGCGAGAAGGTTGTGATCCTTTAAATAATCCTTTCAAAAAATCAATATATTCTTCTTGAAGTTTTTTATTATTCGCATTATCACGAATCAATACATCCCACTCGTCAATAATTACCACAAAGCGATGTCCCGTTTCATCATTAATTTTAGAAAGTGTTCCAGACAAAGAAATAATTCCAGTATAATCAATATCGGAATATTCATTCTGTAATTCATGCATACAACTCTCTTTGATATAATTGACAATTTCATTTATATTTTCAACTTGGTCTTTACACCACTGTACATCAATATGAATGACATCATATTGATTAAGATACTTTTCAAATGTAGAACATGAAGAAATCGTATATGGCTGAAATAATTCTCTAGAATCACATCCCTTTGAATAATAGGCACAAAGCATATCCGCAGTCATGGATTTTCCAAAACGTCTAGGTCTTGAATTACAAATGAATTTAGCTGTGGTTGAAATCACACTATTTGTATATTCAATCAAGCCTGTTTTATCCACATATATTTTTGAATGGACTGCTTCATTAAAATTCGCATTATTTGGATTTAGAAATATAGCCATACAAAATCCTCCTATGCCCCTATTATATCAGAAAATGGCTGTAGTATTAAAAAAAACGAGATGTTGCTTCATCTCGCCTTACTTCACACCATGACTTTTTAAATAAGAAGGTATGATTTTTATAAAACAAATGGCAGTTACAATACTCGCATAAATATCGGCTATTGGTTGTGCATAGAAAATATTAGAAACCCCTAAAAATGCAGGCAATAAACATGTACAACCTAAATACATCATCTTACGATTTAATGATAAAAACAAAGATAGTTTTACATTCGATAATCCTGTAATTCCATCCACTAAAACATATTGAATAGACATCATTAATATACCTAAACAGAAGATTTTAATGGCTCTATCTGCAATTGGCATAGTCATGACATCACTTGTAAACATAGATACAAATACATTTGAGTAGCACATTGAAATAATGAACATGACAAGACAGAATAAAAACGCAAATGAAATAATGATTTTAAAAGCTTCTTTGATTTTCTTTAAATTTTTCGCACCAAAATGATACGCATATATTGGCTGTGTTCCTGAACTAATACCTAAAAGTGGACCTGTAATCAATAAGAAATAACTTTGGGCTACAGTAATAGCTGAAATATAAACATCACCCATATTTCCACCATACTTTTGAAGCATCATATTCATCACAATTAAAATGACAGAATCCGTCGCAAGAATCAAAAATGGTGAAAATCCAAGTTTTACTATATGCTTCATCTTATCTATAGAAAGTTCTTCTTTTTTCAATTTGATCTTTGTTTTAAATCTTAAAAAACAAAGCACAAACATACAAGATAAAAACTGTGCTACAACCGTACCAATGGCAGCTCCTGCAACACCAATCTTTAGTGTTCGAATCAAAATAAAATCAAAAATAATATTTGTGATGGCACCAATACATACACTTAACATCGCAATCGTAGCATAGCCTTGTCCTGTAATAAAATAGTTCAATCCAATTGACATAAGGGCAAAGAAAGTTCCTAATGTATAGATTGTTAAATAAGTATTGGCATAAGGATATAGGGCATCACTGCCTCCAAACCAATAGATCAGATTGTGTTTTAAAAGAATGAATCCAAGTGTTAAACAAATAGAAAGAACAACCAACATCACAAAACTGTTATATAAAATTTGACTGGCCCTTTTCTCATTCTTTTGACCCAAACACATCGATAGCCAAATGGAACCACCAATTCCAACAAGAGTTCCAAAACTTGATAATAAAGTAACGATTGGCCCACATATTCCAACGGCTGCCAAGCATAAATTTCCTACTTCTTCAATTTGTCCTACAAACATACGATCGACAATGGAATATAAAATATTGACTAATTGAGCAATCATGCTCGGTATAGCTAAACCCATGACCAATTTTATCATGGGTGCATTTTCAAAATCATTTTGACGCATTTTATATCCTGTTCTCTTTAATATAATCTCTAGCTTCCATTAAATCTTTCGCAGTATAAATCGTCTGCTTCTTTTGTACATCTGTAGGTGCAATGATATCTGGCACTTGAATACAATCAATACCTGCTCTATAAGCAGCCTCAACCCCAACTACACTATCCTCTAAGACTAGAGCATTTTTTGCGTCTGTATTCATTTTCTTTAAAACACTCAAATAAATTTCTGGATCTGGCTTACGATTTATGACTTCATCCCCACATAATACATAATCAAAACGATCATATACGCCAACTCGTTTTAATCTTTCTTCAGTAAGCTCTCTTCTTGTCGTTGTTGCGACAGCCTTTTTAATATGATGTGCATCCAAAAAATCTAGTATTTCATTTAAGCCTGGCTTTACTGGCACTTCCTTTTCCAACATACCAAATCCAATACGTTCCCATTCTTTGATCACTAATTCTTGAATGTCTTGAGATAAATATCGATCTAACACTTCTTTTTCATCTCTACCACTTTTACCAATCAATTTTGGAAATAAAGTAGAACCCATATTTTGAATACCATACTTATCTCCTGCCTTGTCAAAAGCTTCTTTCCATACGCTTTCAGTATCTAACATCAACCCATCCACATCAAAAACAACTAACTCTAACATGTGCATCCTCCCCTATATACGAAAAGCCCATCTGGGCTTTCTTTTAATTATACTCTAGTATTCACAAAATCTGTATAGTCATTATTCGCATCACGATTTGGATCCAAACCATGCAGTTCAGGTACAAATACAGATATAATTTGAATTAAGTAAATGATAGAAAATATTGAATGATCCACATGATATAAATCAACAGGATAAATATAATCATCATATGCATAACTTTGATTTGTGATCAATAAGACTGGAATTTGTTTAGATTTTAGATATTCATACGTTTTATACATCAATTCCTTTTCCGTACCATCATCCAACAACAATACGTGTGAAGATGTATTTAAAGATCTATGCATCCCATGTGAAAATTCTAAGATATCATTAAACATAGTTGGCATACACATTGTTTCCATTAGTTTAAGCTGACCTTCTAAACAAGAACCAAATTGCATTCCATCACCAATCACATAGATATCTTTCATATCTTTTCCATAGCTTGCATCTTTAAGCCAAGCTACAAAACTATCCATTAATGATTCAAGATTCTTGATTTCATTCTTTAACTCTTCAAAATATTTCTCTATTTCGTTTTCAGAAACAAATCCCTTGAAATATCCTGAATATATACCAATCAACATCAACAATAATAAAGTACAACTATATCCTTTTGTCTTGGCATTACTATCTTCTTCATCACAATGATAATACAATGTATGATCTCCTAATGTATCCATTGGAGAATCTTTTACATTTGTCAGTGTTAGAAGTGTAAAGCCTTTATCTTTCATTTGTTCTAGAACTTCTAAAACACCTCGGCTCGTACCTGTTTCACTAATTCCAATCACCAATGTCTTCTCTTTATTTTCATAATGAATAGATTTAGCATTGTGCTTAAAATTACTAGGTGTATATACATATACACGAACATGAGCCATATCACTTATAAAACCAGCAACCGAAGTAGCTGCATTATAAGAACTTCCATGTGCACATATATAGATGGTATCAAAATCCTTTACTTTTTGAATAACATCTTTATTTTCTGGATTGTTTAAGATATTCAACAAATATGTAGGTTCTTCTTCTATATACTGCCACATTATGCTTCGAGTCATTTTACCACTCCTCTTCTGATGCATCATCATCAGATTCTAGTTGTTTTTCAAATTTACCAATTTGAGTTTGGCCAACTTCACAAGCCTTATTTGCGATTTCAATCGCACTTGAACCCATATTACGCATCATGATACATTCAATCAACATACCTAAATTTGTGCCATAGACAACTTGAATCTTATCATTCTCTAAAGCTTCCATAACAGCCGTATTAAATGGAGATCCACTTAGTAAATCCGCAAATACAACAATTTCATCATCAAATTTACTCAATGCGCTATGTATATTTTCTTTCAATTCCGTTGCCGTATCTCCTTGCGGAAAATCAACAACTTCTACCCCTTCTAGACTTTGCATGATCAACTCTACACTTGAAGCAATGCCACTGGCAAAATGACCATGACCTGTAATAAGAATTCCTACCATATATCTTCCTCCATAATCTGTTTTAGTGAACTTATAATTAAATTTGCGTCTGTCAAATCTTGATAAAGTTCTCTATTGTATAACCCTATAACTTTTAAGCCTGCATTTTTTGCAGCCTCGATACCATATTCAGAATCTTCTACAACCCATATTTCATCTTTAGAAACACCCAATTGTTTACTCGTATATTCATAAATTTCTGGATCTGGCTTTGTCCTTTTAAAATTTTCTCCACTCACAATATATTTAAAATAGGTTTCAATCTCACATTGTTTTAAAACATCCACAATATTTTCCATTGGAGAAGATGAAGCAAGCGCCATCGTAACATCTTTATTTTTTAAATATTCAAGCAATTCCATCACATAAGGCATACGTATTTTTAAGTAATCCACATTTTGATTTTCAAAAAAAGTTTCCTTTAAACACTTTGCCCTTTCAACACTCACATTTAATCGATTTGCGATAAACGCATCTTCCATTTTTCTAGAACTACCAACAAGAAAGAGAAGTTCTTCTTTTTCAACGAAAACTCCTCTTTCTTTAAAAAACTGCATGAATAATTCTTGATACTTCACTTCACTATTTATTAGGACACCATCCATATCAAAAATAATAGCTTTCATTAGTCTTTGTAGTGAGCTAAATTTTCGTCAAATGGGTTGATAGCTGTATCAATACCAATATCCTTTGCACCTTTTGCGGCAACAAATTGGAATGGAACTGTAAACATCAATGGAGCCAAATATTTGTTTGTCTTAACAGAGAACACACAATCTCTAGGATCGTTTCCTAAATCTTTGCATGTGATAAAGTGAACACGGTCTGTATATTTTTTAAAGGATTTACTGAAATCTACACTGTGTTCAAATTCAGCTTCATCACTTCCAATAATACAAATGGTTTGTTTTTTAGAAATCGCCATTGTAGGACCATGAGAATATTCTTCAATTTCATATCCCAATGCAGGAAGTCTTAACATTTCTCCAACTTTTAATTGAGCTTCAATAGCGGTTGCGAAATCAATACCATAACCTAAGAAATATAAACGATCACTATTTACAATAGTTGTGCGGTTACGATCGTACCAAGCTTCACTTTCTTCGACTACAGTTTGGAATTGATCTACTAATTTTTGAGTTTCATCTAAAGCTTTTTCATATTCAGCATCACTCATCTTACCAGTTACATGAGCACATTCAACAGCCCATAAGTATACAGAAATAACAGATGTTGTATATCCTTTTGTTTCTGGTGGAGTTAATTCATCTCCAACTAAAAGATGTACTTTTGTATCAACATATTTTGTGATTTCACTATTTAAATCTCCAGTGATTGCCAAAGTATGATAACCTTCTTGTTGCGCATATTTCATAACTTCGCAAGTTGAAATGGATGTTCCAGATTGAGAAATACCAACATATAGAATTTCATCCTTCTTTAATAATCCTGACCAATCTGCTTTTTCATAATTTTTAAATACAGTTGGATATTGATATTCTGCATCAATTCCTACTAGATGTTTGAAATAATAAGTTCCTAAAATAGATACATTATAAGATGTACCTGATCCAAAGAAGATCACTTTCTTAATATTATTTTTTGTGAATACATCTACAAATGGTTTCACAAAAACATCTTTATTTTCGAAAACATATTTTAATCTTTCTGGTTGTTCCTTGATATATCCTAATACTGTTGGCTCTGCCATAATCGAATCCTCCTTAAAACTCTTTTGAAATGTCATCTTTTGAGACATTTGGTGTAATTTGATAATACATTGGAATATTGTGTTCTTTGATTTTCTTGAAGGCAGCTGCCTCTTTTTCATCTACGAACATATTGTTACGAATCTGTTTAGCGCCATCTTTTGTAGACATATTACCTACAGTAACATGATCAAACGTATAGCCATAATCTAACATTTCAGCTAGTGGCTCTGGTGAACGAACTAAAATCATAACACGAATTCCTTCATCAATCTTACGAAGCAGTTTTTCTGCAGCTTTCTTTGAATCAAAAATTGACAATTTACATCTTGGTGGAGTACCAAATTTCAAAGATACTTTACGATTTTCATCGTTCACAATTTCATTATCGACAATCAAAATTCGTTGCACATCAAACTGTGGGATCCAATAACCACAAACTTGACCATGAATCAAACGATCGTCTACACGTACTTCTACTATAGCCATAACAACCTCCTATAGGGCAATAATGCCGAATACACCTAATACAAATCCAATCACTACGATTGCTGAAATAATCTTTGTGATTTTAATATTCTTTTTAATTGCTGAATAAATACCTAATGTTGCAGCTAAAGGCAATAACTTAGGCATAATTTGATCTAAATATTCTTGAATCACAATTTTGTTTCCTGAAATTGTGAATTCTAAAGGACATGAAACTGTTACCCAACTTGCGATCATACAACCAATGGCAGCCACACCAAGAATGCCAGCACAATATGTAAATAATTGCATTTTTCCTGATTTTTCTAAGTCAATCAACAATTGGTTTCCACTTGTATATCCAATCTTTAATCCATAATAACGAGTTAAGAATGTTGGAATATTAAATAGAATCAATAAAATAAATGGAGCAATTGGATTTCCTGCTTTCGCAAAACCAATAGATAATGAACAAGCCAAGATTCTAAAGATACCCCAGAAGAATGTATCACCAATACCACTTAATGGACCCATTAAACTGACTTTGATCGCATTGATTGACGCTGGATCAAAATTAGGATCACGCTTAACGCTTTCTTCCATCGCAATGGAAATTCCCATAACGAATGGTGCTGGTGCAATTGTCATATTGAAAGCTGCACTTTCACGTAGCATAGCTTGTTTTAAGCCTTCTTCATCATCTTTATAAATTTTCTTTAAAATGTGCTCAATAGCATATAGATAGCCTAGACCTTCCATCTTTTCATAGTTGAATGATCCAAGTAAAGTAAATGATCTCCAGAATACTTTTCTAAAATCTTTTTTTGTTATATTGTTTTCAACACTAATTACATCATTTTTAGCCATGTTTTAGTCCTCCCATTCATCATCCAAAGTTGAAGCACTTTGAACAACAGTTTGTTGGTTTGAGCGAATTTGATAAATGATCATTGCGATTGCGAATGCGATCAATGTGATACCAACCATAGTAATTGCCTGACCTGCATATGCTGCAAGAACAAATCCAATAATTAAGTATGGTGTTAAATCTTTTTCGAAGATAATGTTCAACAATAACGCAAATCCTAATGCAGGAAGTAATGCAGCTACACCGTTCAATCCAGCATTTGCCCATGCAGGAAGTCCATCTGCGATTGCTTGGATAACACCATGTCCAAAATACATTGCGACAAACGCAACTAATGAATATAGTGCGAATGTTGCCCAGTTACAGAAATGATGAGTCAATGCGATTGATTTAAAGTTACCTGCTTCAATATCATTATCTACTTTGTGCATCAATCCAGAATAAGAAGCAATTAGTAATGTGTTAATAAACTGCATAACAACTGCGACTGGAACACCAAATAGAATCGCTGTTTCAGCACCTTTGCCAGTCATGATTGCAACAGCTGCACCAATTGTTCCACCAGTACCGATATCAAGTTGAGCAGTAGGACCAATACCAGTTGCTCCCATCCATAAAAGTTGTAATTCAGCACCAACCTTCAATCCTTTCGTAACATCTCCTAAAGCTAAACCAACTAAGAATCCAGTAACAACGGGTTCACGGAATTTAGCTTCACCTAACCAGTTTCCATCCAAAACGGTTAAGCCGGCAATCAAGCCGATTAGTAACGCCTGAATAAATGTCATATTTCTCTCCTCCTTAATGACATTGGTATATATGTAATACCATTTTCTGATTCATTTATACCATGTATATATACCAATATCAACAATTTCTTTGGCACACATATATACCAATTCTATATTAAACGCAAAAAAAGAGATATCTATCAATCAGATACCTCAATTCTGATATACTTATATACCAATTTATTGACTTCTAAATTTCAATCCTTGCGTTTTATATTTAAAAGATGAATACTTTGGATTATGATATGAAATCGTATATTCTACCAATTCACGATTTTCATCATAGCCATGATAATCAAAAATAAATACATTTCTTTCGATATCCATATATTTTCGATACTCTACCGGTAAAGAATCAATGCGCAAATAAGAAACCATCGTTCTAGGACGATGTCCCATGTCATCCATATAGTCATATAATGAAAAGCCTTCAAAATCAAAGCGCTCGGCATCCTCAAATTTAGAACAAGGAATATATACCTTCTGCAAAGCATAAGGCTCATCATTGATATACGATAAACGAATGATTTCATATATATGATCTTCATTAGGAAAGACTTTTTCTAATTTACCTTCCGGTTTTATCTTTGTCAAAGATAGTGTTTTACGACTCGATTTCATTCCCTTTTGACGAATCTGTGCACTCAAAGAATAGACGCCAGCACGCCCTAATTCTAGTTTTTCTTCAACATATGGAACTTTCGCAACATAATTGCCACTGCCTCTTTTTGTTTCAATAACCCCTTCTTCTTGAAGTTTTTTTAATGCATTTCGCACTGTCATTCGATTGATTCCATATTGTTCGGACATCTCTCTTTCACTCACTAAGCGATCTCCCACTTTAAGTTGTCCATCCTGAATTTTCTTCTTGATACTGTCCATCAACTGTACATAGATTGGTTTTTCACTCATATTTCAGTCACACTCCTATATCTATAAAAGCTTGGTAGACTGGACATTTCAAAATATTCAAAAGGCTCATGATCTTCTATTGAAACATAAGAAGTTCCACGATTTAATAAAATCTCACATTTTCCTTCTAATCCTAATAATCTTTTTTCTTCTCTTTTTGCCTCCACCAATAATAATTCTTCTTGTGTTTCATACACCTGTACACCATATTCTCTTAATAATAGTCCATAGAATGATGTGCTCCCAAGATTATATTCTTCGATTCCTTCCACCTTTGAATATTCAATATACGTTTTTTCAATCGATTTGGCGATTCCTTCCACATATCGAACTCGACACAAGTAAAAAAGTTTTGTAGCCAATGGCACATTTAATTGTTTCGATAAATAGTAATTGGATTCAATCACTTTCTTTTCAATGATACGATTTTCTAAAGTAAGCCCTTGTTCGCGTATGGCTTCTGTGACCGACATAAAACAATCTATGTCGCGAAGTACATATATATTATCCTTATCCATGCTCTTTTCTCCCTATATAATTGGTATACCCATCATATCATGTTTTGGTATACAAAAAAAGGACCTTACTACAGTTCCACATACGGATTTTTATACTGACCATGCCTCTTTGTCTTTTTATTTCCATAGTAAATCGCAAATTTAGAGCATCGATGAAGACAACCCAAGCACATTTCACATAATAAGAAACAAATTCATCATCAGCTATTTCCAACATTTCCTCTAACCATGGATAATCCTTATGGTAAATCAAATAATCGAAATAACTTGTCCCAAGCATACTAAGCTAATATTCTTTTAGAAAGTAATAATCATGTTTTTTACAAATGTATTCAAACACTTCGATATAGGGTCTCCGTATCCGTCCATATCAAAAAACAATGCGTTAATTGCCATAATGTCTCCTATATTTTATTCTCTATCCATTTTGCTACACCATCATTGTCATTTGAATCAATCATTCCTGTAGCATACTTTTTCAATTCATCACACGCATTTTCAACTGCATAGCTTTCATCAGCAACCTGAAACATATCTATATCATTTTTGCCATTTCCAAACACAACAAGTTCATCACACTTTAAATAATTCTGTAGTTGTTTGATTGCATTTGACTTTTTTGCTTCCAACGGTAAGATTTCCAACCATGGATCATTTGTATAAAAATCTCTTTGGTAAACACAATGATATTTATCTTTATATTTTAAATAAAAAGGCTCTAATTTTTCAGCTGTATCTATACAAGCCAGGTAAAATATACTTCCATTTTTTAACTCTTCTGTAGTATTTACTTCATTAATTCTCACATCCCCTTTTCGAGTATCCAAGAATCTTTTCATTCCGTCTGTACACAGCTTAGGTATATATGAAAATTTTTCTTTATCATCAATGAAAGTGTATACAATAGGATAAATATCATTCATAAATAAATCATTTAAAACATCATAAATTTCTTTATCAAAAAAATTTGATAGTAACATTTTTCCATCAGTATTTACTAAAAAACTCCCATTATAAACAATCACTGGTATATTTGTATGAATTCCTTTAGCTACTTTACTTGCAGTAAATATAGATCGAGCGGTTGCGTATGAAAAATACCCGCCATTATCTATAAATTGATTTATCACTTTTTCCGTATATTCTGATATTGTTTCATCACTTTTTAAAAGTGTTCCATCTAAATCCGATACATATAATGTACTCATTCCATCCCTCCTTTACACAAAAGTCGCTCCATAACCAGGAGCGACTTTCACATAACTTAATACTTTAAACTAGCTATTTGTAATTGTTGTAGAAATCGTCCTAAATTATTATTTTAAACAATTCCAAAGAAAGCTAATGCAATACTAATTACAATTGTAAAAATCAAAATTGTTGTAGTTTTGATTTTTTTATTTAATAAAGCAACCATAAGTCCAAAAATTGCTAATGGCAACAAACAAGGCATGATTTGATCAATATAGCCTTGAAGTGGTTGAGCGAAATCTCCACTACCAACCATGAATGGTAATTCTAAGGCAACCATTGAAGCTGTCATACAACCAATTACCATCAAACCAATTGCGGAAGCAACATAAGTAACTGTATCCATGATTCCTGAATCAAGAACCTTTTTAAAGAAACTAGTACCTAATTCATATCCTTTAAATAAGCAAACATATCTTAAAATCATACATGGCACGTTGATAATCAATAAGAATAACAATGGTCCTAAAATACTTCCATTTTGTGAGAATGAAATTGCAATACCAGCTGCGATAATACGTAATGTTCCCCAAAGCAAGGAGTCTCCTATACCAGCAATTGGCCCCATTAATGAAGCACGAACCGCACTGATTGAACTTTCATCAAAGTCACTATTATTTGCATTTTCTTCTTCCATTGCTGCCAAGATTCCATATAACAATGTTGATAAGTGTGGTGTGATTGCCATAAAGTCAACATGTCTTTGTAAAGCACGAGCACGTTTTTCTTTATCATCTTCATATAATTTACCAACAACTCTAGACATTGTATAAGCAGAGCCTAAATTTTGTTGTCGTTCAAAGTTCCATACGGCATCTTGTCTAAATGATCTCCAAAAGATACCCATTAAATCCTTTTGAGTTAATTTTTTTTCACTAGAATTCATTGTCATCATCCATTCCTTCCTCTACTACGCAAGTTTTATTATTTTGTTTAATTGTTAGAATAAGAGCTACAATTACACATGCCATTAAGGCAACACCAAATACTGGTACCTTTAAATAAGCTGAAAGTAAGAATCCACCAAAGAAGAATGCTACAACTTCCTTATTAGCAATCATTTTAAACAACATTGCGAATCCAATTGCTGGAATAATACCTGTTGCTACGTTCAAACCATGATTTACAAATTCTGGAATAGCTTTAATAATTGCCTCGATTTGAGGAACTCCTAAATAGTATGAAACACCTACAATTAATGATAATGAAATAATTTCAAAAGCCCATCCAATTCTTTCTGTATTTTCTACACCTTTAGCATCACCTGCGGCTGCACATTTGTCAGCATGAGCACAGAATACTGGAGAAGTGATTACAACTCTTAAACCACTCTTAATCATTAAAACTAAAGTTGCTACTGGTACTGCTAATGCAATTGCCGCACCTGGATCACCACCGGTTTTAATAACGAAGCTTGTTCCAATAATAGATCCTGATACCATTTCTGGAGGACAGCTTGCTCCAACTGGGAAAGCACCTAACCAAACCAATTCTAATGTTGCACCTGTCATAATACCAAGTCTTAAATCACCTAAAACCAATCCTACTAACGGACCCATGATGATTGGTCTATTATACATAAAGCTTCCTAAACCATCATGTGCAAATCCAATAGCTGCTACCAATGTAATCAACAATGTTTCAGTTAATAAATCCATATTTTTCTCCTCCTAAACTTTAAATAAGTTTCATTACATCTTGTGTACTATCATCTGGTACCATTCGCACTTCTAATTTGATACCTTTTTCATTTAATTTTTTTAAGATTTCAATTTCTTCTTCATTTACAGAAATTGCTTTTGAAATCTGTTTTTTACCAGCTTCATTTTTAATGCCACCTAAATTAATAGCTTTGATTTTGTCATATCCTTCAACCAATCTAGCTGCATCTTTAATACTTTCACAAAGAATCATTAATTTATACTTATCTGTTACTCCTGAATTTAATGCTTTAAGTGAATCATCAATACTTTTAATAACCAATTTGACACCGTTTGGCTTAGAAACTCTTAATGCTGTCATTCTTAAGTCATCTTTAGCTACCGCATCATTTGCGATTAGAATACAGTTTGAACCCACACTTTGTGTCCAAGTAAATGCAACTTGACCATGTAACAATCTATGATCTACTCGGCATAATACAATCATCAGTTTTCCTCCTTTAAGCAACTATTTCTAGCCTCTATTAATTTTTTTACATGTTCTACATCAACAGTTCCAGTAACTTCATATGTATCTTTAAAGTAACTTCCCACGATTCCACCATCAGCTACTGCAAATTGTTTAACACAGTTTTCTGCTGTCATACCAGCTCCGACGATCAATGGGAAATCTCCAATTATATTTCTAAATTCTTGAATCTTAGCCATGCTTGTCTCTTGGCCCGTTTCATCTTGAGAAACAGCAATTGCGTCGCAACGCGTCATAGCAATTTTTAAATCTTCTTCTAAAGTTCTTCCTGATAAATACGGACAGTGTTTAAAACGTACACCACCAATTACAGCACCTGAATATCTAGAGCGATACAATTTAATAAATTCTGCATAACTAATATCTTCTCTTTCAATTACATGTCCTGAGATTGCATCAATTTGTACAAAGTCTGCATCATATTTAATAGCTAACTCAAATGTCATTGTATTCATATATAAACAGTTAACTCCATAAATATAATCTTTAAAATTTTCTTGAAGATACTCTAAAACAGGAATCATATTATGATATGTACCAAAATAATTTTCAACGATTACAGCATCAACCCCATTATTATAAAAATCATTAATTTCTTTTTTGGCAATTTCAAATACTTCCTCATCGTTAGTTCCTTTCAAATGTATCATTCCAATAACTGGTTTCTTTGTATTAAATAGATCTAAAAATTTGTTTCCCATTATTTTTCCTCCATCCTTAACATTTAATTTAAGCCAAATTTTACTCTCTCTTTAGAAGTCCTCGCCTTCTATTTGGTTTAATTCTTTCATCATAGTGATTCCATCACGGGCATTTGTTATAACATCTAACAAATCTTTATCACTTAATTGTGTATGTCTCAACACAACGTCTAATGCTAGCCCCATATTCATACCTGAAAAAACAATTACATTATCTAACACCGCTAATTTTGATAAAGCTGTATGAACACTCCCCCCTTTGATGTCACATAAGACCAATATTTGTTCATGACTCTCGTTGGCTTGTTTATAAAGCTCTTGATAGTAGTCTTCAGGATTTTCACCAGGAAGTAAGCTATATGTTTCCACATCTTTTGCCAAATCGCCAACAATCATTGAAACTGAGTCTTTCATTCCTTTTGATAATCCACCATGAGAGGCAAATATTACTCTACTCATCTATCTTTCTCCTTTCTATTTAGGTTGTTCACTTATATACAAGCAAATATTGTACCATAGACATTAAAATTTTATAATTATCATTCATTTTCTTCGATTAATTACATTTTTTATATCTCCCTGAATTTTATGAATCCACAAAAAAAGTAGCTCAAACCTTTAATGAAGATTTAAGCCACTTTATAATTCTATTCTTCTGAAATGCAATCTACATATATTTGTACCTTATCGGCATTACCTGTATATCTCAAAAACAATTTCATATCATTTAACATAAGCTTATGATCTCGAAATGCTGATTCTTTAAAACTACCTACCAAAGCATTCTTAAATTCATTCAAATCACATACCGTTTCAGGGTCTATTAATCGAGTAGGAGCAATCCATTCTAAATTGTTTTCCAAATCTATAATCGATTCAAGACTTTCTGATTCTATAAATCCAACTTGTTGTTCTGATCCAATAACTACAATGCCATTTTTAGTTCCTTCATCTAAGATACTTTTATTAACAATATCTGTAATATCTGTATACTTATCTTTTATATCAACTAATAATTTCATTTCCATCTTCTCCGTATACAACTATTTTACTATTTCTAATCGTATTAAATCCATCTGGATAAATATTTCCTCTAAATAATGGTTCATCTAACAAATCTGAAATATGATTTGCTAAAATCGTTGCAGGAATATAAGAACCTAAAGGTTGTAGAACATCATCTTCTACAGATGGCAACATGATTTTGTTTAACCCTTCAATATCTTCAATTTCTGAGTTTTCATTAATCATTAAATATGTTGGTCTTCCTACCGCAATGGATTGCTTAATTGTTTCAAGCACTCTTGACATATTTGAATTCAAGCTATTTGCAATAAAAAACACTGGGTTTGTAGATACATAATGATTAAAATAATTAATATGTCCATATTCTTCTGAATCATCACACTTTGAATGGATTCCAGTTACTTCAATCACTTTACTAACTGCAAAATTACAACTTGACTGTTCATCACTATCTCCAACAAAAGTAATTGAATTTGCATGTTTATACATTTCAGCTAATCCCATCATTTGCTCATCATAAACAGCTATTTTATCCTTATATAGCATCATATAGTCATAGATATTTTTAGACATAGTTTCCATATTCATAGTATTTCCATACATCTCGCTAAATCTTGATGCAAGTAAATATAAAGTCACCATTGCTGCAAAATAACTTCTAAGTGCTGGTCTATCATTTGTAAATTTTGGTGTATCTGTATATAAACTATATTTAGCTAATTCAATTGCCTTTGAATCGATAGAATCTGTGATTACCATACTCGTCATATTTAAAGCATTCACACGCTCTAACACTTCAATCACTCGACTACCAATTCCTGATTTACTAATAACGATCACTAATGTTTGTTTATTTAAATCTTTATCTGTAAATTCATTAAAACGCGAAATTTCCATGGCCTTTACAGCATGATAATGAACCGCATATTTGTTTGCATATTTTTCAAATGCACGTTGACCTGCCAATGCAGCCATATAAGAATCTCCACTCGCTACAATATACACATGTCTAAAATGCATAAAATCTTCTTTATGAACATTTTCTTCTATTGTTTTCTTTGAATTTTCTAACTGAATTGGCAACAAATCAAATAAACTATCTATTTGATCCTTTAAAAAACATTTATTTTCATTCATATTTTTTCCTACCTTTTTTTATTTAGTTAATATAACCATTTGAATTTTTCTTGGCCTCGGACCATCAAATTCCATGAAATAAATTCGCTTATTTTCTCCAATCAAACATTTTCCTTCATCAATCTTAAACAAAAGATATGTACCTGCTAATGATGTCTTAATATGACCGGCAGCATCTGAAGGAGTTTCTCGATGCTTAAAGTTTGCGATTTCTGGAACCATTCTATCTAGTAAAGACTTTGTTAAATCAATGAATCCTTCTGAATCTTCTGCCAACCATATACCTGATGTAGAATGCGGTACGAACAAATACGCAAAACCAGAGTCTACCTTATTTTGTTCAATGGCATGTTTAATTTCATCTGTAACATCATGCAAACCGTGCTGTTGGGTATCTACTTTAATCACATCTTTTTCAAAATGATTTGATACAACTATTTCTATTTCTAATTTCACTTTTTTAGGACCATCAAATTCAATAGCTACAATTGCTTGTGAAGAACCCAACATACATTTTCCATTTTCAATCCATAATGTTAAATGATTTCCAACCATAGAAGATTTAATTCTACCTGAAGAATCAAATGGAGAAATCTTTGTTTCGTATTGTACTAAAGTAGGACAATTTTTATCCATAACATCTACAATATCGTCATAAGTTCTATCATCAAATGTATTTGTTAGTGTAAGTATTGCGGTTGGAGAATTAACTCTTACCCACATTAAACCATTTGTGATTTTTTCCTTTTGCAATACCTTTTCTACTTCTTCTGTTAATTTTAAACCCTTTTTAGATTCAAGAAAAATTTCTGTTTCTATCAACATATAAGCATCTCCTATACTCAAAGAACAATTTCAATTTTACTACTCTTAGTAGTCGCATTTTTCAAATGTTTTTCCGTACAGAAATCTTTAGTGTTTTTCTTTTCCTGTAAATAAGCTACTACCATACTCAACGGAATATACTCATAGAAATTGTGGATCCAACTATATTTTTCACATTCTGGTAAAGCAATGATTGTTACTTTTTCACTAAAATCTTCTTTATTAACATCTCCCACAACAATAACCCTACGATTCATCATGATAGCTTGCATAGCTGTATCAACTTCTCTAGAATAACTAGTACTATATTTATTTGCGAAAATAAACGTTGGAATAGCTCGATCACTTTTTAAGTAAGCATTGATATGACACCAGTTTTCTGAATCGTCAATACTAATTAAAGACCCTAAACATTCAACAAATTTTGCAGATGCAAAATAAGCTGAAGCATAACTTGTATCATCCCCAATAAAATCAATAATTTCATCATCTTCTATTTCATCAGCAATTTTCTTTGTAATAGATTTAAATTCATCATATTTTTCAACATATTCATCAAAAAGCTGCATAACTGCATTTTTTAATTCTTCTTCATGATAAGAAGATATTGTTCCTCTAACTCTACCAAAATGCAAAATAAATGAGAATAAGTTATACAACATTGTTAAATAACTTCTTAAACCAACTGTTGCATATGGAACTTTTTCTAATTCCATTAACAACACTTTATCAGATAATTTTGCACTTCTTGAATTTGGATTATTAGTGATTGCCATAGTCAGCAATTTCATTTCTTTTGCTTTTGTAACTGTTTCAACAATTCTTGACGATTCTCCACCATTACTGATTGTAATCATCAATGTACTGTTGGGTTCTCCCTTATCAAAATTATTATTCTTTGCAAAACGCGTAAAGTGCATTGGTGTTACAACATCCACTCCGTATGTATCACTATATTTTTTAAATAGTTTTACCAATCCTAATGCACAGGCATATGAATCTCCTAATCCAGCAATATAAATTCTTCTAATATTTGATATTTCAGTAAACGTCATAACTTGCTGCGCATTAGAAAACGCTGTATTAAATTGTGTATGCGCTAATTCTTTTAAACTATCTACTTGTTGCATTAAAGCATTTGTCATTTTTTTCTCCTCTTCTTTCGTAAATAATTTCTAATTCACAAGGTTTCCATTACCTTTTCATGTCAAATGGGTATATTATCCTCCTCTCCATCAATTACCTTTATTCATTTATATACCAGCAAATTTTGTGCCATAGAAATCATCCGTAAAAAAGATGGATTATTTAAAAATCCACCTAATTATTCTCTACATAATTAAAAATATAAATTATTTCCTCTGTAGGAATTTCAACCCCATAGAAATCTTCAACTGGTTTGAATGCCTTTTTAACATATTCTACAAAATCTTTATGTTCTCTTAAAAAATCCAGGCTTGGTTTATATTCACCCATACGAGAAACAACTAATCTTTCAATCAAACAACAAATATGCACATACAATCCAAAACTAGTACGATTACTAAATCGAATACCCAAATACTTTTGTAGAACATCCAGTGCATTGGCAACTTGCTCTAATAATTTTGTTGGATTCAATATAATAAGCGTGTTCATAAGATTTGACAAAGAAAAATTATGTAATATATTCTTATCAAATTGATTTAATTGTTCTTCATCCATATAGTCTTTAAAATATTGATTAAAGTCACCAAATGTATCTTCAATAATCAAATCTTCAATACCCACAAATGGAATATCCTCCATATTTGGATCTAACGTTCCAACTACACACAAAACATCATATTCTTCAAACACATTGTTCTTTTTACCTAATTCAATCAATTCCGAATAATTCAATGTCTTCACATCCAAATTGATTCCATCTGGAAATGATTGTTCTAACATCAATTTTAATTTTTGGGCAGTTCCTAAACCACTAGCACAAGAACATAAAATTACCGGCTGTTTTAATTTATTCTTTTCAAGATGGTACGTAAAACTAATATTGAATGCATCAATTGTATTTTTTAATAAATCTTCCATCTCCACATGATTACGAATTCCATTGCCAATCTCTAGAGCAATCGGCGTACTCACATTGTTAAGAATCCCTATATTCGCATTTTCAATATTCAGTCCCTTATAAATATCCTCTAGGCTTCCCATATCTACTAATAAATATAATTCTTTTACCTTGCCAATACGATCCAAATAGAGATTCAACTTCTCAATCATTGCATTTGTATCTACATATAAAGGCATATCTAACGCATCAAATATATACTGTCCTAAAAAACGATTGGCTGCATCTGCAATACTTGAAGCAGTAGAAAAGCCATGAGCTAGAATAACAGCTGCTTTTTGCGTTAATCTTGAATCTTTTTTATCATTGTAAACATAGAAAATAAAAACACATACAATTATAGAATATATATCCATTTCTAAATATGACTTTAAATATGTACAGATTTCTAAAGATACCTTTGTCGCTCTAAAAAACTCTTCCTGCAACAATTGATATAAATCTTCACATTCTTCTTCGTGTTTTAAAAACCAGCTTCTTAAATCATGATACTCATGATGGATCTCATCCAAATAAGATGCGATAGCTAATGTTTCATTATTTGTAATTTTCAACCCATATCTTGACTCAATCAAATCAAAAATATGTTGAATACCACGATTATAATAATCAATCTGACTCGATTCTTTCTTTCTAAAAATCAAGCTATCAAAATACTTCTGAACATAATTCTTTTCAGCTTTCATAAAACTAGACAATGTCATATGTTCATCTCTGTATTTTCTATAGGATTCTAGTAGATTTTCATTCAGCTGAATAATCTCTTTAGTCCCATTATAATAACCCTGTAAGTCATCTATAAAAATATATTCATCATCATCCAAAACTGCTTTTTTACTTTTATATACTTGTTGTAACAGTTCTTGTGGCAAATGATTTAAATGAATCACAAGCTCATCATCCACCTTATCAAATAAGGAATTGATGCAGCAAGATTGTACACTACTTTTTAATTGACCAATATTACCGGGCATTTTACTTTGTAATAAAACATTATATACTTTATTGCTCATTTTAATCTGACAATTTAGCCTTTCCTCTTCCTGATGGAAAAGATAATAAAGCAACTCGATACGTTCCTGTGTACCTCTTTCTTCAAGACTTGGAATCATAATCGTCATCGGGATACGACGCATCAATGTTTTCAATAATACTTTACCAGGATCTTCCGTTGTCGCAAACACAATACGAACATTAGATTTATACCACTTTTCATTATCCCCTACACGATGATAAATACCTTGATCCATAAACAAGAATAACTTTTCCTGGCATTCCGCCTTTAATTCATGCACCTCATCCAAAAATAAGACGCCATTATCAGCTAACGCAATCAAACCCTCATTATCTTTTTCGGCTCCCGTAAAAGCCCCTTTGACATGGCCAAATAAATTGGCTGTTAATAATTCAGGGTTGTTGGCATATTCACTACAATTGACCTGCACAAACTGTCCATCTTTGGCAATAATCGCATGATTTCTAGCCCACTCATACGTTAGCTTTGCAATCAAAGACTTACCTGTTCCTGTTGGACCATAAAGCAACATTGGCAATCCACTTGGCGGATATGAAATCGTAGCCTTACATTGCTTAACTGTTTGTAATAAAGAGTGATTGACACCTACTAACTTTTCAAAATCTTTTTTTTCTTGATTTGACAATAATTCATCAAGACTTTCATAAACATACGCTTTAAAAGAAATTCCTTTTTTTTCAAATATTCAACTGAAATAAAACAAAAAGGCTTAGATTCGATACGAACAAGCTTATTTTCCTTCACCAATTTATTTAATACAACAGACACCTGTGAACGACTAACCTTTAGATTTTCACTCAAGTTTGTAACCGTTGTCTGATCAAATTCATTATTATTGCAGCATGCTAAAATGTACACCAATACTTTATCTATCATGTTTATCCCGTTATGAAATATTTATTATCAAAATACTTCTTTTTCTCCTTTCATTTTAATTATCTGCTCGCTATTATTGGAATAATATATATAGTTCCTTTGTTTAATTCTCAATTTATTATTTATTATAACACTTATATGTTAACATATATACATGAAACAAGACTTAATCTATACGCAAACATACAAACAAACATTACATATGACAACTGGACTAAAGTCACATCTTGAAATATTAAGTAAAGATAGACAAAGCCTTTCTGATTTACTTCATGAAGTTAGTCAAAATAATCCTTTCTTAGAATACACACCCAGTCAAGATATCCAACAATATTTAGAAGCCGGTATTTCAAATAAGCCAAGTCTAAAGGATGAGTTATATCTACAGCTACACACAACAAAAGAAAAGTATCATGAAACCATTGCGAATTATATTATTGAATCCTTGGATAGTCATGGCTTCTTTAACTATGACTTAAGTGTTGTTCTAGAAGATTTAAAATGTACTAAAGAAGAGTTTACAGATACATTACACTTCATTCAAACCTTTGAACCCATTGGTGTGGCTGCCAAGAGCAGTGTGGACGCATTAATGATTCAATTAAAAGAAAAAGGCTATACAATCGCCTATACGATTCTAAAAGATTATTCAAAGGAACTTGAAGAAAAAGATTTCTATACGATTTCTGAATCCTTAGATATACCTTATGAATCTGTATTCGATGAATTAGCTCACATGCAAGAGTGCAATCCCTTTCCATGCAGTGAATATGACACAGAAAGTACGACAAATTTAGCTTTACCTGAATTCACAATTGAAATTGTAGAGGATCAATTAAAAATCATCCCTAAAGAAATGGGCAATCTATCCCTTCATTGTGAAGAAGTAAAATTGTCAAAAGAAGCTAAAAAATATTTAAATGAAGCTAAGTTTTATATTGATAGTATCAACCGCCGAAATAAAACGATCCTTCTACTCGCAAATATACTGATTACGCATCAAAAGAATTATTTTCTATTTCAAGATGATTTAAAAGAATGTACACTTAAAGAAATCGCGCAAGAATCTGGCTACTCGATTTCAACCGTTTCTAGAACTTTGAGTGATAAATATTATGAATTTAATGATCATATGTATCCAATCAAAGATCTATTCATTTCAAAGACACACAAAGGAAGTAGTAAAGACTCAATTCAAAAAGCCATTCAATTATTGATTGAAGTGGAAGATAAAGAAAATCCTCTACAAGATGAAGAAATCGTAGAGGAATTAGAGAATATGGAACTCTACGCATCCAGAAGAACCATATCTAAATATAGAAAAGAATTAAACATTCCAAATTCGAAACAAAGAAAAAAACAAGCTATACACATGGGTTAGTACATTGCCCATGTTTTTTGTTCAACAATAGTCCATCCCTATAAACTCTTTAAATAATCTTCAACATTTAAATACTGAATACTCTCCATTTCTGTATTTTCTCCACGATAAATCACATAACGTCCAGTTATACTTCCATATCGATGTGTAGTCATTGCACATTTTTCTTCATCATTTATATGTCGATATTGTTCTCGAACTCGTTGGTTACTGTATTTGATTTCGTAAATCTCACAAGATAATGTTTTTGGATCTTGCACAACCATATCAAACTCACCAATTGGAAATTGCAATTTAAAAACATGTTTATCTTTTTTCGCAAGTTTTGTTTCCAATAGAATAATATCCTCCATCATTCTGCCACGAATTTCATTAAGTAAACGTTCTAAAATACGTGTCCTTTTTTGGACATCTAACTCTTGGAATTTTTCATCTAAAAGAAGTTTTTCAACAATGGCCTCGGCTTGCGCATATCTTAAACCAGGTTGTGTAACCACTACAATTTTTCTCTTTTGGTTTACTTCCGGCAAATATTCTAAATCAATTTCTTTTATCAAATCTAATATCGCTAGATACTCTTTAATTTGAGTCATATGCGCATCACTAATATCAATACTTTGTTCTTCCTTATTTAAAATATCAAGCATTTCCTTAATGCCAGAAGTCACCTTATCTAGTTCCATATGTTTTCGAATATTTATTGGATCCACTCTATCTCTCAATAAATTATTGGCAGTGACTCCTATATCGTGAGACTTAAATGTACTTTCTACAACACTTTTTGTAAATCTATGATTCATATCTTCAACTACTCGATTAATCACATTCGTAAGCTCTCCTTTTTCATATAGATCTAAGAGTTGACGAAAATGACCGCCATATTGATATATCTTTAAAGAATGTTGGATATTCTTCGCAATCGAAGTATTAATATACTCTTCTGTATCCTTAATGTTTGAAAATGGTGTGCTCGCATTATAATTGATTCCACCAAGACTCATTGTTCCACCATAACGTATATACTCATCAATCCCATATATACCAAGTACATTCTCAAATTCTCTGTATGGTATAAATGTAGTATGTAGCATAATACATCGATCATATAATTGTTCTTCTTTAGAAAACGCAAAACCAAGCGAATCCGTACCAGAAAGAACAATCTTCATTCCGCTACTGGCATAAATATCCGAAAACAAAGCAGCTCCTTCAATGAAATCTTCCATCAATGTAACTTCATCTAAAAACACATATTTATATCCATTTTTTTCTAACAATCTTAAATCTTCATCAATATCGGATAAAGAATCTCTTGATGTAACTTGAATAAATGCAGCTTTTTCAAAATCAGATTCAGACAATTCTAAGATAATCTGACGAATCAATGTTGTTTTTCCAGTTCGTCTTAATCCATACAATATGAACACTTTATCAGCTATATCTTTGAAAATATAATCTCTAAGCATTTGAATACATTCTCTTTTTTTATAGTTTCGTGTAATTGAAACTAAAGATTTTAATCTATCCCCAACAATCACCTTTGTCTTAAAATCAAGATTTTTTTCTTTAGGCATACACTGTTTTAATTTTTTTAATTCCTTTTCTAATTTTTTTCTTTTCTCAATATTCGATTTAAGTTCATCAACATCTTCGGCTTTTACATATTTTTCTGTTCGCTTACCATTCTGAGTGATTCTATGATAATAATAAACTTTACCATGTACATTCTTTTTAGAAACACCACCAGCCGGTAAAACGGCAATCTCACGCTCTATTTGGGCAATACGAGCTATTATTTCTTCATGATTCATATATAATCACCTACCATCTGTTATACCCATTATACCCATTTATCATTTTAGCTTCAAGGGTATAAAAAAGGAGACGATTAATAAATATCGCCTCTTACTAATTTCTTTGAATATATATGATAATACCCCATTAATAGTGCTGCATTTACGATCCATGTTAGTGGCCAACCTAAGAATACAGTAATTAATTCTGAACTAAACTTTGTTGCCACAAATAAATAGACTTGTCTTAAAATAACAAAACATAAAATCATTGAATACATTGGTACTTTCGATAGGCCAACACCCCTTAGTGCACCTGCTGTAATATGGGATAAAGGAAGGAAGATATAGCCTGGCGCAAAGACAGAAATCATAGTTACACCAGCTATAATCACATCCTTATCTTGTGAGAATAGACCAACTAAGAATTCTCCATTTGTATAAATCAAGAAAGCTCCTAATGCGATAATAACTTCGCACATCAATAGTGTTGTATATAAACCTTTTCTTACACGCTTATAATTTTGAGCCCCATAGTTCTGTCCCACAAATGTCGTAATGGCCATAGAGAAACTTTGAATTGGAAGCTGCAAGAAACCATCTAATTTCGTTGTTGTACTATATCCTGCAACAGCGGCTGAACCAAATCTAGAAATATACGATTGTACGATCACATTGGAAAAGGAAACAATACTATTTTGTAATGCTGCCGGAATACCAATCGAAATAATTCTTGATAGAATTGGTTTTGAAAAACGAATCTTAGAAATATATACCTTATAATCTTTATCTGTATGCATCAATTCATACATGACAAGAATGGCAGATACAAGTTGTGCTAATGTTGTCGCAATACCAACGCCGGCAACACCTAAGTGAAAGTAAATCACAAACACAAAGTCTAATACAATATTAACTAAACTCGATACTACTAAGTAGATCAATGGATTTTTACTATCACCCAAAGCCCTTAATATTCCAGCTCCCATATTATAAATAAGAGAAAAGGAGACGCCCGCAAAATAGATTTGAAGATAGATTACAGCCAAAGGTAAAACTTCTTTAGGTGAGCCAATCATAACTAAGATGGGTTTTGCCAATAAAATTCCTAAAAAAGTAAACAATACACATAAAACTAAAGTTAAAGCTAAAGATGTATGAATCGAATCCTGCATCTTTTTTATTTCTTTTGCCCCAAAATATTGTGCAATCACAACACCAGCACCGGTTGATAATCCCATAAAGAATCCAACTAACATGTTGATGATCGAAGTAGATTGTCCTACGGCTGCAAGGGCATGTGAACTGACAAAGTTTCCTACCACATACGAATCGACCGTATTATATAATTGTTGAAATAAATTTCCTACAAGTAATGGTAAAGAAAAAATCAAAATCGACTTCCATATACTTCCCTTTAATAAATCTGTACTTTCCAACGCCTTCACCCTTCCCAAAAGAAAATGCAGAATTCCGATTGGTCTTCTACATTATGTAAAATAATTGTAACTCTTTTCTGAAAAAAATGAAAGCTTATCCTAAAATTACATCCAACACCATCATGATACAAAAGCCAAATAAGAAAGAAAGTGTTGGTATATTTGAATGTTTTCCTTGTGCCATTTCAGGAACCAGTTCTTCAATCACCACAAACAACATTGCACCTGCCGCAAAACTTAAACACAAAGGTAGACATTGTAAGATCCAATTTGAAAATAGAATTGTGACATAGCCAAATATAGGCTCGACAATACCTGAAAGACTACCAACTAAAAATGCCTTATGCTTCGAATATCCATTACTCTTTAAGGGTAAAGATAAAATAGCACCTTCCGGAAAGTTTTGTATCGCAATCCCTATGGATAAAGCTAAAGCCGGATATATACTTCCTGTTTGAATAGCTTGTGCTAGTACCACACCAACAGCCATACCTTCTGGAATATTATGTAAAGTAACCGCAAATACTAGCTTTGTCGTCTTCTTTAGATGCGATTCTTTTCCCTCTTCATCATTTGTTCCAGGATGCATATGAGGAACAATACAATCCAATCCTAGAAGCAACACAGCACCTAAGAATATACCAAGTACAATAATCAAAATATTCTTTTCTTGTTCCATCGCTGGAATCAATAAAGACCAAATACTTGCGGCCACCATAACACCGGATGCAATACCAGAAAAACATCTAGATAAAAGTTCATTATTTTTATTTTTTAAAAAGTATACACAAGCAGCACCTAAAGTAGTACCAAAAAAAGGAATTAGTAATCCTAACCACATAATTATCACCTGTAGTTAGTTTAAACTAATTCCTTTATATTCGTCAATTTAAACGCAAATTGTAACTAAATCCATGATGTTCAATATAATCCTCTAAGATCCATCCTTTATCATGAATTTCTTTAGCTGCTTCTTTTCCTACATATCTAAAGTGCCATGGCTCATTTGTAGCACCTGTTTTATCACCTGCATTTTCTGGGAAACGCAAAATAAAACCATATTTATAGGCATTTTCTTCAACCCAATCATAGTCTGGTGATTCTCCAAACGTTCCATATTCTCCATCCATTACACTTTGACTTGTTAAATCCACACTCAATCCACATTGGTGTTCACTTGATCCTGGAATCGAAACTAAGCTTGCCGCATAAGCCGCATCATACATCGCAAAATAATCATTATAAACTTCAAGTTGTGTTTCATAAGAACGATACGAACTCTTGATTGCGATACTATAACCATGTTTTAATCCATCATTATACATATTTTCAAGTGCAGTTGCCGCCTCATCTCTTAATTGTCCAACTTCACTTTCATATGGAATATTCACATCTCTTAAATCACTTGGAACATAATCACTTGGAACACTGAAACCATTTTTAATTAGAACCAATAGATTTGCGGGATCCTCAATTGTATATGTACGATCATCGCGCTTACTTGAATCAATGCCTGGATAAGAAACGGATAATACAGCCTTTAATGGTTTTAATCCAGAATCCACATAATCCTTGATATCCTTAATTTGTGCGCCTTTAATAGCCAAATATTTCTTCGCCTTTTTATAAGGTACGCTTGCCGAAATTAAAGTATCCAAATTTGAAATGGTATATACATCTGAGTTTTTAAATAATACATCTTTTGTATATCCCAAATAATTTAAATCTTCCATTCTTTCATAGTAAGAATCAATATAATACACAACTTTCTTTACACTCTTTTTAGAAGCCCTGTAATACTCATCATACAATAAGTAGTGCGAATCATTTTTCACCTTATCCCACTTTGAAATATCAATAATTTGATCATAGTCCAAGATATCTTTGATGTCATCTTTCTCTAAATTTAATACAACCTTTTTATCCTCTTTATGATATCCCTTAATACTCAATCGAATACTTGTAAAATTCGCAATCAATAATGCGATACAAAGTATGGGAATCAATACGACAATAACAATTCTTTTTCTATTCACTTTTCTTTTAACTTTTTTCATAAACTCACCAAGAATCATTATATAGAATAAGGAGTTGAAAAACAAAAGATTTTCATTTACAAATAATTTTCATCTTGTATGTAATATTTTTCATAACGTGATACAATAGATTCTAGAGGTGATTATATGTTATTCAAAAACGCAACCATTTACACAATGGAACAAGACCCTTTTGTAGGTGATTTTAAAATCGATAAAGGTGTATTTACAGAAGTAGGAACAAATTTAACAACCAATGAAGGAGAAGATGTACAAGATCTAAATGGTCTTTATGTATTCCCTGGTTTAGTTGAAAGCCATTGCCACTTAGGTATGGAAGAAACAGCCATTCGCTTTGAAGGGAATGATGTCAATGAAATCACAGATCCAATCACACCAAACATGCGAGGTATTGATGGATGTAATCCAATGGATGAAACTGTAGAACTCGCATTAAAAGGTGGTGTTACTACTGTAGCTGCAGGTCCTGGAAGTGCTAACGTTCTTGGTGGTACTTTCTTTGCGTATAAGACAAAAGGAAGTTGTATTGATGAAATGACAATTCAAAATCCAATTGCGATGAAGGCAGCCTTTGGTGAAAATCCTAAGCGTTGTTATCAAGGAAAAAGCATTGATACGCGTATGCAGATTAGTGCATTATTAAGGGAAACATTGGAAAAGACAAAGGAATACATTCAGAAAAAAGAATCTGGTAAAGATGTAGCTTATGATCAAAAACTAGAGGCTATGATTCCTGTTGTTAAAAGAGAACTTCCATTAAAGTGTCATGCCCACAGAGCGGATGATATCTTGACTGTCATTCGTATTGCGAAAGAATATGATATTGAAGTCACTTTAGATCATGCGACAGACGCAAGATGTATTGTGGAACAAATCAAAGAAAGTGGATTCCCATGTATTTGTGGACCAAGCTTTGGTCATAAGACAAAATTTGAATTGAAATCCAAATCCTTTAAAACGCCAGGCGTACTAAATAAAGCTGGAATCCTAGTTTCCATCACAACCGATTCTCCAGTTATTCCAGAACAGTATTTGTCTTTATGTGCAGCTCTTGCCGCAAAAGAAGGTATGGATGAACTAGAAGCTATTAAAGCCATCACAATCAATCCAGCTAAGATCTTAAAATTAGATGATCGAATTGGTTCAATTAAATCTGGTAAAGATGCTGACTTTATCATTTGTACAAAGAATATTCTTGATACGACAAATGAAATCAAAGCCGTTTATGTCGATGGAAAGAAGGCTGTGTAATGTTATTTAAAAACGCCACTATTTATACTATGGAACAAGAACCATTCGTTGGTGATTTTAGAATCGATAGAGGTGTATTTACTGAAATTGGAAAAGATTTAAGTCCAAAAGATGAAGAAGTACAAGATTTAAAAGGTCTTTACGTATTTCCAGGCCTTATTGATGCCCACAGCCATTTAGGTATGGTATGTTCTTCCATTGGTTTTGAAGGTGAAGATGGAAATGAAGTCACAGATCCAGTCACACCAAACATTCGTGGAATTGATGGTTGTAATCCAATGGATGAGACGATTGAAGAAGCTTTAAAATCAGGCGTTACAACCGTAGCTGCAGGACCTGGTAGTGCAAATGTCATTGGTGGAACTTTCTTTGCGTATAAAACTGCAGGTCATTGTATTGATGAAATGACCATTCAAAATCCTTTAGCTATGAAGGCAGCATTCGGAGAAAATCCTAAGCGTTGTTATAAGGGAAAGAAAATTGATACGCGTATGCAGATCAGTGCCTTACTTAGAGAAACTCTAGCTAAAACTAAAGAATACATTCAGAAAAAAGAATCTGGTAAAGATGTAGACTATGATCAAAAGCTAGAAGCTATGATTCCAGTCATAAAAAAACAAATGCCATTAAAATGTCATTGTCATAGAGCTGACGATATTTTGACTGTCATTCGTATTGCGAAAGAATATGATATTGAAGTCACATTAGATCATGTGACAGATGGAAGAAGCATTATTCCACAAATCAAAGAAAGTGGTTTTCCATGTATTCTAGGACCTTGTTTAGGACATAAATCAAAGTATGAAGTAAAAAATATGTCTTTTGAAACGGCCAATGAATTCTATAAAGCTGGTATTCCATTCTGTATTATCACAGACTCTCCTGTTGTACCCGAACAATACTTATCCTTAAGTGCTGCTCTAGCTCATAAGGCAGGACTACCAGAATATGAAGCCATTAAGGCCATCACAATCAATCCAGCTAAGATTTTAAAACTAGATGATCGTATTGGATCTATTAAAGTTGGTAAAGATGCAGACTTTGTCGTTTGCACAAAAAATATATTAGACACACAAAATGAAATTAAGACAGTATATGTCAATGGAAAGAAGGAAGCATAATGTTATTTAAAAACGCAACGATTTACACAATGGAACAAGACCCTTTTGTAGGTGATTTTAAAATCGATAAAGGTGTATTTACAGAAGTAGGAACAAATTTATCAGCAAGTGAAGGAGAAGATGTACAAGATTTAAATGGTCTTTATGTATTTCCAGGTTTAGTGGAAAGTCATTGCCACTTGGGTATGGAAGAAACAGCCATTCGCTTTGAAGGGGATGATGTAAATGAGATCACAGATCCAATCACACCAAACATGCGTGGTATTGATGGATGTAATCCAATGGATGAAACCATTCATGAAGCTTTAAAAGGTGGTGTTACTACAGTTGCTGCTGGTCCTGGTAGTGCTAACGTACTTGGTGGTACTTTCTTTGCGTATAAAACTGTAGGTAACTGTATTGATGAAATGACAATTGAAAATCCTTTGGCTATGAAGGCAGCATTCGGAGAAAATCCTAAGCGTTGTTATCAGGGAAAGAAAATTGATACGCGTATGCAGATCAGTGCATTATTAAGAGAAACATTGGAAAAGACAAAGGAATACATGAAGAAAAAAGAATCTGGTAAAGATGTCGCTTATGACCAAAAATTAGAGGCTATGATTCCTGTTGTCAAAAGAGAGCTTCCATTAAAGTGTCATGCTCATAGAGCTGATGATATCTTAACAGCCATTCGTATCGCAAAAGAAGAAAATATCAAGATTACATTAGATCATGTTACGGATGCAAGATGTATTCTTCCTCAAATCAAAGAAAGTGGATTCCCATGTATTTGTGGACCTGCATTGACTCACAAATCAAAATTTGAACTTGCGAATATGTCTTTTGAAACACCAAATGAACTATATAAAGCAGGTATCTTATTCTCTATCATTACCGACTCTCCAGTAATTCCTCAACAATACCTATCTTTAAGTGCAGCCCTAGCCGCTAAAGCAGGACTTCCAGAATATGAAGCCATTAAAGCCATCACAATCAATCCAGCTAAGATTTTAGGTTTAGATAATCGTGTTGGTTCCATTAAAGTTGGTAAAGATGCTGACTTTGTCGTTTGTACAAAGAACATTCTTGATACACAAAATGAAATCACGGCAGTATATGTAGATGGAAAGAAGGCAGCTTAATGCTTTTTAAAAACGCCACTATTTATACCATGGAACAAGATCCATTCGTTGGTGATTTTCGAGTCGATAAAGGTGTATTCACAGAGATTGGAAAGAATTTAAGTCCTAAAAACAATGAAGATACACAAGACCTTACTGGATTCAATGTATATCCAGGCATGGTAGAAGCCCATTGTCATTTGGGCATGGAAGAAACGGCTATTGGTTTTGAAGGCAATGATTTAAATGAAATCACAAATCCAATTACACCAAACATGCGTGGTATTGATGGATGCAATCCAATGGATGAAACGGTCCAAACTGCATTAGAAGCCGGTATCACAACAGTAGCTGCAGGTCCTGGTAGTGCCAATGTGATTGGTGGAACTTTCTTTGCGTATAAGACAAAGGGAAATTGTATTGATGAAATGACCATTCAAAATCCAATTGCGATGAAGGCAGCATTCGGTGAAAACCCAAAGAATTGTTACAAAGGAAAAAACATTGATACACGTATGCAGATCAGTGCATTACTTAGAGAAACATTGGAAAAGACAAAGGAATACATGATGAAGAAAGATTCAGGTAAAGATGTAGATTATGATCAAAAACTCGAAGCCATGATTCCAGTCATCAAAAAAGAAATCCCATTAAAGTGTCATGCCCACAGAGCTGATGATATGTTGACGGCCATTCGTATCGCAAAAGAATATGATATTGAAATCACTCTAGATCATGCGACCGATTCAAGAGTGATTCTAGACCAAATCAAAGAAAGTGGTTTTCCATGTATTTGTGGACCAAGTCTTTGTCACAAAGATAAATTTGAATGTGCCAACGATTCATTTGAAACACCAAATAAAATGTATGAAAAAGGCATCTTATTTGCGATCACAACCGATTCCCCATTCAATCCCCAACAATATCTTCCAATCAATGCAGCCCTAGCCCATAAAGCAGGACTACCTGAAGAAGAAGCCATCAAGGCCATCACAATCAATCCAGCTAAGATCTTACATTTAGATAATAGACTAGGTTCAATCAAAGAAGGCAAAGATGCTGACTTTATTATTTGTACTAAAAGTTTGATTGATTTGAATAATACAATAAAAAATGTATATATTAATGGAACAAAAGCTGTCTAAAATTATGGCAGAAACGCACTTTTGACGTTTCTGCTTTTTATTTGTTTGAAATAATATATAAAAAAGACAATTTTATTTCTAAATTTGCCCATATACTGTCTCATATATAACATTTTTTTGTCAAGAAATTGAGTCACCCCTCATCGTTCTTGATGAGGGGTGACCTTCCCTTTTTCTTTTTATTCTACTATTCCTTTTACCAGCAAACTTTCATTTTCCTTTAATTTAAAGTTCAATTCATCTGAACGATAAATGGAAGATTCAATAAATTTAATGAAATTATAAGACATAAACATTGTCCAAGACATCGCATTCATTTCAATAATTCGCCATGTTGGATAAAGATCATATCCCGTTTTATAGTTTCGTGTACATGGTACATAATCATTCGTTAAATCGAATAAACTATTTAAAACAACTTTATATACCCCATGATTCATTTCTTCTTTACGTTTATTTAATCTTTCTCTTAAAGCTCTACTTGAACTAAACTCTCTTTGTTTATCCTTAATATATTCTTCAATACAATCAATTAATGGTTGAATTTCATATACACTACATTCAAAGGTACCATCCTCATAAAAGATTGCTTTTTGTTGCTTCATAACTTTTATAAATCCAATTGGTACTTCATTATCAGGAAAGATTTGATACCAGTCACCACGATTATTTTGTATTTTTATTTTAAATGACATATTTAACCTCATAAAACAAGGAGAGACTTTCATCTCTCCTATAATTCACTAGTCTTCTTTACGAGCGTGTTTACCTGTAAATGCAACACCAGCAAGTCCTAATACACCACTGAGTGCATAGAAGCCTAATGCAGTTTGAGTAGCTGTATTTACACCATTTGATTTTTTAGTATCGACACTATTTCCAACATTAGCTGATTTATTTGTTTTGGTTTTATCGTTTTTATCTGATTTATTCAAGTAATCACTTAATGCTTTCATAGCTTTGTCATGATCTTCTTCAGCTTGTGATAAGAATCTTTGAGCCAATACATATCTGTTGTACTTAGCCTGGTAATCTGCGTTTTTAACTTCCAAGTCTGCTTTCAAAGTTTGAGCTTTATCGACTTCTACCTGTAAAGCACTTAACTTAGCTGTCAGAATATCGTTTCCAACTGTTGAGATGTCGGCTTTAGAGCCGTTAAGCAATACGTCTTTCAATACAACTTTAACATTTTTCAATGGAGCAGCTTCAGCGTCTACTTTAGCCTTTTCGTTTGCAGTTGCTTCAATATCAGCTGATAAAGCTTCAATGTTTTCGTCTGCTTTTGCTTTTTCAGTTTCTTTAGCAGTGATTGTATCTGCTAATTTTGTGATGTCTGCTTCTAATGATTCGACTTGTGCAGAAGCTGTATTGTATGTGTCAACAGCTTTCTTAGCAGCATTTCTCAATGCGTCTTTCTTGCTCAAGTTTTCTTTAGCTGTCGCCAAACGTGCGTTTGCATCATCTGAAGTAGCTTTTGCATCATTGAACACATCAGATGCTTTCTGGTGTTCATCTACAGCTGTATCGAATGTGTCCTTCATCTGAGCTTTTCTAGTTTTAGCTTTTGCCAAAGCATCTTTTGCATCTGCTAAATTCTTTTCAGCTTTTTCTGTATTTGCTGTCCAGTTGCTGATTCTATCATTCAAAGTATTCACTTTGTTTTGAGTTTCTTCAGTCTTAGCCTTTGCTGTATTCACGTTGACAGAAGCTGTTTGACGTGCATTTTCTTTAGCTGTCAATTCTGCTTTTGCACTGTTCAAAGCATTTTCTGCGTTTGCTTTAGCCGCTTTTGCTTCTTCAACTTTTTGATCAGCTGCTTTTGTGTTTTGTACAGCTTGGTTATAAGAAGCTGTTGCCTGATTTACACGATTCTGTAATCCAGCACGTGCATTTTCTTTTGCAGTTTTCTGGTTCTGTAAAGAAGTTAACGCGTTTTTCTTAGCATTCAATAAGTTGAGAGCGTTTGTTACAACCGTATTGTCTTTAGAGCCTGAACCAGACGCATTGTTGACAGCGTTCTGTAAAGTTTTGTGCTGAGAATCTACAGATTTCAAATTGTTGTAGTAGTTATTGAATGATTGTTCAAATTCAGATACAGTCATTTGAACTTCGTGATTTACATCAGTTACCTCATCCAAAAACTCCTGACAATGAGCTGTAGAAAACTGTCCATTTGTTCCAACTGCGAAGCCTGTCACAGTATATCGCTTTTCAACAATATTTTTATAGTGACCAACATCTGAGAATTTATGATTTCCAGCCAAAAATTCAGCTTTTTCCTGGTCGTACCAGCCACGGAATGGGCTTCCTGCTGTATTAGCGTTTCCATATCCCCACGCAAGATTTTCTCCTGTAGCATATACACCAGCGTGCTCCATATTTGATTTTGCATGATTTGCATTTACTTGAGCGACAGCCATCAGCCATGTACTAACCTTTAGCTCAGAAAGCCCTTCCTTTTTACGAATCTCATTACATTCTTTTAAATACGCAATAGAAGCCTGCATGTTTTCTAAACTAGTTGCATCATCTTTTTGCCCCATATTTGTATAAGATGCCAAATTCGCTTTTGCCATACTTGAACTATTTTTATCAAAAATACGATCTGTTGACGCTCCAACGCCGATAGAATCAAAATATCCTTTACTTCCCTGATTCAATCGAGCCAGTTCCGTAGCATATTTCGCTTCAAAATCAGCTAAATTCTTTTTAGCTTGTTCCAATGGAGACATTGTCGAGTTAAAATCGTTTAAAGCCTTGTCATAAGCTGTTTGAGCTTGATTTACTTCATTCTGAGCTGTCGCAATCTTAGCATTTAATTCTTTGATTGCTGCTTCATTCTTTTCCTTTTCAGCATTTGCCGCATCCAAAGAAGATTTTGTTGATTGTTCTTTAGCTTTTGCATCATTCAACTTGTTTTGAGCGTCTGTTACAGCCTGCTGAGCATTCGCTAAATTTGTCTCAGCAGTTTCCTTTGTGGTTTTTGCCGTTTCATAAGCTAAATTTGCAGAAGCCAATGCGTTTTCAGCATCTGTCTGTTTTTGCTGTGCAGTCTGTAAATCTGCTTTTGCGGTTTCTAATTCAGCTTTTGCAGTTTCCATTCCGTCTGGATCTGTCATAGAATCTAATAAAGTCTGAGCAGAATCCACAGCTGTTTGTTTTTCTGTTACTTCAGCTGTTGCACTTTCGTAATCGGTACGAGCCTGATTCAAAGCATCTTCTTTAGCTGTCAAATCACTTTGAGCAGTATCTAAAGCTGTTTGAGCTTCATCAACTTCCTTTTGTGCTGTATCTGTTGCTTCCTGAGCCTTTGTGGCATCTTCAGTTGCCTGATTGTATTCTGTCTCAAGTTCTTCAGGAGTCTTCATAGCTGCCAATTGATTTTGCAAGTCTTTTAATTCAGATTTTTTGTTGACTAATTCTTTCTCAGCTTCTTGTTTTGCCTTTTCTGCTTCTTGAGAAGTTTTTTGTTCTGTGTTCAAATTGACTGTCATTTGAGCAATCTTAGCTTCTAAATCCGCAATTTCATTCAATAAAGACTGTAAGCTTTCATCAATATAGCCATTTAAAGCATCATAGCCTGTTTGTACTACCGTGTTTTGAGACGTATAAGCATTGTTTGCTTTTTCAGCTTCTAATTTTGCGGCGTCTGCTTCAGCTTTTTTTGCATCTACATCTTTTTTTGCAGCATCTACTTTTTCTTGTGCTTCTTTGATTTTTTCTTCTAATAATTCTTTCTGTGTTTTTTCAACTTTGACTTCTTCTTTTTCGGCTGGAGTTTCTGGATCTGCTGTAACACCCTTTGCGAATACACTCATTTGTCCAGCTTGCGTAATCACCATACTGGCTGTTGCCAAACTTGTTAATGTTTTCTTGTTGTTCATTTTTTTCCTTCCCATTCCCTGTTATAATCTTTACTTTTGGAATATTTCATTTTTCTTAATTCTTCAGAAAAATCTATAACTTCTTCTAAATCTTTTTTGTGAAGTTCTCGCAAGCTTTTTCGCAGGCTCTCAAGGACCTTCAACTCTTCTAAAGTTAGTTTTTCCATATAATATACTCCCTAAGTATCTACAAGAAACATTATAGTATCTTCAATACATTAGGTCAATTCCCAATGTTGATTTAAGATACTTTTATTATATATAATTAATAAACAGTGAGGCATATTACAATGAATTATGAAATTGGCAAAAGAGTTAGGAAAATACGATTACAAAAAGGAATTAGCCAAGAACAGTTTGGTGAGCTAATTGGAATCAAAAAAGCAGCAGTATCAAAAATAGAAAATGGCGATAACAGTTTATCAAGAAGCAATCTAATTTCTATATGTAAACAATTCAATATTAATGAAGAATGGTTGTTATATGGTAAAGGTGAGATGTTTATTCCTGAATCTAGAGAAAATGAAATTCGAAGATTCTTTGAAAATGCCATGTCGTCTGATACTGATTTAGCAAGGATTCAACGCAAATTCATTAATACACTCATTTCCTTGGATAAAGAAGAATGGATCGTGCTCGATCGATTTATGAAAAAATATAATTTTAACCAAAAATAATATCTATAAGCTGTCTAAGACAGCTTTTTATATGTTAAAATGGTATGGTTGGAGAAAATAGTTTATGAATATAGTAGAAAAATATGGTGGAACCAGCGTTGGAACCATTGAACAGATTCAGGCCATTGCACTTCATGCCAAACACATGAAGGAACAAGGCCACAATCTAGTCATTGTTGCGAGTGCTATGGGAAAAACCACAAATAAATTAATAGAATTAGCTCATAGTGTCACAAACAATCCAAACAAGCGAGAATTGGATAGTTTATTATCTACGGGTGAGCAACAAACAATTACACTTCTTGCGATTGCGATGAATGCACTAGGTGTGGATGCAATCAGTTTAACTGGCTATCAAGCAGGTTTTCTGACAAGTAAACACCATTCTCGTGCTTTGATCAAAGATATTGATACAACCACAATTCAATCTCATTTAGACCAAGGAAAAGTTGTTGTCGTAGCCGGCTTTCAAGGGGCTACTGAATATGGTGATATCACTACTTTAGGTCGTGGTGGAAGTGATACAACAGCCGTTGCGATTGCCGCAAAACTTGGATATCAATGCCACATCTTTACCGATGTAGATGGTGTGTATACAATTGATCCACGATTATATACGCGTGCTAAAAAACTAAAATCAATTTCTTATGAAGAAATGATGCAGATGGCATGTTTAGGTGCTGGTGTACTTGAAACGCGAAGTGTCGAACTTGCTAGTAAATATAATGTTCCCCTTTTCTTAGGAAAAGCTTTGGAAACAGATTTAGAGAAAGGAACTTGGATTATGCATAAAGAATTAGAAGATATGCCAATTACGGGTTTAAGTGTAAAAGATGACTATGCGATCATGCGCTTTATGCACTTACCTAACGATGGTGTTTATTTAGGAAAACTATTTAAGATGATTTCCGATTTAAATATCAACCTTGATACAATTTCACAACAATTAGACGATGAAGGCCTTGCCAACTTTACTTTATATTGTTCAGAAGAACAAAGTAATCAAATTATGGAAAATGCTTCAAAAGAATATCCAGTACATCAAATGCTTGGATATATCAAATTGTCTTTAGTAGGACTTGGAATTTCTACACATTCTGGTATTGCGAGTAAAGTATTAAATATCTTAAGTGAAAACAATATTAAATATTATATGATCACTTCAAGTGAAATTTCCATCTCACTAACAATTGAAAAGAAAGATAAAGTTAAAGCCGTTCAAACTTTAGGAAAGGCATTTGATCTATAATGGAACTTCCAATTAAATTTAAGGAACAAATGAAAGAACTTCTTCAAGATGAATATGAAGACTATCTACATAGTTTTGATCATGAAAGATATTATGGGTTAAGAATCAATACACTAAAGATTTCGGTTGAAGAATTTTTAAAAATTTCTCCCTTTAAACTTGAACCTATCCCATGGACAAATGATGGCTTTTATTATTCAAACGAAGATAAACCCAGTAAGCACCCCTACTATTATGCAGGACTTTACTATCTTCAAGAACCCAGTGCCATGCTTCCAGCGCAAGTACTTCCTGTAAATGAAAATGACATTGTATTAGATACGTGTGCAGCTCCTGGAGGAAAAAGCACAAAGCTTGCGACAAAACTAAATCATACAGGACTCTTGATTTCAAATGATATCAGTTCTTCAAGATGTCAAGGACTTTTAAAAAACATTGAACTATTCGGATGTGACAATGCTTGGGTGACCAGTGAAGATTTGACAAATATGGAAGAACACTATCCTGAAACATTTGATAAGATTCTAGTGGATGCTCCATGTAGTGGTGAGGGCATGTTTCGTAAAGAACCCGACTTAATTAAAAGCTGGATTGAAAAAGATGATACATTCTATCCACCTATTCAAAAAAACATTTTGAATGCGGCCGTATCCATGTTAAAGCCGGGAGGATCCATTGTATATTCCACTTGTACTTTTTCGATTCATGAAAATGAAGAGGTCATTCAAGACGTATTAGACAAGCATCCAGAGCTACATCTTGTTCCCATTAAAAAAATAGATGGAATGATGCCAGGCATCAATATGAATGAGTGTGTTCGTTTATATCCCCATAAAATCAAGGGAGAAGGTCACTTTGTGGCTTTACTTGTCAAAGATGGAGAAACAAAGCGCAAAAAAACAAGGCTTGAACCAAGTGATAAATTGGATGATTGTGTAACAGATTTTTTAAGATTGGTTAAATTAAATAAAGGCACAATCAAAGTCAAAAAAGATAAGGTTATTTGGTTAAATACAGATTTTCAAGCCTATAAAGGCTATCGCGTACTTAGATCAGGCTTATTATTAGGTCAATTAAAAGGTAAACATTTTGAGCCAGCTCAAAGCCTTGCCCTTGTCCTTTGTCCTGAACAATTTAAAAATGTATTAAACTTCTCAATCGAAGATGAGCGTGTTATTAAATATTTAAAAGGTGAAACTCTTGATGTAAAGGATTTAGATGCGAAGACATCAGGATGGAGTCTTGTTTGTGTAAATCACTTCTCTTTAGGTTTTGCAAAACTCTCTAAAGGATCATTAAAAAATAAATATGCGAAAGGATGGCGTTATCAATGAGACTTGACAAATATTTATCTCATATGGGATTTGGCACAAGAAACGACGTAAAAAAATTAATAAAAAATGGCTGGGTTACCATCAATGATGAAATAATCAAAAAAGCAGACTACAACGTAAAAGGCGATGATAGAGTCTGCGTAGATGATGAGCCTGTAAGCTATGTAGAATTCGAATATTACATTTTAAATAAACCACAAGGCTATGTAAGTGCTACAGAAGACATGGTCTATCCTACAGTTATGGAACTTGTTCAAAGTCAAAGACACGATCTATATCCAGTTGGAAGATTGGATGTAGATACAGAAGGCTTATTACTCATCAGCAATGATGGTAAATTAACGCATGAAGTCTTATCTCCTAAAAAACATGTAGATAAAAAATATTATGTTGAATTTGACGGAACGCTACCAGAAAATGCCGTAGACTTTTTTAATCAACCTATGGAATTTGAAGAATTTACTTCAGCCCCTTCTAAATTAGAAATATTAGATACAAACAAAGCGTATCTAACGATTCATGAAGGAAAATTCCACCAAGTCAAAAGAATGTTTGAAAAAGCCAATTGTACAGTTACCTATCTTCAACGTATTGAGTTTGGTCCTTTAAAACTAAATGATTTACCATTAGGTGAATTTAGAGCTTTAACCCAAGAAGAGCTAAATGCATTAAAAAGCTAAGAAAGGGGCTGTAACGAGTAAGTGATTTTTATCGCTTATGGAGTTCAGCTCCTCTCTTTTTTGTAACAATAAAATGCCCATTTTTCGTACACGGGAACATGTTCTAAAAACGAAATCGGGCTGATTCTTATTTTAATCTAATATAAAATGTAGATTTCCCTCTGCCTTCCCTGCGAAGTTCTCCTTCTGCTACAAGCTTACGAAGTGAACCTTCTATCGAACTCACACTGAGTGCCGGGCATAGTTCTCGAATATCTTGTTTATTGAATTTTCCAATCCTTTGCTGTGTAGCTTTACGAACCATCTCAATTGCCGGAAGTTTTTCTTCTACAATTTCAAATCGGTCTTCAAAATCTTTGTAAGCAGCAAGAATTGTTCCAAGCAAATATTTGATAAAAGGAACTGCGTCCTCTTCTCCTTCATGCCAGCCATCCTGTGAATGACCCAAAGCCTCATAATACAAATCCTTATTCTTTGCAATTTTGGCTTCAAGCGAGATGTACTTACCAACATAAAATCCACTACGATAAAGTAGCAGAGTTGTAAGCAATCTGCTCATTCTGCCGTTACCATCATTAAATGGATGGATACACAGAAAATCATGTATAAAAATAGGAATAGCCAATAATGGCTCCACCTCATAATTTCCAATTACCCTGTTGTATTCTTCACAGATTCTATCAAGAGCTTCTGGTGTTTCAAATGGTGCCAATGGTGTAAACAGCACCTCCGTACGTCCGTCTGGATATGTGGCACTAATATAATTCTGTACATTCTTGGTTCGCCCAGCGAGTGGATTATTCATATGGCTGCATAGTATTTTATGCAACTGTAAAATATAGTTTTGTGTAATAGGAATCGTATCAAAACTCTCATGGATGATATTTAATACATCACGGTATCCTGCGATTTCCTCTTCATCTCTATTCTTTGGTGTGGTCTTCTCCTCCACCAACTGCTTAATTCTTGTATTGGTTGTTACAATACCCTCTATCGCATTTGAAGCCTCGGTACTCTGAATCTTTGCTATCTCCACAAGTTTCTCCAACTCGTCTGGTCTTTGCTTTAGATATAGTTCTTGTTTCCCTGCGAACTTGTATATTGCTGCTATGAGACCAAGAATTTCTGAATCCCACTTATCTTCTTTGATTTTTGAATAGTTAAACGGTCTCATTATTTAAACACCTGTCTTTCATTTTTCCCTTAAAGCGTCTTGTTTCCCTTAAATCATAATCAAAAATAAGGGAAAGTCAATATGTTTAAGGTCATTTCCCCTTAAACTCGTTCGCTTTTTACGAGATAAATAATATTTTATGCGATTCACAGGGATATATCCACACTTTACAAGAAATATAAATAATCCTTGTGAATAGAACATGAAAGATAAAGACAACCGATACTATCACATTGTCACAATTAGTATGGAATGGGAAGATAAATTATCTTACGCTCACTTCATTCATGATATTACACAATCAACAAGCTAGAATTGATACATCAACGCAAGATGGTAATCGCTATTATTTTAAGGATGAAATACAGAAAATTTTAGATTATAAAATATCCGAAACTTTGTGTTATCGTGACTTAGATCACTTAAAATATGTAAATGATCATTTTGGACATGATGTGGGTGATCAATATATATGTGAATTTGTGAAAATGATATTATAGCTCGTTTATTGGAACTTTTCATATTAATAAATCTGAAAAGACTTCATTATCAAGAATCCTGCAAATCACCGATCAAAGAATGTATGCACAAAAGCGAAAACACAAAATGACAACCATTTAGGCTGTCACTTTTTAATTTCTTACATATGCCTTTAATACTTTCACTTCATCACAATCATAAGGCTTGATTGTATATTCCTTGATACTTGCAGGAATAATGAAGGTTTCTGCATAATGCACAATGAACGGTTCAAAATCACCTTCAATTACTGCACTCTTTCCATCAATTAGATTCAACATATTGACTGTACCATGTGTTTTATGGAATGAATTCTCTTTGATTGTATATCTTCTTGTTTCAATGAATTCTAGTTCATGTAAACCCGTATGCTCAATCTTACAATCATTTCCATCTTCTTTTACTTCATAAATCGCATTCACTAAGTGTTCTTTGACCCATTTTGTAGTACGATCCCATTGAATGACATGTTTACCATGTTCAATATTAATAGGTCGAGGAAGTCCATCTAAACCTAGTCTTTGCCAGTCCCACAATTTAAAAGTAAAGATATATGGTGTTGCACTAATTTCTAGAACCATCGCATTCTTTCCGGAACAATGACAAGTTCCTGCTGGAATCAAGAAGTGATCATGTTTCTTTGCCGGAAACTTATTAATATACTTATTGGCATCAAATACAATTTCACCACGTTGCGCAGACTCTAAATCAGAAATCATTTCATTGGGTTGAATATCTTCTTTTAGACCTAAATAAACATGGGCATCTTCCTTGGCATCTAAAATATAATAACTCTCATCTTGTGTATAGCTCATACCAAAACTCTTTTTAATATATTCCGTTAATGGATGCACCTGCAAAGATAAGTTTTGTCCTTCCATCGTATCTAGAAAATCAAAACGAATAGGAAATTCAGCTCCAAAACGAGAATAGACTTGTTCTCCCAATAATTCTTTTGGTTGATACAATACTAGATCCATAGCCGGAAGTTCTACAGTAATTCCATCATAGTCAAATAGAATACTATTTTCTTCTGGCACACCATCAAAGCTCCATGCATAATTTGGCTGATCCTTGTCTAAGTTACAAACTTCCTTCATCCATTGACCACCCCATACACCTGGATCAAAGTATGGTACAGTACGAAATGGTTGTTTTGATAATTGATGCAAACTTATCTTAAATGTATCACTCGAAATCATCTTTGGATCGTTTGATTTATTTGTATCCACCACATAATCAAAACAATTAAACCGTTCAGCCTTATGTTTATCGGCAATACGCCATTCAATAAAATAGCCACGCTTATATTTCTTTAAAATATCTTCACCAAAATTATCACAATTATAATTTGCCATCCCTTTACGATAACGAAGTTGAATTTCCCAACGTGCCATATCAAAGTAGACATACACATCACCATGACTTACTAAACCAGCACCAACTCCATAAATGATAGTAGAACCATGATGTTCTTTCACCTTATTTTTAGCTTCTTCTAATTTATCTTCATCCATAAAATCCACAAGATTGCCATAATACATCTTGCCAAACACACGATCATCCGTTAGATTGTATTTCATTTGTTCGGTCATAGTTTTGCCATCTTTAAAAAGATCATGCATATTGATTTCTAAAGAAAAATTGAAGCGTTTGATTAGTTCATATACTTCATCTTCATCTACACCTGGATAATAATCAAAAACTACAACACTCCTATTATTAATTTTCTTATTTAACTCCTGATAGATTGCATCACATCCATGAAACGCTCTATGATTCTTTATTGTCGTCTTAGGAAAACGATCATATTCCGATTTAAAATTTAGATAACTCATTCTTCCTCCACTTTCAATTCACCATTTTGCTTAAACACTCTTACAGTAAAAGGATGCTCTTCTACACGCTTATAATCATGACCCGCATGACTTGGCCACATACATTGTACTTTCAACTCACTATTTCCCGTATTCACAAGTCGATGTGCCAAATGACCATCAATATAGTGTACACTACCACAATACACTTTCTCTGCATGACAATGATAGTCTTCATCCATCAATAAAAGAAGACCTTCTCCACCCATACCACAATAGATTTCGTCACAATCTAAATCTTCATGGAAATGGCCACGCGTTACATTACATTCCCCATTTACACATACTGGCTGCATCACCGTCAAACCATAACACAAACCATCATGTTCATAAGAATATACTTCATACATAATTTGATCATCTGAAATACTTGAATCTACATCCTTATAGAATGTCTTAGCATCTGCATATAGTTTTGTACTCTTCTTAACATCTTCACCTTCAATCACACCATTTAAATAATCATGAACTACTTTAGGATCTTTAATTTCCATAATTGCCTCCCATTAAAATGTTATATCATTTAATTTTATTATAGAACTATTGTTATAACATTTCAATATAAAGACAACCTCAATATTTATACATCTATACAATAAAAGTCCAAACTAGCTTTATTTAAAACCATTTTGGACTCTTTTTATTCATTTGAAAAATAGATGTATAAATCAAAAAAAATAATTTATCACATCTACAAATATCACTGATTACCATTATATTTTCACTCAACTCCAGTTGATCTTCTTTAGTTCATTCCCTTTTTTTGTGCAAATGCACACTTTTTAGTAATGCTATTTTATGTGCATATAGGCATTTTCACACTTTATGTTCTAACACATAAATTTTTCTAATATTTATACATCTATACAAAAAGCCAAAATCAGCTTTATTTAAAACTCTTATGGACTCTTTTTAATCATTTAATAAATAGATGTATAAATCAAAAAAAATTTATCAAATCCACAAATATTCCATTATATTTTCACTCAATTATTGTTAATTCCATTTAATCCATTCCCATTTTCCGTGCAAATCACGATTTTTAGTAATGCTTTTTATCAAAATACAAGTCAACTGACAATCTCTGTTTCTTTTTTATGATTTAAGTTTTAGTACATCAATTCCCACTTATTTTTATACATCTACACAAAAAGTCCAAAACAGCTTTATTTAAAACTGTTTTAAAACCTTTTTAATCATTTGAAAAATAGATGTATAAATCAAAAAATATTTTATCGAATCCACAAATATCCCATTATATTTTCACTCAATTACAATTAATCCATTCCCTTTTTTTGTGCAAATGCACACTTTTTAGTAATGGCAAAAAAAGGAATCCATTACAGACTCCTTAACGCATCCTCTAACTTTGTCTTTTGTGTAGCTTTTTCATCCTTCATCTTAATGACTCTTGCAGGACATCCTGCAACTACGGCATTTTCAGGCACATCATCAATGACAACTGCACCTGCTGCTACAACGGCATTTTTTCCGACATGAACCCCTTCAATCACTACGGCATTGGCACCAACTAAAACATCATCCTCAATGATAACGGGTGTGGCACTTGCTGGTTCAATAACACCTGCTAAAACGGCTCCAGCTCCAATATGACAATGTTTTCCGACGGTAGCTCTTCCACCTAATACAGCACCCATATCAATCATTGTACCTTCACCAATCACAGCACCAATATTAATAATAGCACCCATCATAATAACGGCATTATCCCCAATTTCAACTTGTTCACGAATAAATGCACCGGGTTCAATACGTGCATGAATATCTTTTAGATCCAACATAGGAACGGCACTATTACGACAATTATTTTCTACTTCATATTCCACTTCTGGATTCATTGAAAGAACGGGTTCAATATCTTTCCAATCTCCAAATACAACATTGCCAAAGACTTTACAATTTGGGAAAGAAATTTCTCTTTCTGAATTAAAATATACTTTTACCGGCGTTTTCTTTTCTGCCGTTTGAATATAACGAATAATTTGTTCTGCTTCCATATATACCTCCTACATCATATCTTCCATACTATATAAACCCGGGTTTCGATTTGTGACAAATTGTGCAGCTTTTAAGGCCCCATTCACAAAGATCTGGCGTGAATTGGCACTATGCTTGATTTCTAAAGTCTCATTATCCCCAAAGAAATACACCGTATGCTCTCCTGCAACAGTACCTCCACGAAGCGAATGAATTCCAATTTCATGTTGGCGTTTCCCTGTAAAACCACTTCTTCCATATACCTTAGTATACTCATCTTCAGGATCTAAGGCATTCACCAACATCTTTGCTGTACCACTTGGTGCATCCTGCTTTTGATTATGATGAATCTCTTGAACTTCCATATCAAAATCATTCTTTAATAATGGTGCAAATTGTTTTAGAATCTGTTCAAATACGGCAATCCCATATGAAAAGTTTGCCGAATAAAATAAAGGTATTTCATCTGAAACTTGTTTTAAGCTATTGATTTGATTCTCATTTAATCCCGTTGTTCCATAGACTAAAGCACACTTTTTCGTTTTCACAAAATCAAGTACACTCGCTAAATTATCTGGATGCGAAAAATCAATTACGACATCTACATCTATACAATAATCGTCTATCCCTTTCTCAAAACATTGAACCACTTCCATACCTTGTTTTTGAGCCGTTTCCTTTAAAAGCGAACCCATCTTTCCAGTACCTACAATCGCAATTTTTAACATAAGCCCAAATCCTCCATTTTACCTTTTAAAATCTTGGCATTCTTTTCATCCATTTCACACAAAGGCAAACGATATCCACCAACATCTTTACCCATATAATTCAATGCTTGTTTTACTGGAATTGGATTGACTTCAATAAATAAGGCATGAATGAAATCTAAATATTTCAATTGTTTTTCTAGACTTGCCTTCACATTTCCATCCAAATAATCCTGTACAATTTCATGTGTTTCTTTCGGTAAACAATTTGCCAAAACACTAATGACACCACTAGCACCTAGTGCCATCATCGAAGTAATCATGTCATCATTTCCTGAATACATCACAAAATCATCACTTAAATAACGCGCAATATTTGTGGCATAACTAATATTTCCACTTGCCTCTTTAATTCCACAAATATTTAGATGTTGACTCAATACTTTGACTGCTTCTTCATCAATGTGACAACCCGTACGACCTGGCACATTATATAAAATAATTGGAATATGTACGGCATCGGCAACCGTAGTAAAGTGACGAATCATACCTTGTGTATTTGCCTTATTATAATAAGGACTAATCAACAATAAGGCATCGGCTCCCATATTTTGATATTTTAAACTCTTTTCCATCGCTGTCTGCGTACAGTTTGAACCAGCTCCTACAATCACAGGCACACGATGATTGACTCTTTCAATCGTATAGAGAGCAACCGCATCATCTTCTTCATGACTCATCGTACTACTTTCTCCAGATGTTCCTAAAATCAAAATTCCATCCGTTGAATTTTCAATATGCCAATCCAACAATTCACCTAACTTTTCAAAATTTACTGTTCCATCCTCATGAAAGGGTGTAACCAAAGCTACAATTGATCCTTTTACCATACAAATTCTCCTTCACATATCTTTTTTGCAGGACCCGTCATATATACATGGTCCTTTACTTCAATCTTTAAACTTCCTAATTTTAATTGAACTTCACATTTATTTTGAACAAATCCCAACTTATTTGCGACCACAACACTTGCACATGCTCCTGTTCCACAAGCTAATGTAATACCACAGCCTCTTTCATACGTCATAACCGTAATATGTGTATCATCGATCACTTGCACAAAATTTACATTGGTCTGTTTTTTAAATAAGGGATCATGACAAATCTTTCTTCCTAGTTCAATATTCTTTTCATCAAACGCATTATCTACAAAGACAACTGTATGCGTTGTGGCCATAAATAAACTATATGTATCAACCCCACAAACTTCTCTTTTCCATACATTTTCATCTTCAGATACATCAATCAAACGATTGTCATACAAGGGTTGTTCCATATCTACACATACCTCAAATGGAGAAGTCGATATACGATGCACGATCTTTTCACCAGCCAAAGTTTGTACTGGAACCACTTCATCTGTATTGATACCTTCATCAAAACAATAGGCCGCAAAACAACGAATGCCATTACCACACATCGGAGCTCTTGAACCATCTTGATTGTAGTAAACCATTTCAAGTGGATCTTCCTTCACAAAAATCATTCCATCTGCTCCAATACCTGTATGTCTATCACAACAGGCTTGAACAAGTTTTGGAATATCGATATTTTCCATATATCTTGTAAGAATAAAATCATTTCCTAAGCCATGATACTTACTAAATTTTATGCGCATAAATCATTCTCCAATCGAATCAAATCCTCATAATTCTCACCACGAATCACACACTGACTCTTTCCATCTTTACAAAAGATGACAGGTAGTCCAAGTGCTTTATTGTAGTGACTTGCCATAGAATAGCCATATGCTCCTGTAGTCTTCACAATTAATAAATCATTCGGTTTTGCTTCAGGTAAAAATGCATCTTCAATGATCACATCCCCAGATTCACAACACTTTCCGGCAACTTTGTAGTGTTTACTCGCCATTTCATTTTCTTTTCCATCAATCACACAACTATATTTAGCCTGATATAATGCAGGACGAATATTATCACTCATCCCACCATCCACAAAAATATAATTCTTATGTGGTGTTTCCTTCATAAAACCAACCGTATAAATTGTGCTTCCAGCTTCCGCCACAATACTTCGTCCTGGTTCAATACAAATCTTATTGATATTGAGTGCATATTTTTCTTTATTGCATTTCATCGCTTCAATCAAAGTATCACACACTACATCTACAGGAATCGGTGTATCTTCACTTGTATAAACAGCACCAAAGCCTCCACCAAAATTCAATGTAGATACTTCAACACCTAAATTTGAAACAAACTCACACATCTTATTGACTTCTTGTACAAAAGCTTCCTTATCAAAGATCTGTGAACCAATATGTGCATGGAATCCATCAAAAGATAAGTTTGGACAAGAATTGATAATTTGAATCAATTCTAAAATATCTGATTTTTTCTCAATTGAAATTCCAAACTTACTATCAATATTAGCTGTCACAATATATTCATGCGTATGTGCTTCAATTCCTGGGTTGACTCGAAGTAAAATAGATACTGTATAATCTAAATTTTTAGCCAATTCACTCAACAATCGAGCTTCCATAAGATTATCAACAATAATCGTTCCAACTTTATACTTCAAAGCCAATTTTAATTCATCCATCGATTTATTATTGCCATGAAAATAAACACGATTCATATCAAAACCAGCTACATATGCTGTAAACAATTCGCCACCACTGACAACATCCAAAGAACAATCCATCTTTGAAACCAATTGAATCATAGCTTTACAATTAAAAGCTTTCGACGCATAGATCACATCACAATCAATTTCAGAACTTTTTAAACAAGTTTTAAACGCATTCAATTTATCTTCAATCATTCTTTGATCATATACATACAAAGGACTTCCATATGTATTTACTAAATCTTTTACTTCCACATTTGAAATCTTCATAATTCACCTCTTAAAACTAAAAAAACATGCCAGCTAACAAACTGACATGTATAAAACACAATCATTTGATAGCACTCCTACTCACGTAGACAGTCCAACAGATATTCTCCGTTGGCCCACATATTTTTTATGCCTAAAAAACATGTTCGGCAAACTCGCTTCATAAATACATCAAACGCTCGCCAGCTCTGTATTTACTTGTCTTATTTGCGCCTCTATCTTTAAGATGGGAAAATTATAACACTTCTTACATATTGTTTCAAGTTTAATTGTAAATTATTACATTTTTATGTAAAATAGACAAAAAAGGAGATTATTATGTTAGAAACCATTAAAAAATATAGACGAGATCTACACCAGATTCCCGAATTAGAACTCGATTTACCAGAAACCACAAACTACATTTTAAGTGTATTAGAAGAATTCGATTGTATAGTTTCTGTTCCTCTACAAAGTACAGTACTCGCTTACTTTGACAACCACAAAGAACACACCCTAGCCTTTCGTAGTGATATGGATGCTCTTCCAGTAACCGAACAAACCAATCTTGAATTTCAAAGTAAAAACCTAGGTAAAATGCATGCCTGTGGACACGATGGACATATGGCCATGCTTCTAGGATTTGCGAAAGAATTAAATGAGTACTACAAAACTTTAGATAAAAATATCCTTTTAATTTTTCAACCCGGAGAAGAAAGTCCAGGCGGTGCACATTTAATTTGCGAAGCTAACATTCTAAAAAAATATCATGTTCAATATATCTTTGGAACGCATTTATGGCCTGGCCTTGAAAAAGGTGTTGTCGCTACTCGAAAAAATGAATTTATGGCTCGTGCTAGTGAAATCAATATTGATATTTATGGCAAAGAAAGCCATGCCGCCAAATATAAAGAAGGAATCGATGCCTTAGAAATTGGTGCTGAAATCCTTTTAGAAATTTATGCGATGGAAAAAGAGATTCCCAATGAATATTATCGCTTACTACGTTTTGGAAAAATGGAAAGTGGTACTGTACGAAATGTTGTCAGCGGACATACTCGCCTTGAAGGAACATTACGTGCTTTTCAAGATTATATCTTTGATTCTATGAAAGAAGAAATCTATCGTATTTGTGCAGATAAGGAAAAGAAGTACAATTGTAAAGTCAATATTTCAATCAATACAGGCTATCCAGCTGTTATGAACGATGAGAAATTAGTGAATGATTTGATCTCTAAAATTCCAGAAATTAGACAATTAAGAAACCCTGAAATGATTGCCGAAGACTTTGCGTATTACCAAAAAGAAGTGCCTGGCGTATTCTTCTTTTTAGGAACACAAACTCCATATGCACTTCATAATGCCAAATTTGATTTTGATGAAGAAGTCTTATTAAATGGTATTGAATTATATAAGAAAATCACAAAAAGCATTTAAAAACAAAAAGACAGGAGTTCATTATCATGTGAACTCCTATTTTGTATTCGTATTAATCCTTTGCGTCATTCATTCTAGCTATGACATCTTCTACATCTTTATTTTGTATATATTCTACATTCACACACGTACCCGCTCTATCATATGTCGGCATGAATGTGAAACAGTCCATATATTCTTTTTGATTTTGTGCATCTAATTCAATACCATAGAAATCTCTTAAGTCATGTTTAATTTCCTGTAGAGCTTTTTCTTTGACAGTTTCATCCAATTCTTCAAATGCAAGTTCCTTTTTGACATTCACAAAAGCTTCTTGATTCATATCTAATGAATTATCCAATATTGCCTTTGCCCTATCTTGTAAAACTTTATTGAAAGAATTTAATTCAACTTCACTAAGATTATATTTATCGTGTTTTACGATCGTATAATCAAGAATGTGTCTTAATTCTTTTTTTTGACGATTTTGTAAAAAGTTCTTTGCGTTTTCTGCAAAAGATCGACCAAAAACAGGATCTAGAGTCTTTATATATTCTTTTAGTTTTTCTGGTGTCTGGTAGATGTATTCTCTTGGCTCATCAAACATGCAATAGCCATGATCAAATAGAGGAGCCATACATTTTATCTCGTTAGTCGTATTATCTACTAATACACCAAAATTATTCAGATGTCTGTCTGTATTACAAATCAACGCATCAAAAACCATCATGGAACAAAAATCTTGGTAAAACTCATCCCCTAAATTTTTGTAAAAATCTACAATGGCTTTTACCGTTTTCTTCCCTTTTATAAACCTTGCGACAGGAACAAAAGAAGTATCTATGTCTGTAAACAATTTACATGTACTTGATAATTCGTCTTGCCATATATCCAAATCATACGGTATCGCATTTAATCCCATTCGATGAGCCACTTGATAAGCATAATACTCAGCATAAGCCTCATTTCCGTGGTTTGTATACAAATTACCATGCACATTTCCCTTATACAGTATGACATCACCATTGATTCTTCTCCACGCTTTTTTTAAAGAACCATTCGTTGTCAATTCTGCAACTGTACCAATACTATTCGTATGTCCATGTCCTGTATATGCGATCAATGCGACAGATTTATTAAAATCATTTTCATACAAATTATAATCTTTATATAATCCTTTAAAATCTGGCTCAACAATCCAATATGGATCATTCAATGAAAGCCCTTTTCCAACAATCAAGATTCCAATTAAATCATTTCCATGAAGGCCAAGACTTGCCAAAATCTCATTTACAAATGCTCGATTTTTAGGAATATTTCTTTCCTGTATCCATTCTAAAAGTTCATTTGCATCATCCATTTTCAAAGTGATGGGATAAAACAATTTATTTGTATTATATTTTTCAAGAATTGTTAATTCATAATCACCATATAGTGAATCTTCAATTCTAAATTTTAGTATATCTACATCTTTGTTTTTCAATACAAAATCCTTAAACATTCTGCATCACCTCATCCTCCATTTTAACAACAAATCAAATTTAAAGCAAAAAACAAAAGATGAATCCTACAATCAGATTCATCCTTTTAAACTAATCCTCTTTTTCTTTCATCAATTGAACCATGACAGCCTTTTGTGCATGAAGACGATTCTCTGCTTCTTCAAAGATTTCATCCGCATGTGCCTCAAAGACTTCTTCCGTGATTTCTTGACCACGATAAGCCGGTAAACAATGTTGTACCATCGCATCATTCTTGGCATACTTCATCAATTCGGCATTGACCTGGAAACCCGCAAAATCTTTAGCACGCTTTTCTTTTTCAGCTTCCATACCCATACTTGCCCAAGTATCTGTAATGACGACATCCGCATCTTGAATAGCCTTGATACAATCATTTGTGAGTTCAAAGTCCTTGAAATCTTTCGCAAACTCTAAAACATGCTTATCCGGCTCATATCCTTTTGGAGTGGCTACACTTACCTTCATACCTACCTTTAATCCACCTACGATCAAGGAATTAGCCATATTATCCCCATCTCCGATATAACACATCTTCAAACCTTTTAATAATCCATACTTTTCACGAATCGTCATAAGATCTGCCAACACCTGGCATGGATGACAATAATCTGTTAACCCATTAATAACAGGAATGGATCCAAAGTTTGCCAAATCTTCCACTTCTTTTTGTTCATACGTACGAATCATAATACAGTCTAAATAACGCGATAATACACGAGCCGTATCTTGTACAGGCTCTCCTCTTCCTATCTGTAGATCTCTACTTGATAAAAATAAGGGTTGTGCCCCTAATTGATAAGCACCCGTTTCAAAGGAAACACGCGTTCTTGTACTCGACTTTTGAAAGATCAAGCCAATACTTTTTCCCTTTAATAAAGGATGGTCAATATTATGTTTTCTTTCATACTTTAACTGGTCTGCCAAGTCTAAAATCGAAAGAATCTCTTTTTCACTCAATTGTTCCATTGTTAATAAGTGTTTCATTCAAACACCTCCTTCATAATTTCAAGCGCCTTATCCACCTCTTCTAAACTCAAAGTCAATGGTGGAAGTAAACGAATCGCATCTTTACCTGCCGTAAGAGTTAATAAACCTTTATCCATCATTGCCTGTACATAACCAGCACGTTTTTCTGGATCTACCACGATTCCAAGCATCAAGCCAATTCCACGAACACACTTGATTTTATCCGATTGAATATTTTCAATACCCAATTTTAGAGCTGCTCCTACAACTTTTACATGATTCAAAAATCCAGGTTCTGTTACAATTGAAAGCACAGTATCCGCAGCTTTACAACTTAATGGATTGCCTCCAAATGTACTACCATGATCACCAGGTCCAAATGTGTCTTTACACTTAGCTCCTGTAATCACAGCACCAATTGGTACACCTCCACCAAGAGCTTTTGCGGTTGTGACAACATCTGGTAAAACATTATATTGTTCAAAACAAAATAAGGTTCCCGTATGTCCAATCCCAGTTTGAACTTCATCGACCAAGAATAAAATATCATTGAAATGACAGAATTCTTCAACAGCTTTGACATACTCTTTATCTAAAGGAACAACTCCACTTTCCCCTTGAATCAATTCCACCATAACGGCACACGTTTTTTCATTGGCTACCCTTTTTAAATCTTCTATATCATTTGCGGCTGCATAGTCAAAGCCTTCTGTAAATGGAAAATAGTATTGATGAAATTTATCTTGTCCAGTCGCCTTTAATGTAGTGATAGTACGACCATGGAAAGATTGTTTTAAGGTGATGATCACATCTCTTCCTTCACCATATTTATCATAAGAATACTTTCTAGCCAGTTTGATCATTCCTTCATTGGCTTCGGCTCCCGAATTTGAAAAGAACACCTTACTAAGTCCAGTATATTCAACTAACTTTTTAGCAGCATCCACCATAGGTTTACTATAATACAAGTTGGAACATTCCATTAAGGTTGCGACTTGTTTTTGAATGGCTTCTACAAGTACAGGATGATTATGACCTAAACAATTGACACCTATTCCACTTGTCAAATCTAGATATTCTTTTCCATTTGTATCTTTTAAATAGCACCCATTACCACTTTCCATTTCAATATTGAAACGATTATAGGTATGCATCAAATATTTTGATTCTTCCATAACTTTCCTCCTATTCAATCAAGGTTCCTACACCTTGATTACTTAATAACTCAACTAGTAAAGAGTGCATCACTCTTCCATCTTGAATATTGACACTTTCTACTCCTTCACGAACAGCTTTGATACAACATTCAATTTTTGGAATCATGCCACCCGTAATTACTTTCTCCTTCTTTAATAAAGGAATCTGCGACACTTTGACTCTTTCCATCAAAGTCGATTCATCCTTAGGATCTTTCATCAATCCCTTTACATCCGTTAATAAAATCAATTTCTTCGCATGTAAGGCAATCGCAAGCTCACTTGCCGCTAAATCGGCATTGATGTTGTAGGTGCCTTGTTTATCTATCGCTTTGGCAACACTGGAAACAACAGGAATATATCCTTTTTCAAAAGTATCTAAAATAATTTGAGGATTCACTTTTTCAATTTTTCCTACATTCACCAAATCTGAATCTAAACAACTTGCCTCAAATAAACTTCCATCTACACCACTTAAACCAATACCCCGATCTAATAGATTGACTAGATTCTTGTTTACTTTTCCACAAAGAACCATTTGAACAATATCCATCGTTTCATCATCTGTAATCCTCAATCCATTCAAAAATTTCGATTCTTTATTTGTCTTTTCTAACATTTCATTAATTTCAGGACCACCACCATGCACTAATACAACGTGTACACCTAACAAATTTAAAAGTGTAACATCCTTTATGACGGCAGCCTTTAATTGTTCATCGATCATGGCATTTCCACCATATTTCACAACAACAATTTGATTTGTATATTCCTTAACGTAGGGCAAAGCCTCTACAAGTACATTGGCATCGATCATGTTCTGTAATCTCCATTGATTTTGACATAGTCATACGTTAAATCGCATCCCCAACAAGTACATGACTCATTTCCACTATGCATGTCGCAAATGATTTCAATTTCTTCCTGTAAAAGAATGGATTTCGCCTTTTCTTCATCAAAATCCAAACCTTTACCACCTTTGCAACAAAAAATCTCTTCATTGGATTTAAATGAAATATCCACTTGTTCAGGATCAAATTCCACACCTGAATAGCCCAAAGCACAAATGACTCTTCCCCAGTTGGCATCCGCACCAAACAAAGCTGCCTTCACTAATGAGGATGAACATACGGACATGGCCAAAGTCTCGGCATTCTCTAAAGTATCTACACCATTTACGGTTACTGTCATTAATTTACCAGCACCCTCGCCATCGGCCGCAATCTTTTTAGCCAATTCTTCCATCACAAAATGTAAAGCTTCATCAAATACTTCTTCATCAAATACTTCATTTTCTGCCATACCATTGGCCATCACAATACACATATCATTGGTCGATGTATCACCATCCACACTAACACGGTTAAATGTTTTATTTGTGTTATCTAATAAACAAGCTTGAAGAACACTTTGTTCTACTTTACAGTCTGTTGTGATAAAAGCTAACATTGTACCCATATTTGGATGAATCATGCCACTTCCCTTACAGATGCCACCCATATGACAGATTGTATTACCCATTTTAAATTCAACCGCTACACTCTTTTCTTTTGTGTCTGTTGTCATTATGGCTTTGGCAACAGACAAATTATTCAATACGGATAAATCAATATCACTTACTTTTTCTTGAATCTTTTCAATCGGTAAAACCTGTCCAATCACTCCTGTTGAAGCAACTAACACATTCTCTACATCCAAATTTAAAGAATCCGCTGCACATTGCGCTTCTAATTTCGCATTTTCAATTTCTTTTGGATTACACGCATTCGCATTTCCTGAATTGACAATAACAGCTTGACTTAAACCATTTGACAAATGTTCTTTTGTAACTAGAATAGGCGCTGCCTTTACTTTATTTTTTGTATATACGGCTGCCGTTTGACAAATCACATCGGATACAATCAAAGCCAAATCATCTTTCGTCTGATTTTTACGAATTCCACAATGTATAGAACCCGCTTTAAAGCCTATGGCGGCACATACACCGTTTTCTATAACTTTCATTCTAAATTCAATCCTTCCTCTTCCTTAAAACCTAACATAATATTCATATTCTGAATGGCCGCTCCACAAGCGCCTTTTCCTAAATTGTCAAATAAACTTGTGATCGTACATCTTTTACTATTACCCGATACAACAAGTTTCATACAATCAAGTCCTGCTAGTGTATTGGCACTAATCATGCCTGAATCAACCTTCTCAACTCGAATCAATTTTGTATCTGAATACCAATCTTTCAATGCATTAAAAGCCACTTCATAATCCACCTTAATATTTAAGCTCACCGCCATACCACGATAATAATCACAAACAATTGGATTTAAAAAGACATCGTTTTCTAATCCACACACCTTTTTAATTTCCGGCAAATGTTTATGATTTTGATTCAAGCCATAAATTCTAGGTGCTTCTAAATCTATCGTCTTTTCATTTTCATATTGATGGATCATCTTCTTTCCTCCACCAGAATATCCAGTTAAAGAGAAGAAAGAAAACGAATCTGTTTTATTAACAATCTCCTTTTGAATCAATGGATACAAAATCGATATACATCCTGAGGCATGACATCCTGGATTGGCCACATATTGACTTGAAGCAATTTTATCTTTAAAGCCCAATTCACTAAAGCCATATGTCCACTGAGTACGATGAGCTGTGGATGCATCAATGACTTTGACATCTGGATTTGTGATCAAACTTACAGCTTCAACACTTGCTGTGTCTGGTAAACAAAGGAAAACTAAATCGGCAGAGTTTAAATATTTTTTTCTTGTTTCTACATCTTTTCTTTTCTCTTCAGAAATCATTAATAGTTCAATGTCTTTACGATCTTGTAGTCTTTTCACAATTTCAAGCCCTGTTGTACCAGCCTGTCCATCAATATATACTTTAATCATGAGTTTTCTCCAAATTTATAAATTCTTCAATATTTTGAATCTGAATCAATACACTATCTGCGCTTGGACCACCAAACACGTTTCGATTGTTTACACACGCTTCAATATCAATATATTGATACACATCTTCTTCAAAAGAAGTATGAAATTTTTTATATTCATCTAAAGACATCTCGTTCAAAGATTTCTTATTTTCAATACCATATCCTACGATTTGGCCCACAATATGATAGGCATCTCTAAATGGCAATCCTTTCTTCGTTAAATAATCCGCAAGATCAGTCGCATTGATAAATCCATGTAAGCAGGCGTGCATCATATTTTCTTTACAGATTTTCATCGTTTGAAACATAGGAATAAAGACATCTAAACATTCTTTAACTGTATCAATACAATCAAAGACGGCTTCCTTATCTTCCTGCATATCTTTGTTGTAGGCTAACGGAAGACCTTTCAACATTACTAACAATGTATTTAAGTCTCCAATGGCTCTACCACTCTTTCCACGAATCAACTCACAAATATCAGGATTTTTCTTTTGTGGCATAATACTGGATCCTGTACTAAACGCATCATCGAGTTCAACAAAATGAAATTCTAAAGAACACCATTGAATAATTTCTTCACTCATTCTAGATAGATGCACCATAATAAGTGATAAATCTGAACATAGTTCTACACAATAATCTCGATCACTAACTCCATCAAGTGAATTATCAATAGGTTTATAAAAGCCTAAATGAGAAGAAGTATACTCTCTATCAATTGGATAGGTTGTAGTAGCTAAAGCTGCACAGCCTAAGGGACATTCGTTCATTAAGGAATATGTATTTTGAAGTCTTATAATATCTCTTTTAAACATATTCGCATATGCCATACACCAATGCGCAAAAGTGATGGGTTGTGCTCTTTGAAGATGGGTGTAGCCAGGCATATATGTTTGTAAATGAGATTTGGCAACTTCACATAAAATATTCAATAATTGAAATAATAATTTTTGTATCTCAATGATTTCTTCCTTTACATATAAACGCATATCCAAGGCAACCTGATCATTTCTTGAACGTGCCGTATGTAATTTTTTACCGGCATCACCAATTTCATTTGTCAACTTTTCTTCAATAAACATATGAATGTCTTCCGCATGAGAGAATTCAATTTTATTAGATTCAATCTGATCCAAGATGGAATATAATCCTTCTTGAATCAAATCAACATCATTTTTAGATAAAATCCCTTGTTTCTCTAACATTTTTGAATGGACTAAAGAACCCTGAATATCTTGTTTATATAGGCGACAATCAAAAGGTAAAGAAGTATTAAAAGAGTCGAGTTTGGCATTGGCATCCTTTTTAAATCTGCCGGCCCACATCTTCGCCATAAAACACCTACTCTACTGATGGAAAGTGTTTCTGAGTCTTTCCAAATAATTCTTGATCATTCAAGGCACGTACCTTTAATGGTAAACCAAATAAATGAATGAATCCTGCACTGTCTGCCTGGTCATAACAATCATCTTCATCAAATGTTGCCATACCACTTGAATATAAACTGTAAGGACTTGTTACACTACAAGGAATGATATTTCCCTTATACAATTGAAGTTTGACATCGCCAGTCACTGTCTTTTGGGTTTCATCCACAAAGCTAGACAAGGCTTTTCTTAATGGCGTATACCATTTTCCATCATATACAAGTTCACCAAATTTTAAGGTTACTTGTTTTTTATAATGAGCTGTATCTTTATCTAAAGTGATTTCTTCTAGTTTTTCATGAGCGGCATATAAAATAGTTCCACCTGGCGTTTCATATACACCTCTTGATTTCATACCCACTAAACGATTTTCTACAATATCTAAAATACCAATGCCGTTTTTACCACCTAAATCATTTAGTGTTTCAATAATATCTAGACATGACATTTCTTTACCATCAATACTTGTTGGTGTTCCTTGTTCAAAATGAATCGTTACATAATCTGGTTCGTCCTTTGCCTGCATTGGACTTACACCAAGTTCTAAGAAGCCTTCTTTTTCTAATGGTGCTGCATTGCTAGGATCTTCTAAGTCCAAGCCTTCATGAGATAAATGCCATAAGTTTTTATCTTTTGAATAATTTGTTTCCGCTGTGATTTTTAATGGAATATTGTGTGCCTTGGCATACTCAATTTCTTTTTCACGCGAATTCAATTCCCAGAATCTCCAAGGTGCAATGATATCCATGCCTGGGGCAAAAGCCTGAATGGCTAGTTCAAAACGAACTTGATCATTCCCCTTTCCCGTACAGCCGTGACAAATCGCATTGGCTCCTTCTTGTTTGGCAATTTCAACTAATTTTTTTGCGATAATTGGACGTGCAAAGCTTGTTCCTAATAAATAGTTTTCATAGCTAGCCCCTGCCTTCATACTTGGGATAATATAGTCTTCGACAAATTCTTTTTTTAGATCAGCAATATATAATTTACTAGCTCCTGTAGCTAGAGCTTTTTCTTCAAGACCATCCAATTCACTTTTTTGACCAACATCACCACTTACGGCAATGACTTCACATCCATAATTTTCTTTTAACCAAGGAATCAATACCGATGTATCTAATCCTCCAGAATATGCTAAAACGACTTTATTGTATTGTTTTTTCATGATAAGTTCCTCCTTGTTAATGTATATGAAAAAATTGTTCTATAAATCCATCGTCGATCGCATTCCATATTCATCATCTCCTTACCATAAAAAAAACGTCCAAACAAATTGGACGTAATAAGCGCGGTACCACCAAAATTCCATCTGCCCTATGCAGATGACACCTCATTCTTAACGCGAATTCACGTTCTAGCCTCAAACCTTCGACTAGACCACTCCGGAACACGTTCCAAGAATATTCAACGATAACTTTCACCAAAATGTTATCTCTCTAAAGAAGAAATCTTCTTGTACTTCTTTCCTTCAAAGTATTTATGAGACTATTATAATTATTTTCTGAAACTTTTCAAGCATTAATTTACATTATTTTACAATTAATTTCATTTCTTTCATGATATCATTAAATAAAGGAGATGATCATTATGAGTTTTAAAATTAAAAATTTCTGGGACAACGATGACGTTAAAGTCATCAGTCAAGAAAAAGGATTTACGGTCATTGAGTACCAAAAAGATTTAAGTGTGACACCTGACAGTGCACAAATGGCCTATTTTTCTGGGCTCATGGATATTCGAAGAAAAACATTAATGTGTGATCTAAAAGTTTCGGATGTCACAATTCAACCAGGAGCTATGCAGTTTATGGTAGGCGATGTGCAGGCTACAACAGGAATCAAAGGTGCTGGTGATTTTCTAAAGAAATCATTCATGGCAAAGGCAAGTGGAGAATCCACAATTAAACCAGAATACACGGGTACGGGTGTATTAGTTCTAGAGCCAACTTTTAAACACATTATTCTTACGGATCTAGTAAATTGGAATGGTGGCATGGTTATTGACGATGGCTTATTCATGGCTTGTGAATCGCACATTAAACAAAGTATTGTCGCAAGAACAAATCTAAGTAGTGCCATTGCAGGACAGGAAGGTTTCTTTAACCTATCGTTCAGTGCACCTGGTGGTGTCGTAGCTTTAGAATGTGATGTACCACAAAAAGAATTGATTGAAGTAGAGTTAAATAATGATGTTATTAAGATTGATGGAAACATGGCGATTGCTTGGTCTAAATCATTAGAATTCACGGTTGAAAGAAGTGGCAAAACTTTGATTGGTTCAGCTGCAAGTGGTGAAGGTTTAGTCAATGTCTACAGAGGTACAGGTAGAATCTTATTAAAACCAGTCGGCGGTATTACAGGTATATCGGATGTTGTATTTCCAAAATCACAAAAATAAAATGGATTGGGTCTAATGACCAAATCCATTTTTTGCCTTTTGAATACGCAATGTTTTTCCTTTAATTGTTTTTAGATTTTTTAATACGAGTTTTCCCTTGTCATTTAAAATATCCACATACGATTGATGATCCTGCACTTGAATGACTCCAATATCATCGACTGTAACACCATCAATTTCACAGATAGCTCCTACAATATCGCCTGGACGAATCTTCTTATTCTTTCCTCCATTTAGATAAATTTTAGTAATCCCTTTTCTTAAGTCTTTGGATTTATCTACCACAACGCGATTGGATTCTTTTAATGAATCTAAGACATCTAAATCACTTAAATAGACTTCGCCCTCTTCTTTAAATGGCAAGTTATAGCCAAGATATTCCTCTAGTTTTTCTTTTCGAATACCATCATATTCATTGACTAAACTTATAGCTAAACCTTGTTCATCAACTCTACCACTACGACCAATACGATGTGTATATGTTTCTACGGGACTAGGCATATCGTAGTTAATGATCATTTCTACTTTAAAAACATCAATACCACGACTTGCGACATCGGTACATACTAAAATGCGCACCTTTCCTTTCTTAAAGCGTCGCATATGCGATAATCTTTCTTCTTGCATCATACCACCGTGAATTTTATCTACGCTAACTTGATTCTTTTCTAAACATTCATAGACTTCATCCACTCTTGCCTGCGTCTTACAAAAGATCATGCAGGATTCTGGTTTCTTTAAGGCCAATAAATGAAGAAGGAACAATTCTTTATGTTCTTCATTGACATGATAAGCTTCTTCTAGAATATTTGGTTTATTTGTACTCGTTAGATCAATTTTAGTTGGTTTATACAAATATTTCTTACTCATTCTTTGAATGACTTCAGGATACGTTGCACTAAATAAACAAGTCACATGTTTTTTAGGCATATATTTTAAAATAGCCTGCACCTCATCTAAGAAATTCATATTCAACATTTCATCCGCTTCATCCAAGACTACATATTTTATTTTAGAAGGATCTAGTGTTTCTTGTTGAAGATGATCTAAAACTCTTCCAGGAGTACCAATCACAACGTGGCATCTTTGTTTCAAATCTTCCTTTTGAAACTTAAATGGCTGCTTACCAAAAATAGGTAGAGTTTTGATTTTTTTAAATGTTCCAATACGATCAAAATCCAGTTGAATCTGTAAAGCTAGTTCTCGAGTTGGCGTTAATACCAATGCTTGTGGACTTCTTTCATCAATTTCTAGATTTTGAATAATCGGAATCGCAAAAGAAGCTGTTTTTCCACTTCCCGTTCTTGATTTGACAATACAGTCTTTTCCCGAAAGAATATTCGGAATAACTTGTTCTTGTACGGGCAATGGTTTTTCATAGCCTAATGTATGTAAGGCTTGTATAATATTTTGATCTAAATTCATTTGTTCAAATGTCATATTTTATCACCTATAGAATTATACCATGTTAATAATATTTAACAGAAACAAAAACTTTTATGCGCTACAATAAGAACATGAAATATAAAACGTTAGTGATGAAACAAATCGATGGACATACATATCAATATAGTATGAATGCGCCTTTAGATAACTTGAGTCCTATTCTTTCTTTTGATGAAGAAATATTAAGAGTGAATTTTGGCAATGAATTGGAATACTCCTTAAACTGTGCAAAGCGAAAAGAAGTCTTAAAAGATGGATTTTTACTAGAACCCAAAGACAATATGACACTTAGTGAATGGGCTCCTTTTTTCACGTTATCTTTAATTTTACAATATTATAAATCATACAGAAACCTACCCCCTATCTTAATGAGTGTAGATAAGGAAATGCAGGAAAAATACTCTCAGGAAGAATTAATTCGAAACTTATTTCAATAAGTTTCATTTTTTTATGTAATATTTTTCATAATAGGATATAATCAAAATGAGGTGAACTATTATGAACATGACAACATTAAACACGCCACTTCCAGAAGATTTGATGAAATTAAAATGGAACGGGCAATTTAAATTAATGCAGGAGATGATTGATTTGCGTCTTCAAAAAGATATTCCTGCCAAATTGAAGGAGCGTTTAGAACTTGAAAAAGAATTGATTTCTCGACTTCCAGAAGATTTTACGTATTCTAAAGAAGATGCCATCGCATTATTAAAATCCAACATTGAAGATTTTAAAGATGAAGAATTCGATGAATTATTCAAGGACAATGCGTTTGAATGGATCTTCATTGAAGGAAAATTGTATTTGAAAGACAATTTCTTCGAAAATCTAATTAAAGTGCGTAAAGCGTATAAGGATCGTTTAATTGAAAAAGATGGGGCTGCAAGTACTTTATTAGATGATGTAATGCACAAGATGAAGGAAGAAAAAGATGTTTACTGCAAGATTCATGTCAAAACAAGTTTGAAGGTGGATCCAGCCTTTCAAAAGCCAGGAAAAACCATTCGTGTTTGGCTTCCTATCCCAAAAGAATATGCGCAAGTTGAAGATTTTAAATTATTAAATATGTCTCATGAAGGTCTAGTCAATGATAACAGTGTAGATCAAAGATGTGTATATATTGAAAAGCCATATGAAAAAGATGAAGAATTCAGCGTGGAATATGAATTCATCAATCACATGCACTATGAAGAATTAGATCCAAGTATCGTAACGGATGAACATCCGGACACTTGTCTTGAAGAATATGCACCACATGTTGTATTTACAGATTACTTAAAGGATCTAGTTAAAGAAATTATTGGTGAAGAAACAAACCCATTATTAAAGGCAAAATTGATCTATAACTATATCACAACTCATGTGACATATTCCTATGTACGTGCTTATGCGACTTTACCATGCATTCCAGAATATATCACAACAGGATTAAAAGGCGATTGTGGTTTACAAGCATTGACATTTATCACTCTATGTCGTATTGCCGGTATTCCTGCCACTTGGCAAGCCGGACTTTATACAACACCTGAAACGATTGGTAATCATGACTGGGCAAGATTTTATGTAGCTCCTTATGGATGGTTATATGCCGATTGTTCATTTGGTGGCGGATCATATCGTGCTGGAAACTTGGAAAGACAAGACTTCTATTTTGGTTATTTAGATCCATTTAGAACGCCATGCTCATCTAAATTCCAAGGTGATTTTGTACCTGCTAAAAACTTCTTGCCAAATGATCCATATGACAATCAAAATGGTGAAATGGAATATGTAGATGAAGCGATTCCTGCAAAATATATTATGAAAGAGACAGAAAAAATTGAAATCACTCTTTTAGAGGATAAAAATGCATAGGCCTATTATCGGTCTAACTTGTAATGAATTAGATAAAGAAAATCTTCCTAAACAATTTATCAATGAAGCTTATATCAACAGCGTTATTCGTGCTGGTGGCTGCCCGGTCATTCTTCCCATCACAAATGACTATGATACAATTCAAGCTCAAGTCAATGTATTAGATGGATTGATTGTGACGGGTGGAATTGATGTAAATCCTATGATTTATAATGAAGATCCTGAACCACTACAAAAAGATTCAAGCTTAGATCGAGATTACTATGAAATGCGAGTATTAAAATATGCCAATGAAAAACAGATTCCTATCTTTGGAATCTGTCGTGGCATTCAAATATTAAATGTTTATTTTAAAGGATCTTTATATCAAGATCTATCGTATTGTAAAAGAAGCGTAATCAAGCATGCGCAACAAGAAAAAAGAGAAAATCCAAGTCATAAGATCCATATTGAAAAGGATAGTTTCTTATATCCAAGCTTAAGTGATGAAGCTTATGTGAATAGTTTCCATCATCAAGCCATTAAAGATTTAGCTCCAAATTTTAAAGTGGCAGCTAAAGCAAGCGATGGCATCATTGAAGCCATTGAACATGAATCTTTACCAATTTATGCCGTACAGTTTCATCCAGAAGCCATGTCCCATAAATATGGTGAGATGCAAGATATATTCAATGTCTTTATTAAGAAGTGTGAGGTAAAATAATGCGTATTCAAGAAAACTTAGAAAAATCAAAATATGAAGCCGATGGTAAAATCAATATCCAAGGAGTCTCAATTCCTTATCATACAATTTGCGAAGATAATTTCTTTGTAGATGAAGAAAACAATCCAGTCGCATCCATCTTTAGTTATGCCTATTTTAGAAGTGATGTTCAAGACAATTCTAAACGACCTATTCTATTTATCTATAATGGTGGTCCAGGATGTGCCAGTCTTTGGCTTCACATGGGATTGTTTGGTCCTAGAATTGTAAAATTAGATGATGAACTCAATCTTCCTACCGTTCCTCCATTTGAACTAGAAGACAATCCACACTGTTTATTAGACATATGTGATTTAGTCTTTATTGATCCAGTAGGAACTGGACTAGGTCGTTTGATTCAAGAAAAGGCAAGAAAAGAATTTTATGAAACACATGGCGATGTTCGTAGTGTTTCTAAATTCATTGAACAATTCTTAGCACGTTATAATCGTAGAAATTCACCAGTCTTACTTGCAGGTGAAAGCTATGGTACCGCAAGAAGCGCCTTACTTGCAGGTGAACTTATGGGTGCAGGTCCTGAAAAAGCGGATACGATGGGTATTAGTGTTAGTGGTATCTTCTTACTTGGTAGTTACTTTATTGAAAAGCTTCCTGTTGAAGCAAGTGCTACCGACTTAATCACAATGGCTGCCACAAATTATTTCCATAATCCTAAAGATGATATTTCACAAAAAGACTTTATTGAAGAAGCCTTTAAATTCGCATCTACTGAATATGTTACAGCCTTATTTTTAGGAGATGCTTGCACAAATAAAGAAGAGATTGCTGATAAATTAGCATACTATTCTGGTATTGATAAAACGTATTGGCTAAGACACCATCTACATATGGATATGCAGAAAGGTTTTGCACATAAACTATTAGAAGATAAAGGTTTAGCTTTAGGATTCTATGACGGTCGTTATACATGGAATGATGATCCAGAAATCATGGAAGCAAACGTCATTGCGGATGATCCTGCCATGGGACAATATACACCTGCATTCCAAACGGCATATGGATTGATGCGTCAAGAATTAAATATCACAAGTGATCGTATCTCAAAAGGCCTAGTCTTTGATGTAAATATGACATGGAATCGTGAATTTAAAACAAGTCCTGCCCAATCCTTAGCTGGATGTATGCGAAGAAACAAACAAATGAAAGTCTTCTTTGCCTCTGGTTTGTACGATTTATGTACAACGGCAGGAAATGCAAGATATTTAGCTACGCACTCTAACTTAGATCCAAATCGAGTTACTATTGGTGAATATCCAAGTGGACACATGGCTTATCTTGGTAAGGAAAGCTTTGACCTATTAGCCAAAGATATGCGTGCTTTCTTTGAAAGCTGTATTTAACACAAGAAACCGTCAAATTAAAATGACGGTTTCTTTTTTTATTTATACTTCTTCAACATTTCTAGCTTAAGATTCAATAGCTTTTCACTTAAGTCAACATAATATTCTTGTGGATATACAAAACGTTTGATTTCATCCCAAATTGTAGCCAATTCATTTTCACTATATGCACGAATTTCTTCTAGACTTGGTAAATCATAAACCAATTTACCATCTTTAAAGATTGGCACTAACATATCACGTACTGTATATGTGTTGGCAGGAATCACTTTATATTTCCAACGTGACATTGGATGATAAATGGTTAAATCTTTCGTTGTATCAATGACTTCATCTTCTAATGTCAATAAATCGGCAATGGCCATACCTGTTTCTTTATCCATAATACGATTTAAATTCTTCATACCTGGATTTGTCACTTTTTCAACATTGTCACTGATTTTGATTTTAGGAATCACTTGACCATCTTTTTCAATCGCCACCATTTTATAAACACCACCAAAGACTGGCGAATTCTTTGAACAAATCAAGTTTTCACCAACGCCAAACGAATCAATTTTAGCACCTTGTTGGTGAATCAAAGATTCAATGACATATTCATCTAAGGAATTGGATACAACGATCTTACAATCTTCCATACCCGCTTCATCTAACATTTTACGAACTTTTTTAGAAAGATATGCCATATCTCCACTATCGATACGAACACCTTTTAAACGATATCCATTTGGTTCTAGATAATCCTTAGCTACTTTAATGGCATTCACAATACCTGATTTTAAAGTTGAATATGTATCAATCAATAAAGTACATGCGTTTGGATATGTTTTGGCATAAAACATAAACGCATCATATTCTGTATCGAAACTTTGAATGAATGAGTGAGCCATTGTTCCTAATACGGGTACACCAAATTCTTTACCAGAATATGTAGTAGCACTTCCTGCACACCCTGCAATATAGGCAGCTCTAGCTCCTAGAATAGCTGCATCAAAGTTATGTGCTCGACGTGCACCAAATTCCATAACAGCTCTTCCTTCACTGGCTTGTACAATACGACGTGACTTTGTCGCAATTAAAGTTTGGTGGTTGATTGCCAAAAGTAATGCCGTCTCAACTAATTGTGCTTCAATAATTGGTGCTTTGACACGAACCAATGGTTCATGAGGAAATACCGGTGTACCTTCTGGAATTGCATAGATATCTCCTGTAAAACGTACAGTCGATAAATATTCTAAAAATTCTTCACTAAATTGATTTAATGAGCGTAAATAATCAATATCTTCTTTTTCAAAGTGCAAGTTAGAAACATAGTCTACAACTTGTTCTAAACCTGCAAATACACAATATCCCCCGTCATCCGGATTTTTACGATAGAATAAGTCAAATACGACTTCTTTGTCTTTATTGTCATTAAAGTAACATTGACTCATTGTGAGTTCATAAAAGTCCATGACTAAACTTAAATTTCTCTTATCTTTCATTTTTTAAATCTTACTCCCTTACTTCAGAAACAACTTGAATACCATTCATTTCCATCATTCTAAATGCGACATCATTAAAGAATGTAGCTTCATGTATTTCTGGTATATGATAGGTTTCTGTACAGTTTTCAACTACGATAATACGATATTCATTCATATTGTGTTCATTGAACCAAGTGTTTAAACTCAATACAAAATGAAGCACACAAAGATCTGTACAACAACCTGTCACAATTATATCACGATAATATTTCAAATCTGAATTTAGAAACTCTTCAAATTCAGGTGCCATAAACGTATTCGTACTATTCTTTTTAATGACATGTTTCACAAATGGCTTTAAAGAATCTACTACTTCAGATTCTTCACTACCAATTACGCAATGAGCTGGAAACGAATTGAATTCACGCGTCTTTGGTGGATGTGAATCACGCACAAAAACATTGTTGCAGTCTAAAGTTGTTAATAGAGTTTCAATATTTTTTTCAATACTACCAATGGCTTCATCGTGAAGTGGACCTATATTCACAAATCCCTTTATCATATCCACCACAAACACAACAGGATCCTTTAATTCATTTTTTTGAATTGATTTATAATTATTATTTTCTAAACGTGCCATATATATACCTCTAGATGAAAATAAGAGTTCTACACAGAACTCTTATTCTTCAACATCTTTGTTTGTTCTAAACTCCTTTAATTTCTCTTCAAGCATTGATTTGAATTCTGGATTTGCCTTGATGTAAGCTTTGGCAGCCTCTTTTCCCTGCCCAATCTTTTCGCCTTCATAACTGAACCATGCACCTGCTTTTTTTACAATATTGGCATCTACGCATAAATCTAAAAGTTCACTTATATAGGAGATTCCTTCACCATACATAATTTCTAATACAGCCGATTTAAATGGAGGAGCTACCTTATTCTTAACAATTTTTACTTTAACTTTATTACCTACAATATCCGTACCATTTTTAATGGCATCTGCCTTACGAATGTCTACACGAACAGATGAGTAGAATTTTAAAGCTCGACCACCCGGTGTTGTTTCTGGATTTCCATAGATAACACCAACTTTTTCACGAAGCTGGTTAATAAAGATGGCCGTACAATCATTTTGGTTCATTGCCCCGGCAAGCTTACGCATCGCCTTAGACATCATACGAGCTTGTAAGCCAACCTGATTATCACCCATTTCTCCATCTAATTCAGCTTGTGGAACTAAAGCTGCAACACTATCTACAACAACCAAATCAACAGCTCCACTTTCTACAAGCATCAACATAATGTCTAATCCTTGTTCACCTGAATCTGGTTGGGACAAAATCAACTCATCAATATTGACACCTAGATTTTTGGCATATACAGGATCAATCGCATTTTCTGCATCAATAAATGCAGCACGACCACCCTTTTTTTGAACTTCAGCTACGGCATGTAACGCAAGTGTTGTTTTACCACTGGATTCCGGACCGAAGATCTCAATAATTCTTCCCTTTGGATATCCACCAATACCCAAGGCATCATCTAAAAGTAAACTTCCTGAAGGAATCGGTTCAATATCAACGGCCGCTCTATCACCTAATTTCATGACAGAACCTTTACCATATTCTCTTTCGATTTCATTTAAAACATCACTTAAAAGTTTATCTTTATTTGTTTCTACTTTTTCTTTTGGCATATATTCTCCTTTTGAATTGTTTGAATCAATATATCTATCATCTGCATAACAACATGTTCTCTAACATCATTTCTAGATAAGCCTGTACATTGAAAACCATACACTTGAATAGCTTTTTTTGATGCGATTGCACAATATACTCTTCCCGCTGGTTTTTCTTCCCAAGCATCCGGTCCAGCATTTCCTGTAAAAGAAATACAATAATCCACATCCATAATTTGTCTTGTATTTTTAGCCATCGCATACGCACACTCTTCACTGATTACACCATGTTTTTGAATTAAGTCCACATCCACATGAGCCAATACACTTTTCATGGGTGTAAAATAAGTCACTAAGCCACCCTTTAACATGGCGCTTGCTCCAGGAATAGAAGCAATCGTACTTGTAAATAAGCCTGCCGTTAAACTTTCACAGCTAGAAATAGTCAAATGATTTTCTGTACATAAAGAAACTAGTTGTTTTGCATCATTCATTACATCGTCTCCAAAACGTATTTTTTTAATTGATTGAAATAAATCCATCCACTATATAAAGAAGCCGCTGTTGCTGCCCACAACAAAATTTGATCCATACAAATACCCATATAGACAAATGGCCAATCTTTCAACAATAAGAACACAAGCGCAAACATTTGTAGTACAGTTTTTAGTTTTCCAAAAATCCCTGCACTTACAACTTCACCAGAATTGGCAGCACTCATTCTTAAACCATCAACAATCAAGTCTCTTGCGATCATTAATAATACGGCAATCACATTGGCCTGATGAAAATAAACCATCAAGATCAATACGGTGTTGACTAACATCTTATCTGCGATTGGATCGGCAAATTTTCCAAATGAAGTGATCCAATTGTTCTTTCTCGCCAACATTCCATCAAAGAAATCCGTAATACTAGCCACCGCAAAGATCACAAACGCAATCACATCTCGCAAGGCTAAGCCACTTGTTTCATCAATCACACAAATAGTAGGATCCATACATAAATATACGGCTACGACCACCGGTACTAATAAAATTCTAATAATCGTTAGTCTGTTCGGTATATTCATTTTGGTCATATGTATAATCCCCCTCTTGTCCATAATATTCATCTGAGTAACCATAATCATAGTCACTATCATATTCCGAATATTCTTCAGTCTCCTTTTGATTTCCTTTACCAACCTGTAAAGTTATGACAGCAGGCTCACCCTCTTGCCAATCTGTTTTATCAAAAGAAATCTCTTTTCCATCAATCGTGATCGAGTTATCTGAATATGTTTCAATACTAATTTCAAAAGTACAATTCTCGGATAATTCTAAAGAATGTGTAAATGTACCTGTATATACTTTTGTGTCATCATTGATTGTTTCACCATCTTTTGTCAAAGTAATCTTTGACTTTGTTGGTAATGTAATACTTAAATCTAATTTTTTAACATCCGATTGTATATTTGAAAGCTGATATGCATTGGTTTCACCATCCATTTTTTCAACAACTAAAGCCTCTGCTTCCTTTGCCTTTTGACGTTGATTTGCCAATTTATTGGTTTCTTGCTCCTTTTTTGAAAGCTGTTCTTGACGCAATGCTTCTTGCGTAGCCAATTTCTGATTTGAAATGGCACGAAGCCCAAAATTAATAACAGATAAAACGCATAAACCCACGATTCCAATCAGGACAAGCACTTTGATCAATTGCGATTGATTTGTACTCAAAGAAGAACTAGTATGGCTTACATGTTTTTGAAACCACGATTTTTTCTTTTTAGTCGATGACTTCTTTTTCTTTTGAACACTCGCCATCTGCTGCACCATTCGTCTTTGTGCCATGGTCAAAGCCATATCTTTTTGATGAGCCACTTCATTAATATCCATGTCAACTTCATCAGCTATAGCTTGCCAATTTACACCAATGGCATCGCAATAGGCATGTACAAAATAACGAACAAAAGAAAAATCATCCGAAAAAACATCTAAGTTATGTTCTTCGATAGCTTGTATATATTGAGGCGCTAAACGCGTCTGATTCGAAACATCCTGAATGGAAAGTTTTAGGTTTGTACGACGTTCTTTTAAGATGTGATAATAAGCCACTAAAACTCCCCCTTTGAAGTTTATTATAACAAATAAAAGGAAAGAATACCATGTTGTGCTATAATTATTTGCGAAAGGATGAATGAAATGTCACAACTTAATTTTTCAATTGGAACATTTTCTCAATGCATGAGTTTTTCACCTCAAAATATAAAAATCGATAATTTTGAAGACTATACACTCTATTGTATTGACTGTGAAAATGTCCAGCAATTCGATATTAATACACTAAATGCCACAAGTCCTAGCGTATTCTTTTTCTTTGGAAACTTTGAAAAAATAGGACAAAAAGCATGGCAACAAATTTTTGCGATTGCCAAAGATTTTCCTAATTCCTATTGTTTCAATACACACCAAAGTCAAAAGAATTTTGCGGACATCTATTGTGCGACACTACTCGGTCAAATTGTTGCCAACGTCATACCTAAAAAAATTCTTCTTGTCACAAACGACCAAGGATTTCATGGCATTAAACAAGCTTTAATGTTTCAAGGCAAAGACATCGATATCGAAATCTTACAAACAAGAGATCCATTTTTATTGCCATTAAAAGAAGAACAGCCCAAACAAGTTCAAAAGCCAAAAAAACAACAACCATCAAACCAAAAGCCAAATGAGGCAAGTGATGAAGAGGTTTTAGAAGCCTTAAAAAAATATCCTAAAATCAAAACGCGCTATGCATCGATTGATGATTTAAGCAAATATTTAATGCCCATCTTAGCCAACAAACAAAAGAAGTGTAAACTTTCAAAATGGATTGAAAGTGATTACGCAAAAAAAGTGGGTCGATATAAAAAGGATTCGAAAGGAAAATATTATAAATTAAAATGATGAAAACAATTTATTTAGCAGGTGGCTGTTTCTGGGGTGTCCAACACTATTTTGATCAATTTGATGGCATCTTAAAAACAATCGTAGGATATGCGAATGGTAAAACTCAAAATCCTGAATATAAAGATGTGAAGGCAGGACTTACAGGTCATGCAGAAACTTTAGAAATTCAATATGACGACAAAACAATTTCACTATCTAAAATTTTAGATTTATACTTTGACATCATTGATCCAGTATCCATCAATCAACAAGGTGAAGATATTGGTATCTCGTATCGCACGGGTATTTATTATGTGGATGAAACAGATTTAGAAACGATTCAAGCCAAATATGATGAAATCCAAAAGAAATATGATTCAAAATTAGCTGTTGAACTTGAACCACTACAAAACTTTTTTAATGCCGAAGAATATCATCAAAAATACCTGGATAAAAATCCAGGTGCCTATTGTCATATTCCTGCATCAAAATTTAAGAAGGGACTTTAATTAGCCCCTTCTTTTATTGTGCTTCCTGCAACATATCCAGTTGTCCATGCGATTTGTAGATTGTATCCACCTGTTTGTGCATCCAAATCTAAAACTTCGCCTACAAACTTTAAACCCTTGATTTTCTTAGTCTCCATTGTCTGAGGCTGAATTTGATTTGTCTTGATTCCACCCACAGTAATCATAGCTTGTTCAAATCCGGCAAAATTAGAAATTTCAAAACTTAAACACTTCAACAATTCACTAATACTTCTTCTTTGGCTCTTTGTTGTTTCATTAGCTTTTAAATTCAAATCTATATGTAAACGTTCCATCACATATTGAACCAATCGCTTAGGAATCATTGTTTCTAAGATATGATTCAATTGTTTATTGGAAGCATGATTCATTCTCTCTAATAATAATGCATCTACTTCATCAATTGATTTATCACAAATTAAATCTAACAGTATTCTTTTGGCATCTTTATTGATCACATAACTCGACATCGCCAAAATTGCTGGGCCACTTAATCCTTCATGGGTAAATAAAATATCACCACATTCTTTATAAAGAACTTTTTTATCTTTCTTTATTTGAATGCCAACATTCGATAAAGATAACCCTGCCAAATCAAAGCCTTCTTTTGTTTGTAACGAAACCAATCCAGGATATAGATTACTCACTTTTATATCCAGTGCTTCTGCCCATTTATATCCATCTCCCCTACTTCCTGTGGATACAAATGATTTTCCTCCCGTTGCGACAATGACCACATCAAATGAATATGTTCCCTTGTGTGTTTTGATTCCAACAACTCTATCGTCTTCAACTATTAAATCTGTACACGCTTCATCCATATGAAGAATGACATTATTTTTGCGTAATAATTCAACAAACAATAAGACAACGTCTTGACTTGAATTTGATCCTGGAAACATACGTCCATGATCTTCTTCAATGGTAGGTAGTCCATGGGATTTCAAAAATTTGATCATATCTACATTAGAAAATTGCGAAAAAGAACTATATAAGAATTTTTCGTTGTGCACAACATGCTTAAAAAATTCATCCTTTGAACAATTGTTTGTCACATTACAACGCCCGTGACCTGTGAGTTGTAATTTCTTACCCAATTGTTTATTTTTTTCAAATAATTCTACTTGATGACCTTCTAGACTTGCCGTATAGGCAGCCATCAATCCAGATGGACCTCCTCCAATTACGCATACTTTTAGCATAGGATTCCACTTTCTTCTAAATAAATAGCTAAGCCATCATGCTCATTATCGTATTTTGTGATGGCATTGGCACAAGCCTTTGTATCATCTGTACCATTGATCATACAAACACCACAACCAGCTACTTTTAACATGTCATTATCGTTGGATGTATCTCCAAAGGCCATAACATCCTTTATATCTAAATCATTTAGTTCACATATTTTTTGTAGTCCATATCCCTTATTGATTCTTTTATCACAAAATTCAAGCAATGTAGATTGTGTTTTAAAACCATGATAATAAGGATTTGGATGTGCTTTTACCCAAGCCTCTGCCTTAGGCATATCTTCTTCTTTCATACGGAACATGATTTTTGCGTTTTCATGCGCATAGAAATCTTCTAATTTTACAACTTCCAATTCTTTATGTGATGTCGAAGCCGAATGAATCATCATATCATCAATATGAACACAACGAATCTTTCCATCCCAATATATCATTGGATTACATTCAACAACATTCATGATTTCCATGGTTTCTTTTAACCATTCCTTTTTCATCATGAAATAACTATAGAATTTTTGATGCACACCATCCCAAAGTTCTGCGCCATTCATTCCTACCACAAAATCAAAGTCAAAAGGTAGATTCCAATACTCTTTATTGCGCTTTAATTCATCAGCCGGACGACCTGAGGCAATCCCAAAATAAATTCCTTTTTCATGAAGCTGAATTAAATCGGCCTTTGTCCTTGGTGTCAATTCTTTCTTTTCATTAACTAACGTCGCGTCAATGTCACAAATTACTAGTTTTGTCGTCACTTTAAATCCTCCAATTCATATGTAAATCCTTCGCCATCCACTTCATGGACACTATTTACAATAATAAACGCTCTTGGATCCACCTGCATGATTTCATGTTCTAAATTCGAATACATTTTTTGTGGAATAACGATCATCAATACAGGTTTGGATTCATTTGTATATCCACCCTTACCTTCTAAAACAGTTACTCCACGTTGCATGTTGTCTAATACATGATTTTTAATTTCAACCCATTGATCTGAAATAACCATACAATTGATAGCTGTACTTGAACCAATTAAAATTGTTTTATCAATCGCAAAACCAGATGTGAATACGGATAAAACTCCAATCAAGGCAGGTTCTACACCATATGTAGACATTCCTAAAAGTACAGTTAACGCATCAATGATCATCACAGAATTTCCTGAAGAAATATGTGTATATTTATGAATCAATAATGCAGGAATATCCATTCCTCCAGTACTTGCGTTTACTCTAAAACATAGTCCTAAGCCAATACCTGAAATCAACCCACAATAAATACTTGCCAACATGGGTTGCATCACAAATGTATCTTTTGGAAATAAAGTTGTCACATAAGTCAACAAAGAAACGAAAAACGAATAACTAAATGTTGAAATCAATGATTTCAATGCGAATGCCTTTCCTAAAAAAATGGCTCCCACAATATAAAGTCCAATCATTAATATGTTGATCAACCATACCGATGGAATAAATGGCAACAATGGTTTTAATGCCACTGCCACACCGGCTACGCCTCCTGTTAATGTATTATTTGGTAAAACAAAAAAAGCAACGGATACTGCCACCATAAAATTACCTAATAATACAACCAATACATCTTTTACATAATTTGTTTTTTTCATAAAAACCTCCCCAAACGCCATCTATATTCTACCAAAAAAGAAGGCTTTATGAAACAAAAGAAAAAGCTGGATGTCCAGCTTATCTTTACAACATTTCTTTGGCGGTTTGTGTAATCAAATCAAACAATTCAATCACTTCGGGTTGTCTTTCATAACCAATCTTTTCAAACAACTGATCTACGATTCCTAATATTTTCTCATGTTGAGCTTTATAAATCTTAAGCATCGAATCATTTAATGTAATATAGATTTTACGCGTATCCTCTTCACTACGAATACGTGTAATCAAATTCTTTTTTTCCATACTTGTAAGCGTACGATTCATCTGCGATTTTTGCATGCGCATATAGTTACATAAATCGGTTGCCGTTACATTCGAATCTTGATTTTGATATAAATACCGACAAATCATCGATTCGTTGTAAGGAAGATCTGGTGTAATTCTCTCATTATTAATAACGGTTGTCATTTGAAGCCATGCTTCTAATACTTGTTCATTCTTTTTCATAGCACTATTCTAGCACAGAAATTGTGTATTTCGTATCATAATTTTGATTTACACAAATCGTGACCTTCTTATTCTTCAAATCATAAACACAAGACCATTGTGTTTTAGAAATTTCACCCTTTTTATTCTTATGCGCATCTTGCGAGCAATCCGATAAAAGCTGCATAGCCTCTTCCTTCGACAATACTCCATTTGTAGAATTTAGTTTCTCGTCAATAATTTGATAGCGGTCTTGACCAAAATTAAATTCTGCATCTGGATTTGTCAGTAAGAAGTTCGTAGCACATTGATAATTCTTATCTGGATATACTACTTTCATTTCATCATCCACATATTCTACGACAACACTCTTTCCAGAGGCATCACAAATTTGGAAGTGGTAACAACTATTGGCACTTGAATGCATATCATAAGAAGATAATAATTCTAATGCTTCATCGACATTTTTTGCCTTATCTAACATTAAACGAATAGCTGTTGTCGTTGTGATATCTACCTTTTTAGTATTCTGATTTGTAGGCTTTGTATCAATCAATAATACTCCTACCGCAAGACCTTTTTCATTCATTCCATCTAGTGGTGCATATGGTGCTGCCAAAGTTACCAATGAATCCTTTAATGTATCTGGTAAATGTTTTTCATCGTATCCCACAAACCCTAAATTCACCATTGAAACAGATGCATAACCATTTTTAGGCTTTGTCTTTACTAATACACTCGGTGAATAGTCCATGTCAAAGTTACGTCCAAACAAATATCCTGAATCTTTATTTTGGGCAATAAAAGTAGAACAACCTAAATCTGGAATCTTAATACTTAAAGGTAAGCCTTTCATTACGTGATTCACCACAAATTCCACAAGCTCTTTATCATTGCTGGCACCTTTTTCTAGAAATTCATCCAATCCATAATCTGCACTATACTCCATTGTATACATCGGATAAGCATCCACTTTCTTTAATGATTTTAACGAACTATATTCCTTATGAAATAGACAAACAATGCCAATTCCACATATCAATACTAAACATACTATTGTGATTCCTATTTTCTTTAATAATTTCATACATACTCCTTTAGTTCATTTTGTGAACTATTAAAGTATACAATATTAGTTTACATTGTCAACCATAAAAATAGAGATGAAATTAATCATCTCTACGTCCTAACAATCTTAAAATGTATAAGAAGATATTCAAGAAATCTAAATACAGCTGCAACGCCATATATAACGATATTTTTTCATCTTCATAGCCATTCAACATATAATTCATTTTTTGAATGTCCCAAGCCGTAAGTCCAGTGAACAACAATAGTCCTATCACGCTCCATAGACGTACGTCCATACTGACTCTAAAAAGCATAAAGAAGAATTGACTAAAGATCATCGCAATCAAACCAATCAAACAAATGTTTCCGACTTTACTAAGATCCATTTTAGTCGTCTTTCCAATAATAGCTAAACACGCAAAGTAGATAGCACTAATACCAAAGGCGGCTGCAATCTGTCCTGCACTATAAACATAAGCCAATGATGTCATATTGATTCCCATAGTGAGTGAATAAATAATAAACATCGTCTTCATACTAGAAGCGGGTGTATTGCGTGATAATTGACGTCCCATTGAAATCGTTAATGAAATTTGTACGATGAACAACAATAATGAAATCATTGGAATCTGAATAATAAACATGAATATTCCAGAAGCATACAATAATGCTGAAGTGATTGCCGTAATGCCAAGGCCTACCATCATCCAACTGTATACTTTGTATAATGAATTTGTACTTACTGAATTTGAATAGTTATTTGTATACATATGTAAATTTACCTCCTATTTGTAGAGTATTTTATGTTTTTTTCATATGCATTACAATGTACAACTCGATCAAATTGACTATTATATCCATCGATCTGTCAATAAAAAATCTTGTAAATGTACGATTTTAATTCCCTCATCATTTCCAACATCCAAATCATTTAAAGTTACAACATACTTAGGATAATTATCAGGAATATCCTTCAAATTCTCAGTTTCACGATCTGAATTTTCCGGTAATTGAACACAGACTTGTACATAGATCTTTTCATCTCTTAAAATAGCAACAAAATCGATTTCCTTAGTCCCTAATTTTCCAACATATACATCATAGCCTCGTCGTTTTAGCTCTAAATATACAATATTTTCCATTACGGCATCTAACATATTTCGATTATATCCAAACAGAGCATATTTCAATGAAACATCTGCCAAATAATATTTTTCTTGTGTTTTCAAAATGTTTTTGCCCTGTAAATCATATCGCCTACATGGATAAATGATAAAGGCTTGTTCTAACCATCTTAAATAATTATAGATACTTTCATTTGAAAGTTGTCGATTCTCACTCTTTAAAAATTTAGAAATTGAATTTGCCGAAAATGTTTTCCCTGTATTTTCTACTACATATCTAACAACACGATCAAATAATTCTTGTTTATGAATACGATGACGATTTACGATATCCCTAGAAACAACGGTATAATATATACCATTCACAATTTGATATGCCATATTGGATTCATACTCATTTAATGCGACAACAGGAAAACCACCAAAACGTATATACTCATTCAACAACTCTCTTTTTGACAATTGACTCTTAGATTTAAATTGTAAATACTCACTAAACGATAATGTGTATACAGGTATTTGTACATATCTTCCGGTTAGATAAGTTGAGATCTCACTTGACATTAATTTTGAATTTGAACCAGTCACATAAATATCGAAATTTCCTTTTTCCAACAAAGAATTTACAACCTTTTCCCATCCCGATATTTCTTGAATCTCATCCAAAATCAAATATGAATATACATTATCCTTTGTTACACAAACGAGTTCATCATACATTTGTTTAGCCGTAATATTCTGTGCAATATCCATATCTGTATATGTTTTAGTGATAATACATTTTTTGTCAATCCCAGAAGAAAGCAATTCTTCCTTCAACATATCAAATATTGTTGATTTTCCACAACGTCTTACACCAGATAAAATTTTCACTAAAGGTTGACCAATAAATGGAGTTATAGCTTCTATATATTTAGGTCGTTTAATTATCACAGTATCACCTTCTTTATTATCAGTATACCAAAATAAAGTTCATTATTTAATATGTTTTTAAGGTTTATCCTGTAAAACTTATGACTTTTATATACTTTTTCAAGTTAAAAAGAGAATGTATCTCTACACTCTCTTACTTGATATCCAATTCAATTGGCTCATCCATCGTATCACTGACATATTTGCCATTCTTTTTTCTTTGTTTCACGCACTCCGTCAACAAATATTCAATTTGTCCGTTGACACTGCGAAAATCATCTTCTGCCCATGAAGCGATTTGATCATATAATTTCTTTGAAAGACGCAAAGGAATCTGTTTCTTTTCCATTAATACAAGCTGCCAGAATTAACGACTGGCTGCGCATCATGGTTTCCACAAAGTACGACTAATAAGTTCGAAACCATAGCCGCTTTCCTTTCTTCATCTAATTCTACAACCCCATTTTCATTCAAACGATCCAATGCCATTTCAACCATGCCAACAGCTCCATCCACAATCATCTTACGCGCATCAATAATCGCACTTGCCTGTTGTCTTTGTAGCATAACTGCAGCGATTTCTGGTGCATAAGCCAAGTATGTAATTCTTGCCTCAATAATTTCAAGACCTGCATCTTTTACTTTACTTTGAATTTCATCACGAATTCTAGACGCAACCACTTCACTAGAACCTCTAAGACTTCCTTCATCAGCAATACCATCACCTGTTGTATCTACATTTTCAGCTACATCATAAGGATAAATACGAACAATATTACGTAATGCACTATCGCATTGTAAAGATAAATATTCCTTATAGTTATCCACATTAAATACAGCCTTTGCGGTATCTGTAACACGCCACATAACGGCAATTCCAATCTCAACAGGATTTCCTAAACAATCATTGATCTTTTGGCGATTGTTGTTTAAAGTCATGATCTTCAAAGATACTTTTTTAGAAACTATATCTTTAATGTCTTGTGCTTGGGCAATACTCTTCTTAGAACCATCATCCACATCTCCACTCTGATTTAATTTTGTCTTTGCGGCAGGATTCACAGCCTGACAAAATGGGTTCACATAATAGAAACCCGCATCCTTTAAAGTACCTACATATTTACCAAATAATGTTAAGACTAAGGCTTCTTGTGGCTTCAATACTTTTAAACCAAGAAATGGAATCCAACCAATACATAGCCAAACAACACCAATAATAAATAGTGGCCAAATTAATGCAGCACCAAGTATTGTCATTAATAATGCGACAATATATAAAACGATCCATAATATCATCATGGCCATGCCATTCTTTTTGTTGCTTAAAACTTTTTCTGTCATGATAAGCACCTCCTGATACACTTATGATATCATTTTGATATCTATTGTCAATAATAAAAAGGATGAGTTTCCTCACCCCTTAAAAATTATAAACTTTTGTGTAAAGTTTCAAGAACAGTTTTAAGTTCATTGACACCCATTTGACCTGGAGCACTCGCCTTTTTAGCTGCACCAAATGTCAAACAAGAACCAAATACTTCACCAGCTAAACGAGAAATAACACCTGTAGCTGCCATAGACATTGTGATGATTGGACGATCTGCATGTTCTTCAGCCATTTCATTTGTAGCTGATAATAATGTCAATACATCCTTTTTAGATTGAGGCATCACCGCAATTTTAGGAATGTCTGCACCTTTTTCTTGCATAGCACACAAACGAGAAATGATTTCTTCTTTTGAAGGAGTCTTGAAGAAGTCATGGTTAGACATAATGACTTTTACTCCATTTTCATGCGCTGTCGTTACAATCGTTTCAACTTCCTTATCTCCTGTATATAATTCAACATCTACTGCATCTACATAACCACTTTTGGCAACTGCACAATTTAATTCTACATAATATTCAGTAGACACTTCTAATTCTCCACCTTCTTTTTTAGAACGGAAAGTAACTAAGACTGGAGTTTCTTTAAATACTTCACGTAATTCTTTAGCCATTTCTACTACAGATGCAGTATTTTCAACTTGTTCAAACCAATCCATACGCCATTCAATAATATCAGCTGGTGTATCAAGAATGATTTTAGCTTGTTCTAAAACATCTTCTTTACTCTTTCCACAAATAGGAACACAAATCTTTGGTACGCCTGCACCAAATTCAACATTTTTCATTGTTACTGTATTCATTTTTTATTCTCCTTTATTCATATTTTTTGTATACGCATCAACTGACTACTCCTCACCACAAGCAGTGAGGATTCTTAACTGACAACATTATGCAGCAATCTTACATTATTTTCAAACTTTGGATTCCTGTCTTTCTGTTAGAGCAGTGAGCTCTACAAACAAGCACTACATTTAGCACATTAAATTGAATAAGATCCACTTCTTCTTTCCTTTTTTGATAGTCCCATCCTCATTATAGTTGTCTGGATTCATAGCTCTACGACTTCTGTCCATTTTCATTTAAAGAAACGTATCATTTATAATGCAACCATGAAAAACAGATATATACCTCCTGCTGTATATTCTTTCTGTAATTTCATTGTCCAAAACTCCAATATTGATTAAAGAAGAGATCAAAAATCGATCTCTTCTTTAATTTTCATATTGAATATAATTTCTTAAGAAAGTAACACCCGCTAAAGCTAATGCACAACCTAATCCTGAATAAAAGAAGGCGATAAAGATGTCTGGGAAAATTCCAGCTGCTCTAAATCCAATTCCTCCACCCCCATACAAGCCATGATCATATAGGCTTTTAAATCAAAGAAATGCCAGAGTGGACGTGTTGCTTCATATCCCATTATTCGTTTTGTGTGTTTCTTGCTCATTTTGAAAAACATCATTCCAAATATAGAGAACACAACAACTGTTAAAACATATAAATACCATTTAGATTCGATTACACGATAGGAAAGCACACCTAATCGTGCTACATTAAATCCGGCAATCAACCATACAATTCCAGCTATCAACAAAAGAGTTCTTTTCTTTACATGAAACATAAGCAGTTCCTCATAATCGTTCAATTTAGAACGTTTATATATATTATCTAACTTTCTGTCAATACTTATACCCAATCCTTTTAACTTAGAAATTTTCAATTTAACTTGGAAAAGTTAAAAGTAAAGTTTTTGCGTTAAATTACTTGATTAGATACTTTTCAAACGACTTTTCAGCATCCAAATGTACAGATTTAAAGAAAAGAATACCCCATATTATATAGATTGGTATTGCGATATAATCGGATATGAAACAAGAAAGAATAGCTCCTAGAAACAGAATCAATGCATATGTAAAACATTGATTTCGCATATCTAAAGAAATATATGCCTTATCATACTTTTCTGGATGATTTAATGTACTAAAACCAGAAACATACTTAGCTCCTTTTTCTTTTAATAGTGCAAACATTATTCCTATAATTAGAAACAAAACAGATAGTACAATACAAGCCATAAATCCAATATTCATAATTAGCTCCTTTCGGATAAATTGTATCACATCTTTTTTTGAAACAACTTTCTGCTTTTTACATTCATTTTCATTTTAGAGTTGCCAGTTTCAATGAAATGGTGTATTCTATGCGTATGAACACATCAAGACATTATTACTTTTACTTTAAATAGCCCTGAAAAAAAGCCATACGTATATGATGGTTATTTTTAAGTTTCAGGGCGTTACACAAAAGCATTTCTAATTCGAAATGCTTTTTTTAACATTTAAAGGGATGTTCTAGAAAAGAGGAAATGATATGAAATACGGATTGATAGGTGAGCACTTGGGGCATAGTTTCTCCAAACAAATTCAGACAAGAATCGCAAAAATAGAGAACGTAAAAGATTATGACTACCAATTGGTAGAATTAAATAAAGAAGAGTTCAAAGAATTTATGGAAAAGAAAGATTTCAAAGGAATCAACGTAACTATTCCATATAAAAAGGATGTCATTCCTTACTTAGATGAAATGGATGAAAGTGCCAAAGCCATTGGTGCAGTCAATACCATCATCAATGTGGATGGCAAATTAAAAGGATTCAACACAGATTTTGGTGGATTCTTATATATGGTTAAAGCACACAACGTACATATGGAAGGCAAGAAAGTATTGATCATCGGAAACGGTGGTGCTTGTGCTGCTGTTAAAGCCGTTTGCGAACACGAAAACGCAAAAGACATTGTGATCGTATCAAGAAGTGCTGATCATGGTGCCATTAGCTATGATGAAATGTATACATCGCATCTAGATGCGGACATTGTTGTAAACACAAGTCCAGTAGGTATGTATCCTAATATTGCGAATGCACCAATTGATGTTAGTTGGTTCCATAAATTAGAATGTGTATTAGATGTTGTATACAATCCAATTCTTACGCGTTTATGTTTTGAAGCCCAAGAAGCTGACATCAAGCGTGTGATTGGTTTGGAAATGTTGATTGCGCAAGCCAAATATACATTTGAGATTTTCGAGAACATGTCTTTTGATGATTCCATCATTGATGAAATCAAAAAGGAAATGCTGAAAGATCGTTGTAACATTGTATTGATTGGTATGCCTAGTGCTGGAAAAACCACAATTGGTAAAATGCTTGAAGAAAAGCTTGGAAAAGAATTCTTTGACTTAGATGACATGATCATTGCCAAAGCTGGAAAAAGCATTCCAGAAATCTTCCAGGAATCTGGAGAAGCTGGATTTAGAGCCATTGAAACCGAAGTTGCGATTGAAGCTAGTAAGATGAACAATAAAATCATCGCAACAGGTGGTGGTGCCATTAAACATAAAGTCAATATGGACTTCTTACGTTTAAACGGAATTACGATCTTCATTGATCGAGACGTTGATAAATTAATTAGTTCCGATCCAAATAGACCTTTATCAAGTTCTAAACTAGCCCTTCAACAAATGCATAAAGAAAGATACCCATTGTACCAAAAATATGCAGCTTATGTAGCTGTCAACAATGCGAATATTGAAGAAACGGTAGATGATATTGTGAATGCCTATCACAGCATTCTAATTGATGCCATTGCAGACTAACTACTCGTTTTCTTTTAAAGGAGAAATCATATGGAAAATCAAGTTACTCAATTATTAAAAGCTATGGTAAAACCAGACTATACAGCTTGCAGCTATGCATTCATGCAGGATGGAAAAATTGTATGTGCCGATGCGATTGGTGTTATTGATAAAATCAACAATCAACCCATCACGACGGATTGTACATTTAATGTTTGTTCGATATCTAAAATCTATTGCACTGTATGTGTCATGCAGTTAGTGGATGAAGGATTGATTCAACTCGAAGATAAAGTTGCCGATATTCTTCCTGAATTCACAATGAAAGATGAAAGATATAAAGATATTACAGTACGCATGTGCTTAGACCATTCAAGTGGACTTCCAGGTACGCAATGGAAACATTTTAGTGTAAATACAACTTTTAAGTTTGACTACTATTCTGAAGTATTAAACTATTTATCAAAAAGCACTCTAAAAGCAGATCCAGGAACCTATAGTACATATTGTAATGATGGCTTCACATTAGCAGAAATGGTCGTTTCAAAAGTTCGAAATATGAATTATGAAGATGTCTTAAAGAAATATATTACAGAAAAGATTGGCGCAAAAAGCACTAACACAAGCTATACAATCAATTCCAATTATCCTTTAGTTTCTGAAGGTAAGAAGCCAAAAGAATACTTCCCTATTCAAGGAGCTGGTGGCATTACCACTTCTATGATCGATCTATGTAAGTTTGGACAATTATTTCTAGAACCCAATTCAATTATTAGTGAAGAATCCAAAGCTTTAATGGCCAAATCCTGGGGTACTACGTTTCTAGAATCGGATCTAGGTGCCATTGATTTTGGCTTAGGCTGGGATCTAGTCAGACACCACGATCCAGATTATGATTTTGGTGATGGAGTTCTGGCAAAAGGTGGAAACAGCATGTTCTTTAGTTCAAGACTCATCATTGTTCCAAAATACAATGCCGTATTGGCATTGAGTGAAACACATGATTGTGGACTTGAAGTACCAATAACTTTAATGCGCCTATTCAATACGTATTTAGAACAAAATACATATCCAGACTATTCAGGCATTTATGCCCATGCCTTTGGCTTACAAAAAATCACAACCATCAAATCAAGTATGGTTGTGCAAGATAAAACAGAAAAAGGCTGGATGATGAGTGATTTGTTGGATTATAAATCTGGTAAATGGATCAATGAAAAAGGCAATCAAATCTTCTTTGAGAATGATTATCTTTTAAAGACAACGAGAAATCGTACAGTTGCGTTTAGTCAAAAAGCCAAGAAACAAGAATTAAATACGGTTTGGAAATCTCGATTAAATAAGAAATATATTGTGTGTGATACAACTTATTATGATATTGTCACAAACCAAATGTTATGCAGCGTAGAATTTAATAGGACAGAAGATACACTATCATTGATTGTACATGGCAATAAATCCGAACCGGTAGTATCTGAATTTCCAATTGAAGTCGTTGATGATGCACATGCTAAAAGCTATTTAAATACGCCTTGTAATGGTTCTAGAGATCGTATTGAACCTTATTTTGTAGATGGTAAGCTATATTGTGCTAGCTATACCTATATTTGTGAAGATGATATAGACTCCTATAATTCTCAATTGTTTGAAAACGAAAATAAGGTTTATAGAATCAACAACACATTAGAGACTCTACCAACTCTTTGTGAGAATCATCGAATTCTAGTATTAGACTCAAATGGAGATCTATACTATGATTCAATGGATGTCGAAGAATATAAACCGATTGAATCTGGATTTATCATCTTGGTTTAACCTTAACGTGGATGGAGGTAATATACTCCTCCACTTTTTTTGTTTCATGAATATCAATCAATAAAAATTCTAAGAAAGGACCTTCTATTGTATAATCGTGTTCTTGGATCCAATCTTTCATTTTATAAAACAATTGATTCGTTCGATCATAATCCCCTGTGTATGTATACGTACAATACAGACCTGAATCGAGAATAAAATCATACTTTTCTTCTTGTGTTAATACAAACACACTTGTATAGACATATTCATCATTTTTATATTCTACAATACTACCTGAATCCATGTTTCCTAATACAGAAATATCTTCTTCCATCGACTCAGTCAGCTTCGTCAATAAGAAATCGATTTTTTCATCTTGATCAATTTTTTCTTTTAAATACCGACAATATCTTTTGGGATAAGATTGAATTTCACATGTATTAAACTCAATATGTTTTGTATAATCTAAAGATTCAATGCGTGTTTGAATCGAATGAAGTGTTTTATTTAATTCTTGAATCTGTTTTTGGATCAATCTTTCTTCTTCCTTTAAAAACGCAATCGTATTATTTACACTGCGATTATCCAAATATTCCTTTATTTGAGAAGTATCATATCCAAGTTTTAAACAGTCACGAATAATATTTAAAATATAAATATCATTCAGTGTATATAATCGATAATTTGATTTCGAACGAAGAGGATGAATTAAGCCTACTTCTTCATAATATCTAAGTGAATCTGTCTTAATATTGTATAATTTTGCGATTTCATTGATTTTATAATATTTTTTCATACGACCACCCTTGACCTTAGTATTATACCAAGGTTTACACTAACATTGGTGATTTTATGTTGAAACAATATCTTAAGTTTGTCATACCCTCTATATGTTCGATGGTGATCTTCAATCTATATACATTAGTGGACGGTATATTTGTGGCTCACTATGAAGGCGATACGGCATTAGCTTCTATAAACGTGGCAAGTCCATATGTCACAACGATTTTCTCGATTGGAGTCTTATTTGCGATTGGATCAAGTACGGTAATGTCCATCTATCGTGGTGCAAGTGAAGAAAGAAATATGCATGAAGTATTCACAATGAACACTATAACGATTTCTTGTGTAGCTCTATGTATTGCGGTTTTGTCTTTTATAAATTCGCATCATATTACAGAATTTCTAGGTGCAAACTCAGATGTATTTGATTATGCAGATACCTACATCAAAGTATTATCGTGCTTCTCCTTCTTCTATATTGTATCTTATTGCTTTGAAGTTTTATTAAAGGCCGATGGCTTTCCTCAAAAATCCATTATGGGTATTTGTCTAGGTGCTGGCACAAACTTACTTCTTGACCCTTTATTTATGGGACCTTTGAATATGGGAATTGCAGGTGCTGCCTTAGCGACTGGTTTATCACAACTTGTGACTTTCTGCTTCTTCTTTTATCATTTTGCGTTTAGTCATAAATCGCATTTCCATTTTGTGAAGGCAAGCTATCCTTGGCATGAATATTCCCGTATTCTTGCATTAGGATTGCCAGATTGTATTTCTGAAATTTCTCCTGGCATTATGATTACAGTATTTAACTATCGTATCAATCAATTACTTGGAACAAATGGACTCGTGACTTTTACCGTACTTATGTATATCTATAACTTAGTGTTGATGGTGATGGTTGGAACAAGTCAGGGAACACAGCCATTAGTGAGTTACTATTATGGTCGAAAAGATAAAAAAGCTGTTTCTACCTTGCATAAATATGCACGTGTATTAGTATCTTGTGCTGGTGTTTTATTGTTCTTAGTTGTCGAAATTTTTGCGCCAGCTATTACTTCGTCCTTTATCCCAAAAGATACAGCCAATTACTTTAGTACGATTACAGCTCTACGTCAATTTAGCTTTGTCTTTTTGATTATGGGACATGTCGTCATCACAAGTGGTTATATGGTTGCTTTAGAAGAGCCAAGAAAAGCTTTTGTACTATCCATTTCTCGTGGTATTCTTCTTGTCTTATTGTCTCTATTTATTTGTACAACACTATTTAAAGAAAATGGGATCTGGATCAGTTGTACTATTTCAGAAACATTCTGTTTAGCTATTGCGCTATATGATTTAAAAACACAAAAGAAAATATAAAATAAGACAGATATTCAGTTGAATACCTGTCTTTTCTAATATTAAATACCTAAAAATAAATGGCAGAATAAAGCTGCAAGTAATGCACCTACAAAAGGAGCAATTCCAGGAACTAATAGTCCATATTGCCAATCATTATTGGCTTTATTTTTAATTGGTAATAATTGGAATGCCAAACGAGGCCCTAAATCACGAGCTTGATTCATCGCAAAACCTGTTGTTCCACCAAGACCCATACCAACAGCCCAAACAATTAGTCCAACACCAATTGGTAATTGTGTTTCATATTTTGTGGCAACTGCTAAAATAGCACTCAAGAAAATTGTAGTGGCAATGGTTTCGACCAAAAAGTTTCGTGGTAGATTTCTACAATTTGGATTCGTAGAGAAAATATTACGAATGGCAATTGGATTTACATTTCCTTCGCTTTCTGTGAAATGATCTTTATACATGACGTAACAAATCATAGCTGCTACGACTGCGCCTAAAAATTCGGCAATGCTGTATGGAATAAAGCATGTCCATGAAAGCATACCTAAAGCACATTGGGCAAGCACCATGGCAGGATTCATACAAACTCCACCAAAAATATATAGACATACACTGATGCCAAAGGCCCATGTCGTAATCGCAAAGATGTGTCCACTTCCGTGATATTTTGTGTTCGTCAAAACTTCATCGCAATGTACTCCCACACCAAATAAAATCATTAATCCTGTTGATAAAAATTCCGCAATTAAATTGTGTAACATAAATTCAAATTTCCTTCCTTACATATTTACAACGACACCCAAGCCATCAGGAATGACGGCAACTTTGGCATCTTTACCTTTTATTTCAAATGCTTTTTCTAAAGCTTCATCTACAGTTGTAGCTAGATCCATATGCATATCTTTTACTAGTTGAGGATCTACTAAATCCGAAACCAAAATCACTTTGTGATGAGCTAGAATACGTGCACAGATTTGCGATGTCCATTGATCTGGCACTGTTTCTAAGCGAGGTGTATGAATGGCTTTTTGTTCAAATTCTTCTGGATCTTTTACATCCGCAATATTGTGGTAGAATCCAATTCCTCCATGTCCATCACGACATCCTGCAATCATAATGATAATGCCATCTGGATTTAATGTAGCTTCAGCAGCTGTCATACCTTTAATGGCTTGATAAATATTTTGATCCAAAGGATATCCACCATTCGTACTGATTGCGATATCGCAATTGACTTTATTTACACTTGCCAAAGAACGAACAAAATCACAACCTTTTTCATGAGCTTTTTCCATATCTCCTGCAAATGAGCCAATAATTTCATGATTTCCATTTAATACAACATTGACAATGAAGGCTAGTTTTGCCGTTCTTGCTGCATATACCATATCTTCATGAACTAGATTGTGCTGCAAATTTCCTGGACGAGACATTTTATCATTGATAAATTCACCACTGTGATTTGCCATGATCGTTTTATAAGATGCGATACCAGGCAACACAGATTTTCTTCCTCCAGAGAATCCTGCAAAGAAGTGGGCTTCAATAAATCCTTCAGAAATCAATAGATCAGCTTCGGCAGCTACTTTATTAATAATGCAGTCGCCTCCGCTTGGTAATTGTCCAATTTTTACCATAGAAGAATCATCTGTTGATACGTGCATAACGATTTCTTCATTTTTAACGATTTCTTCTCCATATTTAGCTACAAGCTCTTCATGTGTACTTTCTCTATGGAATCCAGTCGCAACTAAAATACGAATACGTGCATCGGGTGATACACTGCGAATTCTTCTTAAAAGAATGGGTGTAATAATTTTTGAAGGTACAGGACGCGTATGGTCTGAGCTAATAATGACAATATTTTTCTTTCCCTTAGCAAGCTCTTCTAAACTTTTAGATCCAATTGGATTGTTTAACGATTGTTCCACAATTTCATTTTCAGAAAGTGTAGTTTTATAATCACTTTGTCTTCCTTCAAGAACACCTGCTAGATTTTTATCTTCTAATTTGATTTTCATTTGACCTTTATCATAAGGCACATTCATTTCAAACATTTTTATCTCTCCTTTTTTTTCCAAATTAATATAATCCGAATTAAAAAATTGCGGAACCTCATTTAATGTTAACATTTGTTGTTTCGCAAATTTTGGAGTATTGTTATAATTCGGAACTGGTAAAGGAGAATTGAATATGGACAATGCGTATTTACTCAATTTTTTAGAAGAAAAAAATGTGCCTACCATTCAGAAAAAGAGGCACACTTATTTGGCATATTATGGGCTTGAACAACAAGATACCTATGTGTTAAAAGAAGGTGTAATTAAGACAAGTATCATTCTGCATGATGGTCGTGAATTTAACATTTCTTATATCAATACACCAGATATTATTTCTTTATTAAAAGATGAAGTAAGTCAATATACATCCGCTCCATTTAATGTTCGTGTTGAAAGCGATGTGGCCACATTCTATAGAATTCCTAGAGTATTATTTTGGAGGTATGTCAATCAAGATCAAAAACTACAAGACTATGTCAATGCATATTATCGAGAAAAATTAACGGAAGCTATTTTTCGCCAACAAATTATGATGATGAATGGAAAAACAGGTGCGATATGCTCCTTCTTATATCAGTTAATTCCATTGTTTGGTCGTAAAGTAGAAGCAGGTATGCTTATTGATTTTCAAATCACAAATGACGATATTGCAGGATTTTGTGGAATTTCCACTCGAAACAGTGTGAGTCGAATTCTTTGTAAGTTAAAAGAGGAAGGCGTCATTAAGATTGTGAATCAAAAAATATTAATTCTTGATATCGATTATTTCAAACAATATATACAATGTTAAATCTTGATATGTCCATATATCTTTACCAAATATTTTTTAGAAGAAGAGGTATTTAATGATGAATAGTATCACCAAAAAATTAGTATCTTGTGCTTTATGCATTGCCTTAGGCGTATTACTTCCTATGGCATTTCATGTGATTCCAAATGCTGGAAGCATATTTTTACCAATGCACATTCCTGTGTTGATTTGCGGATTATTTTGTGGATGGCCATATGGTTTGGCATGTGGAATCATCACACCCTTCATTTCAAGTGTAATGACAGGTATGCCTCCTGCAATGATGTTACCTAAAATGATTATTGAACTTGGTGTTTATGGCCTTGCAGCTGGTTTATGTACACAATATATTTCAATGAAGAATGAAATGTCTAAACTATATGTAAGCTTAATTATTGCGATGCTTGCAGGAAGAATTATGAATGGTCTAGTTAACACATTTATTCTTAGTACACAAGGCTATACATTATCTGTATTTATGAGTGCAAGCTTTATTACTTGCCTTCCAGGAATCATTATTCAATTGATTATCATTCCTGTTTTAGTGCGTATTTTAAATAAGAGTATCTATAAACAGCCAGAAAAAGTTTTAGCTTAATGAATCAAAAAGACCGAATATTCAGATTTTAATCTGACATTCGGTCTTTTCTTATTGCCGATCAAAATATTTCTTACCCGCATCCGGATTGAAATACGTACGAATATATCCATCGTTGGATACAACCACAAATTCATTGGTATCCTCTTTATAATATACATCATCTCCATCTTCCTTTTCCGTTTTGTACAAGGATTCTGGATCATTCACTACATCACTGGCACTCGATTCATATTCTTCACTGGATGAAAATCCCATTTCTATACCATGTTTTTCATAGTGAGACTCTAATAAGTTCTCATTTCGGAAATGATATTCTTGATAATCAACGACAACTTGTTTATCGCATCCTGTTGGAAGCACAAGTGAGAATATACAAAGGAATAAAAGTAGATATTTATTGATGATTCTTTTCATATTGTTCTTTGTACTCCTTTAAGCTTAATTTATTCGCTCCACCAGTTAGTGTAGGATCATGATATTGACTTTTATCATCTTCCCATCCACAGATTGGACATATTTCATAGCTTCCTGGACCCGATTTAAACGTATATTTTCCACAAACTGGACATTTAAATACTAAAACTTTAGATAGTGTTATAAGTACATTATCCATATCAATTGGTTTTGCGATATAGCCATTCATTCCTATGGATAAAGCTTTTTGTTTATCCTCTTCAAAGGCATTGGCACTCATCGCAACAATTGGAATGTCGCTAAATTTACGGATTTCTTGAGTGGCTTGATAACCATCCATATTTGGCATCTGAATATCCATTAAAATAAGATCATACTTATTTTCTTTAACTTTTTTAACACACGCAATCCCATCATTTACGTGATCTAATATAAAACCATAGTCAGATAAGAGTGTCATGGCAATTTCTGCGTTTAAATCATTATCTTCTGCAAGTAAGACGTGTTTTCCTTTAAAGTCTATAATATTCGTTTCTTGTTTATTCTCTAATTCATTTTCACTAGCTATTTCAAAATGAAATTCTATTCGAGTTGTTGTTCCTTGATTAACTTGACTTGAAATTTCAATTGTACCATGCATTAATTCAACCAAAGATTTCACAATTGATAAACCAAGTCCTGTACCTTTTACACTCGTTTGTGCACCTGATTTTTCTCTTGAAAAATCTTCAAAGGCATGTGGAAGATATTCTTCACTCATTCCAATACCTGTATCTTGAATCATGCATTGAAAAGCTCCGGATTCTACTTCTTCCAAACGAATCAAAACCATACCTTTATCCGTATATTTAATGGAGTTTCCTACAATGTTCAACAATATTTCTTCAAGCTTAATTGAATCACAATAAATATATGGATGTTGAATATTTGTCGTACATTGATACTCTAATCCTTTTTCATGAGCTAATTTTTCAAATACAGAATTCAAAGATTCAATAATCTCAAATATATTACATGCTTTTATATTCAATGTTTCTTTACCACTTTCAATGCGAGCCATTTCTAAAATGGAGTTAATTAAATCCAAAAGGAATTTATTCGAAGAACGAATCTTGGATAGATAGTCTTTTTCTTTTTCTGTATTTCCAATATTCTTTTCCATTAATTCTGTATATCCCATGATCGCATTCATGGGTGTACGAATGTCGTGTGACATACTAAATAAGAAACGAGATTTAGATGCACTTGCTTCTTGAGCTTTTTTTGCCTGTAATTCAATTTGACTTGCATATTCTAAATCTTTTCGATGTCGAATCTCAAATTGAGCAATGGCTGCCGTCACAAGAAAATCGATTAAGATACTTGCGACAACTAAACTTATCATTAGATATTGATTGATCCAGCCTTGTTTTGGAACAATTTCAAAATTCCACTTATTATTTGGAAGTTTACACTTTATCAATAATGTATTTGAATCTATGTCGTTTGTACTTTTTGAAACAATGATCTTTTCATTTGTATTACGATCCTTTTTCCAAACCACAAAATCATAGGATGCTTTTTCTAAATCACTTAAGTGAATTTCATCTAAGAAAACATCCCAGTCAATAACTAGAATGGAAAATCCCCAAAATTCATCATTCACATAGATAGGATCATATAATAGGGCACCTTTTCCACCTTGTTTAAGATTATAAGGACCTTCTAGAGTATATTTCTTTGTATCTTTTGCCAAAGTAGCTGCCTGTTTACGATCACGCTCCCTCAACATATTCATGCCAATTACTTTTTCATTTTCCTTAAGTGGATATACATTTTGAATCACACCATTTGGAGCTAGTTCAATTGTTTTAATGGCAGGATCATCTCCATATAATCTAGATGCGATTGATTGAAAATAGGCATCGTTTAATTCAATGCCCGATTCGATTGTTTTCTTTAAAAATTGCACTTTTTCAATATATGTCTCTAATTTTGTTTCAACACGATCAATGGTTGATTTTACTGTATATTCAGCCTTTAATTTTTCTTGCGTAATTACACTATTTCGGATAAATAAACACGCCATATTTGTCACGAGTGATACCAACACAAAAAGAATTAGGATTCGATAAACTATATTTTTATTATTCATGATCCTATTATAAACCATCACGCATCTTTTTCGTCAAATTTTGTACCATAATGCTCCTGCATAGCTTGACAATCCATGAATAAAACGTAGAACACTCGGCCGAAATGTTCGCTTTCCACAATTCTTCCTTGATCAAGTACTAAAATATAGGTTCCATCGGCTTTACGTAAACTGTAATGGATATAATCATCACTACTTCCACTTTCAATTTGATGCCAAATACTAGTTTCTACCAATTCTTGTTGATCTTCACGAATCAAATTGCGGAAACTTTTATTTGTGCCTTTAAATAATGCATCTAAATTTTCATATCCAGCCATATCCAAGAATTCTTTATTGGCATAGAAGATTTCATCATCCGATTTATCAGCCTTATATATCATAAAGGCTCCAGGTAAATTTTCAGATATGTCATTTAATACAAATCCAAGTTGTTTACGAACTCCATATTGAAATCCTTCTTTATAGGCCATACATCCATTTTTACCATGAAGTTTTACTTCATAAAGAGCTGCATCGGCACAACGCATGAGTTGAGAGCGTTCTGAAGCATTATCTGGATATTCTGCATATCCAAGTGATATACAAAAGGAATATATTTGTCCATGGTAAGTGAATGTTTTCGGTAGTTTTGTGAATTCAATCAACAATTCCTTATATTCATTCGGTAAAAGAATACAGAATTCATCTCCACCATTTCTTCCTAGAAGAGCAGTGGTTGGAAAGAATTCCTGCATACTTTTGGCTAGACTTATTAAAGCTCTATCTCCATAGGCATGTCCATACATATCATTCACAATCTTAAAATCATCCACATCTAACATAGCAGCTACATAATGTGCTTGAGGATTTTTTGAAATCATTTTATCTGCCAACTCATCAAATCCATACCGATTATAAAGTTTAGTCAGTCCATCTTTATGGGCTAGTTCTTTTAATTCGATTCTTCTTTCATCTAGAAGTAATAAAACTTTTGTAAGAATAGTAAGAAGTAGAACAATAATCATTCCACAAACTAAAACTAAGGATACTTCTTTCGTATGATTCCATCCATCTTTTGGCATTACTTCTAATTTCCATTTTTCTTGACCCACAATAAAGTCATACGATTCTGGTTGAATCATTTTGTCCGTAGAGGCATAGACTTCTTTATATTTTTTATTCCAAGGACTTTCTTGTTTTGAAAGTCTATACGTATACCTAAATTTAGATAAGGCATTTGTAGAATCCTCAAACACTTTTGGCACACGAATAACCACAATTGTAAAGCCCCAAAAATATTCTTGTCCATTTTCATCTTCTAAATAAACTGGATTTCGAACCGCAATGCCGGAACCACCTTGTTTCAACTCAAAAGGACCTTGGATAATGGTTGTATGATATTTTTTTGCGTAATTTGAAATTTCACTTCGATTTGAATCATTTAATAAATCAATTTTACCCGCTTCATTTCCTTTATCCGGATAAATTTCTGAGACAACTCCATTGGGTGCAAGTTGCACACTGTGTATAGAACTTGTCATCATGTATTTTGCGATTTTAGAAAAATCATGAATCTGTCCATCTGAATTGATTAAAACTTGTTCTAAAGAATTTGTGATGCCAACTCCATTTTCTAAATCATCCTCTATTTGTTGCCCATACGTTTTCGCATTCATAAGTGCAAGTGTGCGCTGATTATTTTGAATTTGACTATTTATATTATATGTAAATAAGCCCAAAAGACATATTCCTACAAGAAATACAGTTAATGGGACTATTGTTTTCTTCTTCACTTTTTTGTACCTCGGTTATATTTCCAACTCAAGATTATAACACAAACTATAAGTTTAAATGTTAATTTTTGTTGTTGTATAATACGTATGGTGATCGTATGTTAAACAAATTAGAATGTATACAATTATTAAAACAAGATGTAATACCAGCACTCGGTTGTACAGAACCTGTATGTGTTGCCTTATGTTTGGCACATGCTTCAAAAGTATTGGATGAAGAAATCCTTTCTATTGAATGTGATGTGAATATTGGAATCTTTAAAAATGGAATGTCAGCCGGTATACCTAATTTTGAGGATGTGGGATTAAAGTATGCAGCAACACTTGGTGCTTTTTTAAAGAATCCAGAGAAGGGTTTAAAACTGTTTGAAGATATTGATGATGAAATTAAAAATAAAGTGTACAAATTTAAAGATACACAAATACATGTAGATTCAAGTCAAACAGGACTTTTTGTGAAGGGTACAATTCATACTCAAAATCAAACGAGTACTTGTATCATCAAGGATGAACATACAAACGTAATCTATCTTTCTAAGAATAATGAAAACACTTTAAATACACAATCCAGTTTAATTCAAAGTCTTAAACAGATGAAAATTTCTGATATTGTTGATTTAGTCAATGAACTTGATGTTGATGATATTGAATTTCTTTATGATGGAGTCAAGATGAATTTAGAACTTGCTGACTATGCCAAAGATCATAACTTGCCTTTATCAAGTTCCTTTTCATCAAATCTTATATCCATACTAACTTCGGCCATAGAAGCTAGACTTTCTGGATGTCCATTAAGTACGATGTCCAGTTCAGGTGCAGGTACTAAGGGTATTGCCCTCATTCTTCCAATTCATATTGTTGCTGAAGAGGAACATATCGCAAAAGAAAAAGAATTAAAGGCTTTAGCTTTAGGACACTTATTAAATCGCTATATCAATTCTTATATTAGTAAATTATCCCCTATGTGTACTTGTGTCATGGCAAGTAGTACAGCTTGTAGTGCAGCCCTAGTCTATATGTTTGGTGGAAATAAAGATCAGATTGGATATACGATCAAAAATATGACGGGTACAGTTACAGGTATGATTTGTGATGGCGGAAAAGTGGGATGTAGCCTAAAAGTATCTACTGGAACAGTTGCAGCTTTAATTTGTGCAAAAGCCGCATTAAACAACGCTCCAGTAAAGGATAGTGATGGTATTGTGGCAAGCAGTCCAGAAAAGTGTATTCAAAATATGGCTTATCTTTCTAAACATGGAATGAAAGATGTAGATACGACAATCGTAGAAATCATGAAGAAATAAACAAAGCGTAGGATTTCCTGCGCTTTTACTGTAGTATATACATATTTTCTTCAATCAATTGAATGACTTTTCGTACAAACTGTAAGCTTACCAAATCATTGACCTTATGGCCCGTCGTTTCTAACTCACTAATTTCTATAATCGGTAAAGAATACTTTTCTAAATCCTCTTCTTTAATAGGTGTATGAAAAGTATGCCCACATTCTAAATCATAGAACAAGTAATAGTGATATATTGGTTAATCCTTAAGTTCAACATCTCCAAAGTGCACAATGGAATAATCATCATCCATATACTGCCCTTCATAATAGAATTGTTTCTTATACTTTTTGTACTCCTCTACTTCATAACTATAGATTCTTTCAGTCTCATAGCCAATGAATTCTTTGTGGATACAAATGGGTGTCAAAATTTGCAACAACATATCTTTCATGCGATACATCCCTAGTTTCTTTTTTCTAGCTCCATCAATGAATGCTGAATTATCAACATAGCGATGACATCTAGAATACGCTCTTTGTTCTCTTTCTTTATCACGATAGTTTTTGGCTCGTTTATTCACACTATACAAACAATCCACTAACATTTGTTTGGTGATAATTTGATTTGAAAGATTATCACTATATTCTTTTGGTGTTTTCATATTTGTCCTCCGTTTTCTTATAATATTCAAATCTATAATCTGTATTTGAGAACAAATATTTGTACATTTATTATATCATTAAAAATTACTTTTTAGAGAGAAATAAGTCTATTGACAATTTTGCACGATTTTTAACATTATTTTCACTACTATTGACATTTCTGCACAATATTGACATTATTTTCAGTAGCATTGACATTTTTGTACAATTTTGAATATAATTTCAATAGGAGGATATGCATATGATAATTAGAGAGAAATATTTATCAGAAATTCGCCCGTTTTACGATAGTGATTTAATTAAAATCATTACGGGTGTAAGAAGATGTGGAAAATCCATCATATTGGAACAAATCAATACTGAAATTTCAAAAAATTCAACAAATATAATTTATCTTGATTTTGAAGATCGTGCCGTTACATCTAATTTATCTACATGGCAAGACATTGTAGACTATATTGACAACAATCGTGATACAAACGAATTGTGCTATGTTTTCTTAGATGAAATCCAAACAATTGATAATTGGTCTGTCGCATGTAAAACACTTAGAAAACATAATTGTTCGTTATTTATTACTGGATCCAATTCAAAATTATTATCTCGAGAATTCACCAAAGAATTATCGGGTCGCTATGTCGCATTTCATATTCGTCCTTTTGTATATAGAGAATTATATGAATATGGAAAAGAATTAAATAAAGATATTTCTCTAACGGATTATTTAGTATGGGGTGGCTTTCCTAAACGAATTGAATTTGATTCTTTGGAAGCTCAAAAAAGATACTTGAATGATTTAGATGAAACCATTGTTTCAAATGATATAATCAATCGCTACAAAATTCGAAAATCTGAGGATTTTAAAAAGGTTGTTAATTTCATTTTAATATCAAACGCAAGAAATTATTCCGTAAAATCCATATGTGATTATATGAATACGCATGGCACAAAATGCAGTATAAATACTGTCAAGAAATGGATTGGCTATTTAGAAGAAGCTTATATTATTGAACCCATCAAACAATATTCTTCTAGAACAAAAACAGAATTGGAATATCCTACAAAAATTTATAATTGTGATGTTTCGTTAAATTCGATTCGTAAATTAAACAATCGTTATGATTTAACGCATAATCTAGAAAATATAATATACAATGAGCTTATATATATGGGATATAGTCTTACCGTCTATGACAATAAGGGAAAGGAAATTGATTTTCTAGCTCAAAAAGACAATCTAAAGTATTATATCCAAGTGGCATATAGTGTTGCAGAAGATAAAGCGTATGAGCGTGAATTTAAAGCTTTTAATGGTGTTAGTCAAATTGATAAAAAAATCATCATCACAATGGATGATATTGATTATTCGACAAGTAATGTACAACACATCAAATTTAAAGACTTCTTATTCTTAGAAAATTTAAAATAGCGACAATTGCCGCTATTTTTTTAGTACAGATTCAATTGTTTGTAGTAAAGATTGGATTTCAATCGGTTTTGCGACATGTTCACTCATACCTGCATCTAAACAATCTTTACGATCTTCTTCAAAGGCATTGGCCGTAAGGGCAATGATAGGAAGTTGGCTTCGATTATTTGGCAAAGAACGTATAACTTTGCAGGCTTCAAAGCCATTCATTCTTGGCATTTGAATATCCATTAATATGCAGTCGAAACAATCCACCGCATTTTCTTTCACTATCGTTATAGCTTCTAATCCATCTTTAGCACGCATAACTTTAAGACCTTTATCTTCAAGTAGTGTTTGGGCAATTTCAGCATTCAAATCATTGTCTTCTACAAGAAGAATGTGTTTTCCTGTAAGATCAATTTCTTTGTCATCCACCTCTTTGACTTCTTGTTCCTCTACGATATAGCGATGAGGAAGATTTACAACAACGGTTGTTCCTTTACCTTCTTCACTCTCTATACTTATAGTTCCATGCATGAGATCCACCAATTTTTTAACGATTGGCATACCCAAGCCTGTACCGATTACACCAGATTCACTGGATGTTTTTTCTCTTGTGAAGTTTTCAAAGATATGTGGTAAATATTCTTTAGAAATACCGATACCCGTATCTTGAACAACTGCTTTATAGTCGGATAAACCTTCTTCTCTTTCAATTTCTTCTAAAGAAAAAGAAATCGTGCCACCTACATTGGTATATTTAATCGCATTACTCATTAAATTCACATAGATTTCTCTGATTTTTAAAGAGTCCGTTAAAATCATATTGTGTTTAATATTCACCGCATAGTTCAATGTCTGATTCTTTTGACGAATATCGGGTTCAAAAAATTGTAGAAGATTATCACAAGAAGTATAAATATCCCATGGTTTTTCTTTCAATTCTTCTTTTCCACTTTCTATTTTAGACATTTCTAAAATATTATTGATCAAAGAAAGTAAGTATTGACTGGATTCATCAATCTTTTCTAGATAGTTTCTAGAAACTTTTGAATCCTCCCAATGACTTTTCATCAATTCACTAAAGCCAATAATCGCATTTAATGGTGTTCTTAAATCGTGCGACATATTAAATAAGAATGCACTTTTAGCGGCACTTCCTTCTTTGGCTTGTTCTAAAGATTGTTTCAACATTACAAGGTTTGAAATATCGACAAATATTGTAATAATAATACGTTCTCCATTTGGATATTTAAATACTTTTGACTTTGCGAGTGCATGTACTTCATAAGATTCTTTAGGATTGATAATCACTTCAAAGTCAACTGAGCCATCATTTGTTCTTAATGCGATCAAGCAATCATTTGTGGCTGGATCTGGATATTCAAACTTTTTAAAGATTGAACGCATCTTACTTTGCACATCTTCTAAATCGTCTATATGAAATATCTTTAAAGCTCTTTTATTTAAATGAACAATTCTATGTTCCTTTACTGTATATGCGAATACTCCACATGGTAACTCATCTAGAATCTCTTTATAGTAATCATTTTGAGCAACATTTTGATTACGTAATTTCTCATTTGTTTCAGATAGATACGTTTCTACAATCTTATCCTTTTCTAAACGTACAATGTCACTTATATCTTGATGAATACCGGCAATCGAACCATCTTCCATTTTCTTACCTGAACAGCGAATCATCATAACCCCCTTTTCAGGATGTAGAAAACGATACACAATTTCCGTTCTTTCTTCGCTTAATTTTCTAACATATTCACTAAATTGTTCTTGATCTTCAGGATGTACATGTGATAAATGGAATTTTAAGCATTCTTGCGCATCCAGTTTCTTTGATGCGCCAATCAAATCGAAGAAACAATCATCCCCATATAATTGATCATCTACTAATTTCCATGTTCCTATTGAGTTCTCTTGAAGAACTTGATTCATTATTGTGTTCATAAGTCAATTATAATAGCGTTTTCAATGAAAGAGAAGAAAAAAACGTATGAATTCAAAAAAAGCTCCTCTTTTGCAAATGAATGGTAATTATTCGCTTATTTACTGTGCTTAGAGCTCATTGCATCTCGATACCGC